>NZ_JBWKOO010000018.1:0-68226 GCF_059416125.1 Stenotrophomonas sp. GW821-FHT09E08
GCGCCCGTAGCTCAGTTGGATAGAGTACCTGGCTACGAACCAGGCGGTCGGGAGTTCGAATCTCTCCGGGCGCACCATTACACCGAAACAGCAGGCCTCGGCCTGCTGTTTTTTTATGTGTGTTTTTCGGCAGGGCTGCGCCCTGCACCCGCCGATGCTTCAAGCCAAGGCAACGGCAACAGCAGAAGCTGGTGTTCCGTGGGATGGCGGGGCGGTATGGGCAGGCAGGACACGCCGTAAACCCATCCATGGGGGCTCGATGGCGGCATCCATGCCGCCAACGGTCCTGCCTGCCCATGCCACCCCACCTCTGACAGGTTTCCGCGATCTGATGGATCCACGCCATGCGTGGATGAATCTCCATCGGAATCGAATATTTCGAATCGAGATCGAAAAGCATCCACGCATGGCGTGGATCTACCGTGTCGACCAAGGTCGACACCCACCAACGGCCGCAGGAATGTGTCGAAGGCGGGGTGGGTCCGGTTGCGGGGGCGTGAGCCGCATGGGCCCGAGGGATGCCTCGGGCGGGTTGGGCAGGACGCCCAACCCCGGTCTTGCCGTGTGCGCAGGACTGCGCACACGAGCAAGCGGCGACCGAGCTTACATGGACGTACTTGCAGCGGCCCCCGCAACCGGACCCACCCCGCCTCCCCACAGGAAACCAGCTTCTGCTGTTGATGTTGCTGTTGCTCCAGCTCGTAGCGGGTGCAGGGCGCAGCCCTGCCGTACCCCTAACCCCGTGCCATTGACTGCCACCACTGCGACAGCAGCTCCGGCCTGCGCAGGCGCTCGCGCCACCAGCGCAGTGCTGCACCATCTTCACCGGTACGCCAGGCCAGCCAGAACGTCTCTTCCGGCTTGTGCTCCTCCACTTCGCGGATCACCAGCTGGCCGCGCGCTACTGCCGCGCGCGCGCACGGCTCGGGCAGGAATCCGAAGCCCACCCCCTCGCATTGCAGCTTCAGCTTGCTGGCCATGTCCGGCACCGTCAGCATTTCCTGCCCCATCAACAGGCCGACCGTGCGTGGCAACAGCCGCCGCGCCGAATCGGAGACGGCGATCGCGCAATGCTCGACCAGCTGCTCGCGACCGAGCACGCCCGGCACCGCCGCCAAGGGATGATCGGGCGCGACCGCGAACACGAACTCCACCGTGCCCAGCGGCTCGACCACGTAACCACCGCCACTGGGGCCCTCGCCCGGCGCACCGACCAGCAGGTCGGCACGGCGGTCCAGCAGGGCTTCCCAGGTGCCGGACAGGGCCTCGCCAATCAGCCGCAGCCGTGTCGGCGCCTCGGCCTCACGGAATGCGGCGATATCCGGCCCCAACAGCCAGGTCGGAAACACCGAGTCGACCGCCAGGGTCAGCTCGGTCTCCCAGCCCGAGGCCACCCGCCGCACCCGCAGCTCCAGCTCACGCGCGGCGCGCAGCAGGTGCCTGCCCTCTTCCAGCAGCGCGCGGCCGGCCTCGGTCGGTTCGGCGCGCGGTCCGACCCGGTCGAACAGCTGCACGCCCAGGTCCTCCTCCAGCTTGGCCACGGTGTAGGAGATGGTTGAGGGCACTTTGTGCAGGGCCTTGCCGGCGCCGGCAAACGAACCACGGCGGTCGATGGCATCCAGGATCTGCAGGGCATCGAGGCTGAGCTTGAGCATTCGATTTTTTCGATGATGGCTGTCAAAACTATCCGTTTTTCAAAGCCGGGGCGCAAGCGGATACTTCTCTCCAACGGGAAAACACAGCGGCCAGAGGCCCATCCCGCCCCATCGAAACCATCGAACAAGGAGATTCCATCATGCTGCAGATCCGCAAGAGCGCTACCCGTGGCCTGGCCGAGCATGGCTGGCTGTCCTCGCGCCATACCTTCTCCTTCGCCAACTACTACGACCCCCGTTACGTCAGCTTCGGCCCGCTGCGGGTGATCAACGAAGACAAGGTGATCGGCGGCCAGGGCTTCGGCACCCACAGCCACAGCAACATGGAGATCGTTTCCTATGTACTGGGCGGCGCGCTGGAGCACAAGGACTCGATGGGCACCGGTTCGGTGCTGCGCTACGGCGACGTGCAGCGCATGAGTGCCGGCAGCGGTGTCAGCCACAGCGAGTTCAACCATTCGGCCGATGAGCCGGTGCACTTCCTGCAGATCTGGATCTTCCCGGACGCGGAGAACATCACCCCGTCGTACGAGGAGACCCACTTCGCGCCGGAGACCAAGCGCGGCCAGCTGCGCCTGATTGCCTCGCCTGACGGTGCCGACGGCTCGCTGCGTATCCACCAGGATGCCCGCATCTTCGCCACCATCCTCGATGGCGGCCAGAAGCTGCACCACGCGCTTGGCAACGGTCGTGGCGCCTATGTGCAGGTGGCGCGGGGCCAGCTGCAGGTCAACGGCATCACCCTGGAAGCCGGCGATGCGCTGCAGGTCAGCGACGAAGCACAGCTGACCCTGGAAAACGGCAACGACGCAGAAGTGCTGGTGTTCGACCTGCCGCTGTAACGACAACGCCCGCGATGCTCCAGTGCATCGCGGGCGCATTTCTGTAGCGCCGGGCCCACGCTCGGCTGCTGTTTGCCTGGATCAGGCCATGCACGGCCAGCCGAGAGCGGGCTCGGCGCTACAGCACCACCGGCGTCAGAACTTGTACGTCATCGCCAGGCGTACGTTGCGCGGCTCACCCCAGGTATAGGTGCTGTACCAGCTGAAGATCGTGTAGTACCGCTTGTCCAGCAGGTTGTTGACGTTGAGCGTAGCCGACAGGCGATCACTGAATTCATAACGCGCCATCGCATCCAGCAACCAATACGGTTGGGTGCGATGAACCACCTTGGCCTGCGTGGCCGGGTTGGTGATCTCACCGAAAGTGGAATCCTGCCAGCGCGCACCACCACCGAGCGTCAGCCCCTTCCAGTCGCCGCGCAGGCGGTAGCTGGTGTGCAGGCTGAACTGATTCTCCGGCTCCAGCGTCGACACCTTGGTCCCGGCCTGGCGTGCGATCTTGTGGGCGAAACCACCCTGCACCTGCCAGCCCTCGGCCAGCTGGCCGGACAGCTCCAGCTCATAGCCCTTGGTGCGCACGCCCATCAGCGCGCGGTAGGCGATGTCGCCGGTCGGCGTCTTGCCACCGGAAGGCTGGGCGAAGTTGTCCTGGTCGAGCTGGAACAGCGCCGCACTGGCGTTGAAGCGGCCATCGAAGAATTCCGCCTTCAGGCCCATCTCGTAGCTGCGTCCTTCCAGCGGATCCAGCGCCTTGCCCTGTTCGTCGCGCTCGCCCTGCGGCTTGAAAATGGTGCTGTAGCTGGCATACACCGAATAGTGTTCGCCGAGGTCGTAGACCACGCCGGCATACGGTACGAACACGCCGGTCTCGCGCGTCTGCGGCGAGCGGTAGCTGGCCAGGCGGCTGCCGACGATCACCTTCAACGGATCGGCAACATCGAAGCGGCCGACCACATAGACGCCGTTCTCGCGGGTCACTTCATTGTTGTCGTAGCCCCGCTGCCATTGCGGCTCGGGAATGTCCCCCTGCCACGCGCGATAGTCCGGCACCGCTGTCGGGTAGCCGGGCTGCGGTGAGTAACCGGTGTTGGTCCAGCGCTTGCGCGACGCGCTGCCGCCGACCACCAGTTCATGCTCGCGCCCAAGCAGGCCGAAGCGCCCGCTGACGTAGAAGTCGGCGGCGTTGCTGACGGTCTTGCCGACATACTTGCCCAGCCACAGCGACACACCTTCGCCGGTAACCGGATCGGGATTGCCACCGGCCGCGCCGGCCAGGGCCGCGTCATAGCCATTGACCTGATGGTTGAGCTGCAGCTTGGCAACCCAGTCATTGTTGAACGTGTGCTCCAACGTGGCGAAGCCGGTGCGCACGTACTGGCGCCAGCCGCTCCAATGGGTGCCATTGTTGAACGAACGCGGCATGTCGTTGAAGTTGCCCTGGCTGTCCAGCAGCGGGATGCCGCCCCAGGTCGAGCCCTTCGGATCGCTCTCCAGTACGTCCCCGCCGACAGTCAGCAGGGTGCGCTCGCCCACGTCGGCCTCAAGCACTGCGTAGCCCACCTTGCTGGTGCGCTGGTAGAAATCGAGATTGGAATGCTTGTCCTGCCAGGCACCAACGGCACGGCCACGCACACGACCATCGGCGGTCAGCGGACCACCCACATCGATCTCGGCGCGGTAGTCGTCCCAGCGGCCCACACCCAGCGTCGCACTACCTGCGAAGTCCTTGCCCGGCTTCTTGCGTACCAGGTTGATGGTCGCGCCTGGATCGCCCATGCCGGTCAGCAGGCCGGTGGCGCCCTTGAGCACTTCAATGCGGTCGTAGATGGCGGTGTCGCTGAGCGTGTTACCGGCCGAGTAGGCCGAGTCGCGCGACATCGGGATGCCGTCGTACTGGAAGTTCTGCACGGCGAATCCGCGTGCGTAGTACTCGGTGCGCTCGCTGTCGTAGGTCACGATGCTGATGCCCGGGGTCACCCGCATCACGTCATCGATGCCGTCCAGGCCGAAGTCGTCCATCTGCGCGCGGGTGATCACGCTGATGGTCTGCGGGGTCTGCCGCGGGGTCAACACCAGCCGGGTGGCGGTGGCGATGGTGCCCGGCGTGTAGGCGCCGCTGCCTTCGGTGATGGTGCCGAGCTGGTTGGCGGTGACCTGTACGGTCTGCAGGGTCTGCGAGGCGGGCGCCGGCTTGGCCTTGTCCTCGTCCTGGGAGGACTGGGCGGCCGCGGTGCCGCCGCTCAGTGCAAGCAGCAGCAGACCCTGGGCCAGCGCATGCGACAGCGGCAGGCGACGTGGAAACGGGAGCGGAAAACGGACAGGCACAGACGACACGACGGGACCTCCACGATCGAGTGGGATCCTCTGGCGGCGGCTGGAGGCGGGATGGGAATGGGGCCGGATGGCCGCAGGCGCAGGAGTTTACTCCCCTGCGCCCCGGCTGTCGTGCGGTATGCCGTCGCGCGCGTCGCGATGGCGCCGGATCAGCCGCCTACGGCGGCACAGGCCTCAAGAATCAACGCGGTCACCTCGGCCGGTTTCGAGGCCAGCGAGGCATGGCTGGCATCCAGTTCCAGCAAGCGCTTGGGTTGCATCCGACCAGCCATGACCTTCTGGTTCTCCGGCGCGATCATCCGGTCATGGCGGGACAGCTGGTACCAGCTCGGCTTGTGCTTCCACGCCGGGTCGCTGACCGCATCGCCGAAAGTGCTGGCCAGCGGCGCCTTCTGGGTCACCGCCATCACCCGGCCTTCGTCGTCACTCAGGTCCTGGCAGAAGCTTTCATGGAACTTGTCGGCACGCAGCCACAGGTAGCCATCGCTGTCCGGCGCCAGATTCGGTGCCGCATCCGGCAGATGCTGCTGGGTGATGCCACCGGGACTCTCGCCGGCATCCGGGGCGAACGCCGCGATGTAGACCAGGCCCTTCACGTTGGCCTCGTTGCCGGCCTGGCTGATCACCGCACCACCATAGGAGTGGCCGACCAGCAGCACCGGCCCGTCGATCTGCCGGATCATTTTCTGGGTGCGGTCGGCATCATCGGCCAGCGAGGTGAGCGGTAGTTCCACCGCCTGCACGCGGTCATGGCCGTTGCGATGCAGCTCCAGGATCACTTTGGCCCAGTGTGCGGCCCCGCCCCAGAAACCATGGACGAGGAGGATGGTCGGTGTCGTGCTCATGTACGGATCTCCGGCAGCGGCCGGCGGAATGCCGACCGTGTCGCCACTGTCCGCGTGGGGCGTTAATCACTGGTGACGCATTCGGGTCACTGCAATCGTATGCGTCGCTTGATGTCACGCATGGCACTTGCCCATTCGGCCTGAAAACGTTTTCATGGATACTCATTGGAGCTTCGCACCGCGCATGACGCCCTCATCCCCACGTGCCCAGCAGCACGCCACCCGTGCCGCCTTCTTCATTCCCGGATTCGCCACCGCTGCCTGGGCGCCGATGGTGCCCTATGCCAAAGCCAAGGCCGGGTTGTCCGATGCCAGCCTCGGCGCGGTACTGCTGTGCCTCGGCCTGGGCTCGTTGCTGGCGATGCCGTTGGCCGGTGCCTTGACCGGCCGCCTCGGCTGCCGCCGGCTGCTGGTGGTGACCTGCGCGATGGTGCTGTTGGCATTGCCACTGCTGGCGCTTGCGCCCTCGCCTTTCGCGCTGGGCGCTGCTCTGTTCGTATTCGGTGCCGGCGTGGGCGCGATGGACTGCACGGTGAACATGCAGGCGGTGGCGGTCGAGCGCGACGCCGGGCGCGCAATGATGTCCGGCTTCCACGCCTTCTACAGCATCGGTGGTTTTGTCGGTGCTGGCTGCATGACCGGCCTGCTGATCCTGGGTACGCCGTTGTGGCTGGCCGCGCTGGTCTCGGTAGCGGCGCTGCTGGTGGTGGCGGCGCTGTCGGCCCCGCACTGGCGCCCACAACGGATCCTGCACGAAGGGCCGCTGCTGGCACTGCCGCACGGCGTGGTGCTGTTCATCGGCGTGCTGGCCTTCGTGGTGTTCCTCGGCGAAGGTTCGATGCTGGACTGGAGTGCGGTGTTCCTGGCCGAAGTACGGCAGGTGCCACGCGACCAGGCTGGTGCCGGCTTCGCGCTGTTCACCCTGGCGATGACCGCGATGCGCCTGTTCGGCGACGGTATCGTCGAGCGCCTGGGCCGGACCCGCACGATGGTCTTCGGCGGCATCACCGCTGCTGCGGGTTTCACCCTGGCCACGCTGGTGCCGTCATTCCCGGTGGCGCTGGCCGGCTACGTACTGGTCGGGCTGGGCTGCGCCAACATCGTGCCAGCGCTGTTTTCCATGGCGGGCCAGCAGCGGGTGATGCCGGAGAGCATCGCCATCACTGCGGTTACCACGCTGGGGTACGCCGTCATCCTCGCCGGCCCGGCAGCGATCGGTGCACTGGCACACGCCACCAGCCTCGGCTTCGCCTTCCTCTGCGTGGCCGCGCTGCTGCTGGGCGTAGCCGCGTCGGCGCGCTCACTGGCACGACGCCTGCCCTGACAGAAAAGGGGACGGAGGGGATTAAGTCGTTTCTAGCCTAGGTGTGCGGGAAACGACCTAATCCCCTCCGCCCCCTTTTTTCAGCTGCGCGCCGGAGCCTTCACCGGCGTATCGGTGTCGTGCACCAGCCATTCGGCCTGGGCGGGCAGCTGCGGTGCCGGGCAGGTGCTTTCCGGATGGTGCTCGTCGCGTGCCATCCAGTCGTCGACCACACCGGCCAGCAGATCCAGCCTCAGCGGCAGGGTGATGTGATCTTCGCCGCGCATCTCGATGTAGTGCGCGCGCGGATTGGCCTGCGCCAGTTCGCGGCCCTGGCTGACCGGGATGTGCTGGTCGCCCTGCCCGTGCAGAAGCAGTACGCAGGCGTGGGTATCGGCCAACGCGCGCGCCACGTCCACACGGTCGAGATCGACGTCGATGCGGCGGCTTGCCGCGGCGACCACCTGGTCGATGTCCTGGCCACCGTAACGCCAGCGCGCGTAGGAGGCTACCGCCTGCGCCTTCAACCCTTCCGGCTGCAACCCCATCAGATGCGGGATCATCGTACGGATGGCCACCCCGGCATTGGCGAATGACTCCATCGCTACCACCCCGGCAACCTGATCGCCCAGCTTGTCGGCGGTGAACACTGCGGTGGCCGCACCGTATGACACACCGAACAGGTACAACGGGCCGGTCACTTCGCCGCGTGCACGCAACTCACCGATCACATCGACCACGTCATCGGATTCATAGGTGCCATAGCCGGACGGACCGGCACCGGACTGGCCGTGGTTGCGCAGGTCGAGGGTGACCACGCGGTAGCCGGACTCGGCCAACTGCAGCGACCACGGCAGCATCGAATCACCGTTCATCATCCAACCGTGCAGCAGCACCACGGTGCCGCGCGGTGCCTGCGCGTGGAAGGGCTGCGGCACGGCCAGGCTCAAGCCGGTATCCAGCGGCAGGCCGTTCTCGTGGCGCTGCGGCAGGTAGTGGTAGCGCGCACCGTAGTTACCCGGATCGAACACGCGCCAGAAGATCGGCACGCCATCGCGCCCCGCTGCGAAACCATGGCGATTGGGCAACTCGGCAATGGCGGCGGCAATGCGCGGGCGATCGAGCAGGGTCGACACGCCACCCGGCGCGATCAGCCGATCAGCGAGCGAGGTGGAGGAGGCATTGATGGAGGAGGAGCATGCAGCCAGCCACAGGCCGGCGCACGCCAGCAACAACAGCAGCAGGCGCTTCATATCACGTCGTAGGGGTGAATCAGACAAGTGGTGACGTTAACGCCCCACCCGACCGGCCATCTATCGCGCGTGGATGACGGCTTGATGACAACGCGGGAACGATTCAGCTTGGTGTACAAGCTGTATCTGTTCAGTCATTGATCCGGATCAATGAACGCGCGTGCGCGATTGCCCACAGTGCCGCCATGCGCACCTCGTTCAAGCTCGCCATTGCCCTGGCCGCCACCGTGGCCGCCGCCTACGGCATCGCCCGCACCACGCCCTACTGGTTCGCACCGCGACAGGAGGCGAAGGTCAACGTCCACGACCCGGCGCTGATCGCGCAGGGGCAATACCTGTCGCGCGCGGCCGACTGCGCTGCCTGCCATACCGCGCCGGGCGGCAAGCCGTTCGCCGGTGGACTGGGCATGCAGACGCCGATGGGCACGATCTATTCGACCAACATCACGCCCGATCCGGACACCGGCATTGGCGCCTACGACTACGCCGACTTCGAGCGCGCGGTCCGTCGCGGCATCCGTCACGATGGGCAGCCGTTGTATCCGGCAATGCCGTACGCCTCATACGTGATCGCCAGCGATGCCGAGATCAAGGCGCTGTACGCCTACTTCATGGGCTCGGTGCAGCCGGTGAAGCAGGACAACGCCGACAGCACGATTCCGTGGCCAGCCAACATGCGCTGGCCACTGGCCTGGTGGCAGCTGCTGTTCGCACGCCCGCGCAGCTTCAGCCCGGATCCAGCGCTGGATGCCGGCGAGCAGCGTGGTGCAGAACTGGTGGAAGGCCTGGCTCACTGCGGCGCCTGCCACACGCCACGCGGGCTGGCCTTCCAGGAAAAGGCGATGGCCGACGATGGCAGCGGCCAGTTCCTGTCCGGTTCGGTACTGGAAGGCTGGTACGCGAAGAACCTGCGCAATGAATCGACCGGCCTGGCCAGCTGGAGCGAGGGCGAGATCGTCGACTTCCTGCGCACCGGCCGCACCGATCGTTCGGCGGCCTTCGGTGGCATGGCCGATGTGGTCGAGCACAGCACGCAGTACCTGTCCGACGCCGACCTGCTGGCCATGGCACGCTACCTGAAACAACTGCCGGCACGCGAGGGCCGCAGCGCACAGTGGTCACCGGGTACCGACACCACCACCGCCGCACTGCGCAGTGGCGACTATCGCGTGGCCGGCTCGCTGGCCTATGCAGAGCACTGCCAGGCCTGCCATCGCGCCGACGGCCGCGGCATGCCACGGGTCTACCCAGCACTGGCTGGCAACTCGATCGTGTTCGCCGATGATCCCAGTTCGCTGGTGCAGGTGACCCTGATCGGTGGTCGCACGCCGCATACCCCGCACGACCGCATGGCGTTCACCATGCCCGGTTTCGAGCGGCTGCCGAATGCACAACTGGCACAGATCCTGACCTTCATCCGCAGCAGCTGGGGCAACCAGGCCAGCGCGGTCAGCGAGGTCGACGTGGCGAGGATGCGCCGGGTGGTGCGTGACAAGCCGGTGCATTACGTTCCGCAGGAGGCTGCACGATGAAGCGTTCGCGCAAACGTTCCCGCCTGCTGCCCGGCAGTGCGATCGCCGTTGTGCTGCTGGCCGGTGCCGGCACCCTCGCCTACCGCCATCTGTACCCGGACCTGGATGCCGCGGTGGCCAGCACGATCGATATTCTCGACGCGCAGGGCACGGTGGTCGGCCAGTACCACGCCCCCAGCGCCGAGGAAATTGCCGGGCTGGGCAATGCCGGGTCGGTGATGCTCGGCCGCCGCCTCCTCAACGAGACCGCGCGGTTGCTGCCGGACAACGTCGGCAACGATCTGAACTGCAATTCGTGCCACATGGCCGAGGGCAAGCGGCCGTTCGGCAACCACTACTTCAATACGGGTGGTGGTGCCTACCCGCGCTACATGCCACGGCCAGGCAAGGTGATCGGGCTGACCGAGCGCATCAATGGCTGCCTGCAGCGCTCGATGAACGGCAAACCGCTGGCCAAGGACGCGCCGGAAATGCGTGCCATGCTGGAATACATGACCTGGTTGAGCCGTCCCGTTCCTGAAGGCGCGCGCGTGGCGGCACCCAGCGAAGGGCCGATCGACAGCTCACTGACACCTGATCCGATCCGCGGTCAGGCGCTGTACGCCGCGCAATGCGCCGCCTGCCACGGTGACAACGGCGAAGGCCGGCGCGATGCCAGCGGTGATATCGCCTTCCCGCCGCTGTGGGGTGACCGCAGTTTCAACATCGGCGCGGGCATGGCGCGTCTGTACAAGGCCGCCGGCTTCGTCAAGCACAACATGCCGCCGGCAGTGACCCGCGAGCCCCCGCTGGGGCAGCAGGTGATGCCCGACCAGGATGCGGTGGACGTCGCCAGCTACTTCATCAACCAGCCGCGTCCGGACTTCGCCAACAAGGCCAAGGACTGGCCGCGTGACCCGAAACCAAAGGATGCGCGCTACTGAGGCAGGCGGCCGCAGGTACCGGCCGTCACACAACACGGTTCCTGCATCTTCGCGTCATGCCGATGTCATTGGCGCTGCCGACACTTCGGGGCTTCCCTCCCCTCAAGGTCCGGTCTCGATGCGAACCATTGCGCGCTTTCCCCGTGTCTCCCTGCTTGCCCTGCTGATCGCCCCCGCACTGGATGCCCTGGCCGAAGCACCGCAGGGCGACGCGGCCGAACCGCGCAGCAGCGATGCCCGCACCCTGGACCAGGTGCAGGTGATCGGCCAGGCCACCAGCTACGCCAAGACCTCGGTACGTGCGGAAACGTTGAACCGGCAGACCGTGATGAGCAGCGTCAACGACGCACTCAATGAAGTACCCGGGGTGGTGGTCAGTGAAGCCGACGCCACCGGTTCGTCGGTGTGGGGCACGCAGATCAGCATGCGCGGTTTCGTCACCAACCGCGATACGCAGCAGATCGGCACCACCATCGATGGCCTGCCCAATGGCGGCTCGGGCTACGGCGGCGGCTCGCTGGCCAACCGCTACATCGACACCCTCGATCTGGAAACGGTGGAAGTCAGCCAGGGCACCGCTGACATCTCCTCGCGCTCGAACGAAGCCCTCGGGGGCACCCTGAACTTCCTCACCAGCGATCCGCTGCAGGACAGCCGCCTGCGCTTCGTGGTCGGCGCCGGTGACAACGAGGCACGCAAGTACTACGTGCGCTACGACACCGGCCTGCTCGGCGGCCACACCCGCGCCTGGGTCAGCGCTTCCTCCGCGCGCGTGCACGACTGGATCGACGGCAGCGGCAAGACCAGCAACGACCACATCGCCGGCAAGTTCATCACCGAGCTGGATCGCTGGACGCTGACCGGCTACCTGTCCTACAACGATGCCGACGAGCCGGAATACACCAGCGTCTCGCCGAAGGGCTTCGCCACCAACCCGGATCGCGACAACCTGGTCGGCACCCTCACCGGCATTCCGTACCTGGACCAGAACTTCCGTTCCGGCTCGCGTGCGCTGCGCGAGAACACCTTCGGCTACCTGCGCGCGGCCTTCGACGGCAGTAACGGTTTCAAGGCCTCGGTGGCCGCTTATGGGCACCGAATGGAAGGCCGCGGTGACTGGCTGCCGCCCTACCTGGCACAGGTCAGCGATGACGGTGCTGGCCGCCCGGAATCGGAGTATCTCGGTGGCAGGACCGTGTTCGGCGGCAGCAACCGCGGCCAGATCTTCTTCGTCAATCCCGATGGCAGCGCCGCACAGCGCCTGGCCAGCTGCACCCCACGGCTGGGCTTCACTGCCGAGTACGACCCGAACTGCTACGCCGGCAACGTGTTGGGCGCGCAGTCGTACCGCCACACCCACTACGACAACAACCGCAAGGGCGTGACCGCCGACGTCGAGTGGCGGCAGACTTTCGGTGCCGTCGACAACACGATCCGTGGCGGGCTGTGGGTGGAGAAGCTGGACCGCTCGGCACGCCGCGACTGGCATCGCCTGCTCAACGTCGGCCAGAACATCGCCTTCGACCACCAGCCGTACTGGGTGCAGTTCGAGGACAAGTACAAGGTTGATGAGCAGATGTACTACGTCGAGGATGTCGCGCGCTTCGGCCCGTTCAGCGCGCGCCTGGGCGTGAAGCAGTTCTTCGTCGACCAGTCGCGCCGCCGCGTGATCGGTGCCAATGAGCACGTGAAATCCGATTCCAAGTCCGATCCGCTGCTGTCCACCGGCTTCACCTGGGCGCCAGGCGTGGAAGGCATGGAGCTGTTCGCCGGCTTCTCGCAGAACTTCGCCGCTATTCCCTCCGGCGTGCTCGGCGAGACCGATCCCCAACGCTTCCGCAACGTGGAGCCGGAAACCGCCGACAACATCGAAGTCGGCATGCGCATCAGCCGCTGGCCGCTGACCGCCTCGGTCACCCTGTACAACATCAAGTTCGACAACCGCATCGTCTACCTGCCGGCCGGCTTTGTCAGCGGCATCGACTACCTGGGCGAGACCGACGGCGTCTACGAGAACTTCGGCGGCGTGGAGAGCAACGGTCTGGAGGCCGCGTTCGGCTATGGCTGGGACAACGGCTGGCGCCTCAACGCTGCCTATACCTACAACCGCTCCAAGTACCTGGGCAGTGGCGACGCCGCACGTGATACCCAGCTCGGCATCGTCGACGGTGCCAAGGTGATCGGCCAGCCCGAACAGACCCTGGTGCTGTCGGCCGACTGGCAGGGTGAAAGCTGGAACTTCGGCCTGTCCGGCCGCTACCTGGGCACGCGCTACCTCGATGCCGCCAACGTCAACAAGCTGCCCTCGGCCACCGTGTTCAACGCCAACATCGGCTTCGACCTGCAGGGCCTGTCGCCGCGCCTGAAGGGCATGGGCGCCAACCTGGTGGTGAGCAACCTCACCGACAAGCGGTATCTTGCAGGGGTGGATGGCCGCGACAACGCCTTCATCGGCGCACCGCGTACCGTCGGCATCTCCTTCCGTGTGGACCTGTGAGTGAACCCGTGACCGATATCGGCCGACGCCGGTTGTTGCAGGCCGGCGCTGCCGCCGGCCTTTCCCCCCTTCTGCCCAGCATCGCCCGGGCTGCTGCGATCGCACCCGCCGCGCAGACGCGCAGCCTGGAAGACCTGCAGCACATCGTGGTGTTCATGCAGGAGAACCGCTCGTTCGACCACTACTTCGGCACGCTGCCGGGGGTACGTGGCTTCGGCGACCGCTTCGTGGCCCCGGCCGCCGCGCTGCAGGCCGGTGGCCGCGCGCGCAGCCTGTGGCTGCAACCCGATGCCAGCGGCACGCGCGCGATCGCACCGTTCCCGCTGGATACCGCTGCGCACTTCGGCTACATGCGGGTGGAAGGCACGCCGCACACCTGGCCTGATGCACAGCGTGCCTGGGACCATGGACGCATGGGGCAATGGCCGAAAGCCAAACAGAACCATTCGATGGGCTATTTCCAGCGCAGCGACCTGCCCTTCCAGTTCGCCCTGGCCGACGCGTTCACTATCTGCGACGCCTACCACTGTGCGATGCAGGCCGGAACCAACCCGAACCGGGTGTTCCTATGGACCGGCCACAACGATGCGACCGCGCGCGCCGGTGGCCCGGTGATCGCCAACTCGCACGACAACTTCCCGGAACATGGCGGGCATCCGGCGTCGTACCGATGGACCAGCTATGTAGAACGCCTGCAGAAGGCCGGGGTGTCCTGGCAGATCTACCAGGACATGGCCGACAACTTCACCGACAACCCGCTGGCCGGCTTCGAGTCCTTCCGCCAGGCCTACCGCGCTGCGCCGGGGCATGACCCGCAGCTGCGCGCGCGTGGGGTCAGCACGCGTGGGCTGGCACAGCTGCGCCAGGACGTGGTCGACGGGCGCCTGCCGCAGGTCAGCTTCATCATCGCCGACGCGGCCGGCAGCGAGCATCCCGGCCCTTCCAGCCCGGCCCAGGGCGCGGCGTACACCGCGCGCGTGCTGGATGCACTGACCGCCGATCCAGAAGTGTGGAGCCGCACCGCCCTGTTGCTGATGTTCGACGAGAACGACGGTTTCTTCGACCACATGCCGCCACCGGCACCGCCTTCGCCGGAAAACGGTGGCTGGGCGGGTGCGTCTTCGGTCAGCACCGAGGGCGAGTACCACCGCCATCCGACACCGGGGGATGAGAAGTACGACGCCGCCGAGCTGCGCGGACGCCCCTACGGACTGGGCCCGCGCGTGCCGCTCTACGTGATCTCGCCCTGGAGCCGGGGTGGCTGGGTCGATTCGCAGGTGTACGACCACACCTCGGTCATACGCCTGATCGAACGCCGATTCGGCGTGGCCGCACCGGACATCTCGCCGTGGCGCCGCGCGGTCTGCGGTGACCTCAGCAATGCCTTCGACTTCGCCCAGCGTGATACCCGCCCGTTCGTACGCGGCCTGCCCGACGTCAGCGCGGTTGCCGCACGCGCTGCCGCCCTGCCGGGACGCACCGTGCCGGCGTTGCCGGAGGGACTGAAGCCGGCGAAACAGGAAAGCGGCGTACGCCCGGCGCGTGCCCTGCCCTATCGGCCGCAGGCATCGATTACTGCGATCGACGCATCGGGCGTGGATCTGACGCTGTCCTGCGAAGGCGCAGCGGCGGTGCTGCATGTGTACGATCGGCTGCGGCTGGGTGCGGTGCCACGCCGCTATACGCTGGTACCGGGCACGCCGCTGCGCGAGCGCTGGGCGCTGGACGCCCAGGGACGCTATGACCTGTGGCTGCTCGGCCCGAATGGCTTCCACCGTCACTTCCAGGGCGCTGCCAAAGGGCCCGTCGTGCAGGCGTCGGTCGAGCGCGCCGAAGGCCAGCTGCGGCTGCATCTGCGCAATCTCAGCGATGCCGTACAGCAGCTGCGCGTGCATGCCGGCGCCTATGCCGGGCACATGCCGGAACAGACGCTGGCGCTGCCGGCGCATGCAGAGACCGCATTGGCGTGGGATGCAACGCCTACCGCGGGCTGGTATGACCTGCAGGTCGGCGCGGGTGAGAGCGTGCTGCGTCTGGCCGGTCGCGCAGAAGATGGTCGCCCCGGCACCAGCGACCCGGCGATGGGCAGCGAGCCATTGCGGTTCGAGCACGATTGAAGGATCTCTGTAGAGCCGAGCCCATGCTCGGCTGCTTTTCCGGTCAGTTATCGAAGAGCAGCCGAGCATGGGCTCGGCTCTACAGGGTAGACCGGTAGATTCAGGCCTCCTGCAACCCCGGCCGGCCGTGCTCCACCGCATAGCGTTTCCAGCTCTGCACCGTTCCGTTCGGCTGCATCACGGTATCCAGCGTCTTCATGTCGCCGATCCAGGCATCACGGGTGACATCGCACAGCACATAGCCGCGCTTGTCGGTGGTCGCCTTCAATTGCGGACTGTGCCGCAGCTGGTTCTCGGCATACGCGTCCACGCCCTGGCCATCGGCGCCGGAGGTGATCGAGGTGGCGAGGAATTCACTGGAGATCACGCCCGAGTCACGATGGTCCTGCACCAGGTCACTGGCGTAGTGCCGATGCGCGTCGCCGCAGGCGGTCACTACATTGCCGAAGCCAACCTTCTGGATGTGGTCAAGCAGGCGCCGGCGGCTGTCCAGATAGCCCGACCATTGGTCGTCGGACGACTGCACCACACCATCCTTCTCGCGCATGTAGTTGCCCAGTGCCACCTGGTGGGCGATGGTGTGCCAACGTGGCGTGGCATCGGCCAGTCCGTCGAACAGCCAGCGCTCCTGCTTCGCACCGACGATGCTGCGCGCCGGTGATTCCACTTCCTCATGCAGCGCCATGTCTACCTGCTTGCTGCGGTACTGGCGGGTGTCGAGCAGGTGCAGGTCCATCAGCGTGCCATAGCGGGCACGCCGATACATCTGCATGTGGCCGTTGCGGGGAAGCGCCGATCGGCGCAGCGGCATGTTCTCGTAGTAAGCCTGGAAGGCCTGTGCGCGGCGCAGCAGGAACACCTCGCTGGGGGTATCGTCCTGGTCCTCCGCACCGGCCCAGTTGTTGTCCACTTCATGGTCATCGAAGGTGACGAACCACGGCGCCGACGCATGCGCGGCCTGCAGGTCGGAATCGCTCTTGTACTGGGCGTAGCGGCGGCGGTAATCGTCCAGCGTGTAGATCTGCGGTCCAACATGGTTGCGCAGGTTGGTGAATGGCCGGCCGTTCATCCTGCGCACGCCCGGTTGGCTTGCGCCCTCGTAGATGTAGTCGCCATAGTGGAAGACGAAGTCCAGCGGCTCCTCGGCGATGCGCCGCCATGCGGTGTAATGGCCCTCTTCATAGTGCTGGCAACCGGCCACGGCGAAACGGACACGATCAACCGCAGCGTTGGCTGCCGGCAGCGTGCGGGTGTGGCCCACGGCACTGGCGTGGCCGCCCACGCTGAAGCGATACCAGTACGGACGGCCCGGTGCCAGCCCTTCCAGCTCCACGTGCACCGCATGGCCAAGCTCGGGGTGGGCCATCGCCGAACCTTGGCGCACCACGTTGCGCATGCCATCGTCGGCCGCCAGCTGCCACTGGACCGCCATCGGCTGCGTCGGCATGCCACCACCGAACACCAGCGGCTCCGTTGCCAGGCGTGTCCACAGCACCATGCCATCGGCCGAGGGATCACCCGAGGCCACGCCCAGGGTGAACGGTGTACTGGCGAACCGCGGCGATGCCAGCAGGTTGCGCGGGTTCAGCGCGGTGGCATCGGTCTGCGCGGCCAGCGCCCGTGCCGTGCCCATCCAGGCGCCGGCGGCGGACAGGCCGGCCAGGGCCAGGAATCGCCTGCGATTGATCGTATCCACGGGTGCGCCCTCAGTTGTAGATGATGTGGAAGTAGAAGAAGCGGCCGTAGTCGTCGATCTCGGTGCGGAAGCGACCATTGGGTCCAGTGCTGTAGGTCGGCTGCGTGTTGAACAGGTTCTTGGCCTCGTACTTCAGCGTCACGTGTTTGCTGACCTTGAGGCTGAAGGCCAAGTTGAAGGTCATGTACGGGTCGTAGTACGAGTCCAGCCACTGGGTATCACCGAAGTCGACCAGCATCCGGCTGCGGTAGGTGCCGGACATGCGCAGCTGTGCGCTCTTCCACGGCATGCGCCAGATCACCGACCCATTGAGCGACCAGTCCGGCTGGTACAGCAGGCGGTCCAGGCGGCGCTCGCTGCCATCACTGATGCGGTAGTTGGTCTGGCCTTCCAGCCGCGTGGCGTTGAAATACATATCAAAGCGCTGGCCGCCCCACTGCAGGTTGCGGTTGGCCACCGCGAACTCGACGCCGCGCAGCTTGGACGCGTCGGTGTTCATCGGCTGGGTGACCCGGTAGCGGGTATCACCCACGTTCTCGAACGTGGTCAGGGTGTAGATGTCGTCCTTGATCACTTTGTCGAACAGCGCGACCGAGACCAGGCCGTTGTTGTCGTTGAAATACAGGTCCCAGGCCAGGTCGATGTTGGTGGAGCGGCGCGGCTGCAGGTTGGCGTTGCCCTGCTTGATCGTGCAGAAGCCCCTGCCCTCCTCGTCATCGCCACAGCTGGTGCTGGTGGCCTGGGCGATGTTGCTTGGCGTCGGCCGGCCCAGGGTGCGGCTGGCGGAGAAGCGCAGGCGCTGGTCGTCGGTCAGCTTGAAGGTTGCATTCAACGACGGTAGCAGGTTGTTGTAGCCACCACTGGTCCTGCGGAACGCGGAGGTATAGGTGGTACCGCCATCATCACTGAACGGGCTGAATGCATCGAAGGTGGTGTGGTCGTAGCGCAGGCCACCGATCAGCAACAGCCGATCCCAGGCATAGTGCGCGGAGACATAGGCATTGGTGATGTCCTCAACGTACTTGTAGTCACTGGTGAAGTTGGCATTCGGATAGGCGGCGTTGTTGCTGCCCAGCGTCGGCGCCAGCTCCTCGTTCCACTTGCGGTTGTCGATCAGCGGGAAGCCCGGCACGCTGCCCAGCAGGGTCGAACCCGGGTACAGGTAATCGTTGAGCGTGGCACTGCTCTTGTAGTACTCGAAGTCGATGTCCTGCCAGATCTTCAGGTGACGGTACTCGGCACCGGCGGCCAGGCCAAAGCCACGCGCATCGGCGTCGATGTTGTAGCTGAAGTCGGCACGCAGGTTGTCGATGCTCTCCTTGGCGTCGCGCGGCGAGACATAGGCCTGTGCCGGGTTGAGCTTGAACGCCGAGCTGGTCAGCAGGCTGGAATCGGAAACCGCCACCGCATTGGGAAAGCCGTGGCTGTCGTTCTCGTAATCGACGAACAGGTTGCTCGGGTAGGCGCGTACCCCCCAGTAGACCTGGCTGTTGTGGAAGGTTTCTTCGGTGTGGCCGCCACGCAGGGTCAACCGCGAACGGTCACCCAAGTCCCAGTTGAAGCTGGCGATGGCGCCGCGATTGCTGCGATCCCAACGATCATGCCGGTTCTTGATGTAGATGCTGTTGATCTGGGTGGTGCCGCTGTCATCGGTCTGATTGCGGATCGGAAACTTGGCGTTGCCATACAGATCGGTCTTGTTCATCGTCGAGTTCTCGTAGAACCGGTACGAGTACAGCAGCAGCGATGCGTAGAACGGATCGTCCGACGGTTTCCATTCCAGCTTGGCCGAGCCACCGAAATTGGTGATGAAGTTGGTGTAGGTACCGGTACTGAAATTGCCGGGCGCACGCAGCCCGTTCCAGCCCTTAGCCTCGTCCGGCCCAGTGGTGCCGTCGGTGAGGTACTTGCCGGCGTCGTTGTAGTAGTAGTTCGACTCCACCCAGCGCTTGACGCTGTTGCGCGAACGCTGCTCATAGCGGGCCACCGCAACGATGCCGAATTCCTGGTCGGCACCGAACTGGTTGGAGAACACCACCTTGGCGCTCTTGCCGAAGTGACCCAGGGTCTGGTGGTTGCCACCGGCGCTACGCTCGACGTTGGTCTCGGCAGTGGAGTAGATACCGGCCACATCGGCGAACACATACTTGCCGGACCGGTCGAACGCACTGCGGCTGATGATGTCGATCACGCCGCCGATGGCATCCGGCGCCTGCTCGGCACTGAAGCTCTTGTAGATATCGGTGCGGGTACCGATGTCGCTGGGAATCAGCTGCAGGTTGTTCATGCGCTCACCCGAGCCACTGCCACCCACGCTGGCAATCGCGATGCCATCGATGGTGGTGTAGTTGAGGTTGGCCTGCACGCCACGTACCGTGACGTAACGCGGCTCGCCAGCGTCTTCCACCGCGCTCAGCCCCGGCGCGGCCATCAGGCTCTCGGCCAGGGTTTCGTCGCCGTAGCTGTCCATCTCGTCGTAGACCACCGAATCCTTGATCACCGGCGAGGTCTTCTTCTGGTCGATCACCTCGTGCGCGGCAATCACCTTCACCGTATCCAGGGTCGGCGCCACCGCCGCCTCGGCCTCGCGCGGCTTCGGCGCGGCCGGCTTCGGTACGTTGCGTGCGGGCGCCGGATCGATGGCGATGACGTTGCCGTCCACCACGGTGTAGCCCAGGCCGGTTCCTGTCAGCAGCGCGTCCAGTGCCTGCTTGACGGTCGCACCACGCGGCACCGCCCCGGCCATGCGTGCCTCACCGCTGCCCGAGTACAGGAACTGCACGCCGGAACTGCGCGACAACTGCTCCAGCGCACGCGCCAGCGGCTGCGCCGCGATCGGCGCCGACACACGGGCCTCGATGCCATCCGCGGTGGCGGCAGCCGCCACCGGCACGCTGCAGGGAGACAGGGCGAGGATGATCGACAGGTAGAGCGTGTTACGCATCACAGGTCCTTGGAAGAGAGAAAGCAGCAGGTGCCGCTGAGCGATTCGACAGCGGCTTCTCCCAAGTAAGAGCCCGCTTCCACCGAAGTGGAGAACGCGGATTCGATGAATCTTTTCTGACAGTGCACGGCCACGTCGCCTTCAGCGACTGCCGACCCGCACCGTGTCGCCCTCGCGGCGTACGACAAAGCGCGGATCGCGTTCGAGGAACACCTGCAATGCACCGATGCGATGCGCATCGAGGCTGCCGGACAGCCGCGCCGATGCCGCGCCTTCATCCAGTATCCGCACCTGTACCTGGTTGTGTCGGTTGAAGGCGGCGGCCACTTCATCCAGCCGCTCATCAAGGAAGGACACCTTGCGATGCTGCCAATCCAGCAGCATCGACAACGGCATGTCCAAGGACTCCACAGCATGACTGCGCGTGTCGACCTGCACTACCCGGCCTTCGCCCAGCTGCGCAAGACGCGTTGCATCCCAGCCCTGGCTCCACACCTCCACTTCGCCGGAGACCACGCCGATGCGCGTGCTCTGCAGCCGCCGCGATACATCGAACACGGTGCCGATGTCTCGGATCTTCAGGCCGTTCACCTGCACTTCGAACGGACGGCGGTCGCGGGCGATGTCGAACGTGGCCTCGCCCTGCAGCAGCTCCACCTTGCGGCTGAACCAGCTCATGCGTACCCGCAGGCGGCTGTCCGCGTTGAGCTGCACCTGGGTCTGGTCAGGCAGCGCCAGGTCGCGCAGTTCACCATGGTCGGCGCTGTACAGCTGTTCGGTGGGCATCAACTGCGGAACCAGGCCCACGCCGAGCAGGGCGACACAGGCTGCGGCAGCCAGCGCCCACCAGCGCGCGCGGCCGCGCCGCGGCGCAGCGCGCGACGCGGCGGGTGCGCTACCGAACAGCGGCACCACCTTGGCGGCAGCCTGCCGTGGCGGCACCGGCGCCTCTTCAGGCAACGGCGATTGCAGCGCCTCACCGACCTGCCGGTGCAGCGCGAGGGCGTGCATATAGGCGCGCACGTGTTCTGGCGAACGCTTCATCCAGTGCAGGAACGCAGCGCGCTCGGCCTCGCCCAGACTCCCCTCGCGATTGCGCTGGAACCAGTCCATGGCCTCGCAGGCGATCGTGTCGTCGGCTGCGGGCAATGCGTTCCGGTTCATGTGTGCTCCCTGGCGCCCAGCGCCTTCCTGCAGGCTTCCAGCCCTTTGCCGATATGCTTGCGCACCATGTGCACCGACACCTGCAGCTGCTGGCTGATTGCCGGGCAATCCAGCCCATCGCGGTAGTGCAGCTCCATCACCCGCCGCGTCGTCGCCGGCAGTCGTGCGATGGTGCTGCGGATACCGTTCCAGCGCTGCGCGCGCTCGAACTCGCCTTCGATGTCTTCTTCGCTTTTCAGCACTTCCGCCAGTAAATCAACGTCTTCCAGCGGCGGCAGCGACGAACGTGAGCGTGCATGCTCGCGCGCCAGGTTGGCCGCGACGGTGAACAGGTAGGCTTCCGGGTTCTCGATCGCTGCGGCATTCTCGCCGGTGGTCCGCAGCAGCCGCAGGTACACTTCCTGCGCCAGGTCCTCGGCATCTTCGCTGGCAGAACCGCGGCGCAGGAAAAAGCCACGCAGCAGCCGTCGCCGCAGCGCGTAGCTCTTCTCCCAGATCCTCACGCTGTTCACGGCCGGCCAACCACCCCGAGGCTGGAAAGCCCCGCAGGGTGACGGCCATCGATGACAGTGACGTTTCAACTGCCGGCAGGCAGCCGCTAGAATTCCGCCCCTGCAATATCCCGGCAGCCGGCACAAGGAGTGCCCCGCAATGAACGCACGCACCGCCATCAACACACTCAGCAGCCTGCTGTTCCTGCTGCTGGTCGCGCACACCACGGCCTACCAGCAGCAGATGTGGCCGCCCAGCCGGGTCATCCATGTGCATCCGGTGATCGTCGCCCTCGCCTATGCACTGGGTGTGCTCACGCTGCTGCTGTGGACCGGCGGCCGTCGTACACCGGAACCCGCCCAACGACTGGCGCGCTGGCTGCCCATCGTCGCCTGGTGCCTGTTGGGCGTCGGCGTGGCGATCATACCGATGTTCTTCCCGGGCCTGTCCCCGGCCTGAGCATGGGCGGCGGCCATGTCCTCCGTCCATGATACGGCGCGCCGCGCCAACCCCAGCTTGCCAGAGACCCAAGCCCTGCCCGCCTATCGAAGCCGGGGGGCCAGGCCTACGCTTGTCTTCTCGGTGACCGCCACGGTCGCCCTTCGCGTCACGGCCCCGCCGTTGCGACCCCGCTCCAGTGCTGTGCGCCCTGCCGGTGTTGTCGCCCAGGCAGAAGTCCGACCGGCGCCCTCTGGAGACAGCCATGAATCAAGCCCTGATCCCCTTCGATATCGACCCGCTGGAAACGCGGGAGTGGCGTGAATCGCTGGAGGCGGTGATGCAGGCCGGCGGCCGGCCGCGCGCGCACTACCTGATCGACCAGCTGAGCGAGCTGGACGCCCACCAGCATGGCGACCTGCATACCCGTGCCTGGACCGCGTACGTCAACACCATCCCGCCCGAGCGCCAGCCGGCCTACCCGGGTGACCTGGCCATCGAGCGCCGCCTGAACGCGATGATCCGCTGGAATGCGATGGTGATGGTGCTGCGTGCCAGCAAGCATTCCAACGTTGGCGGCCACATCGCCACCTACCAGTCGGCGGCAGTGCTGTACGACGTGGGTTTTGATCATTTCTTCCGAGGCCGCACCGACACCTTCGACGGCGACATGATCTACATCCAGGGTCATTCAGCGCCAGGCATCTACGGACGCGCCTATGTGGAAGGCCGCATCGATCCGGCGCGGATGGACAACTTCCGCCGCGAAGCGGGCCGCGAAGGGCTGTCCTCGTATCCGCACCCTCGCCTGATGCCGGAGTTCTGGCAGTTTCCCACCGTGTCGATGGGCCTGGGCCCGCTGACCGCCGCCTACCAGGCGCGCTACATGCGTTACCTGGAATACCGCGGTCTGAAGGAACACCAGGGCCGCAAGGTCTGGGCCTTCCTCGGCGACGGCGAGATGGATCAGCCCGAATCGCTGGCGGCAATTTCCCTGGCCGGTCGCGAGCGGCTGGACAACATCGTGTTCGTGGTCAACTGCAACCTGCAGCGCCTGGACGGTCCGGTGCGCGGCAACGCCAAGGTCATCCAGGAACTGGAAGGCACCTTCCGCGCGGCCGGCTGGAACGTGATCAAGCTGATCTGGGGCAGCGGCTGGGACGACCTGCTCGCCCGCGACCACAGCGGCCTGCTGCGCCAGCGCATGATGGAATGCGTGGACGGCGACTACCAGACCTTCAAGTCGCAGAACGGTGCCTACGTACGCGAGCATTTCTTCGGCCGCTACCCCGAGCTGCTGGAGCTGGTCGCGCACATGAGCGACGACGACATCTGGGCGCTGGCACGTGGTGGCCATGATCCGCAGAAGGTGTTCGCCGCCTACCAGCAGGCCGTGAACACCAGCGGCCGGCCGACCGTGATCCTGGCCAAGACGGTCAAGGGTTTCGGCATGGGCGAAGCTGGCGAAGGCCAGAACATCAACCACCAGCTGAAGAAGATGAGCGCTGACGCGGTGCGCGCCTTCCGCGACCGTTTCAACCTTCCGGTCAGCAATGAGCAGCTGGAGGAGATGCCGTACCTGCGTCCGGAGCCGGGCAGCACCGAGGCGGCCTACTTCGCCGAACGCCGCCGCATCCAGGGCGGGCAGCTGCCGGCGCGCCTGGCCAAGGTCGATCCGCTGCCGCTGCCGCCGCTGTCGATCTTCAACACCCAGCTGCAGGGCAGCGGCGATCGCGGCCAGTCCACCACCATGGGCTTTGTGCGCATCCTCACCAGCCTGCTGAAGGACCCTGAACTGGGCAAGCTGGTGATTCCGATCGTGCCCGATGAATCGCGCACCTTCGGCATGGAAGGCCTGTTCCGCCAGATCGGCATCCATTCGTACCTGGGCCAGCTGTACACCCCCCAGGATGCCGGCCAGCTGAGCTACTACAAGGAAGCCAAGGACGGCCAGATCCTGCAGGAAGGCATCAACGAATCCGGTGCGATCTGTTCGTGGATCGCCGCGGGTACCGCCTACAGCAACCACGGGCTGGCGACGATTCCGTTCTACATCTTCTATTCGATGTTCGGCCTGCAACGCGTCGGTGACCTGGCCTGGGCCGCCGCCGATGCGCGCACCCGCGGCTTCCTGCTCGGCGCCACCTCCGGCCGTACCACGCTGATGGGCGAAGGCCTGCAGCACGATGACGGCCACAGCCACGTGCTGTCGTCGGTGATTCCGAGCTGCGTGTCCTACGACCCGACCTACAACTACGAGCTGGCGGTGATCATCCACTCCGGCCTGCGCCGCATGTACGTCGAGCAGGAAGACATCTACTACTACATCACCGTGCTCAACGAGAACTATCCGCAGCCGGCACTGCCCGAGGGCGCCGAGGCTGGGATCCTGAGGGGCCTCTACCTGCTGCGCCCGGCAGCCGCAGGCAGCGCTTCGCAGCCACGCGCGCAGCTGATGGGCAGCGGCTCGATCCTGCGCGAAGTGGAAGCAGCAGCCGAACTGCTGCAGCAGGACTTCGGCGTCGCCAGCGATGTGTGGAGCGCGACCAGCCTGACCGAACTGCGCCGTGACGGCCTGGCTGCAGAACGCTGGAACCTGCTGCATCCGGCCGAGGAGCCGCGCGTACCCTACGTGCAGCAGTGCCTGCAGGGCCACGAAGGGCCTGTGGTGGTGGCCACCGACTACATGAAGATCGTCGGCGACCAGATCCGTCCCTTCATCAACGACCGCCGCTTCACCGCCTTGGGCACCGATGGTTTCGGCCGCTCCGACACGCGTGAATCGCTGCGCACGTTCTTCGAGGTGGATCGCCACTTCATCGTGCTGGCGGCCCTGAAGTCACTGGCCGATGAGGGCCGCATCGAACGTTCGCGGATGCAGGAGGCCATCGACAAGTACGGCATCGACACCGGCAAGCGCGATCCGGCGGCGGTGTAAGGCTGCTGCATTCACCACGCCCGTTCTGCGGGCGTGGTGCCGGCGGCAATGCTAGGGCATCCGCTTGAACAGATTGGTCTGCAGTATCGGCGTACCGTCGTGGCCGTAGAACGCCTTGGTCTCGGTCATCGTCGAGCGATCGGCCGCCACGGTGTAGATGCGTGTGGAGGCCGGCGTACCGTGGTCCACCAGCTGCATCACCAGCGTGTTCGGCGCTGGCAGTTTCAGGTTGGCCTTGTCCGCACCGTAGGTGCCGGACAGGGGACCTGGCGTGCCATCCAGCGCCAGCGTGCCATCGGACTTCATGGTATTGCCATCGTGCAGCACGATGTCCACGTGCGAACTCCAGCGGCCGCCACCGGCATCCTTGAATTCGAGTACTACCTGCTTTGGACGCTGCGCCTGCGGCAGCGCCGAGGTGGCGATATCCAGCGACCAGCGCCCCAACAGCGGCGAAGGAGATGCCTCCATTGCCAGCGCCGGAACGGCGGGGAGTGAAAGCGCAGACAACAACACAGCGGACAACAGCTTCATACGTTGCTCCATTCGACGAAGAAGGCTCTGCGTGAGGCGTTGTGGGGCGCAGCACGGTCAATGCTGCTCGCCCACGGCGTGTGCTGCAAGCCACTCGCTGAATGGCCGACCTCACGCCATGTCAGGCCGCTGTCACACAGGGGTAGTAGAACGATCCCGGATCTCCGGCCTCCTCCCCCAAAAACAGCGTTGAACGCGCAGCCATCGCTGCGGCAGCTCTATGCCGCCGGCCACTTCGCCCGCACTCTGTCCTGGTCGTTCGTGGACCTGGCGCTGGGCTACTACCTGCACGTCCGGCTGGGACTGTCGGCTGACCACACCGGCCAGCTGCTGGCCATCTCACTGGCCTACAGCAGTGTGCTCGATCTGCTCTTGGCCGCCGTGTTCACGCGCCTGCACGACCAGCGTCGCCTCGCCTTGCGCCTGCAGCTGGTCGGCGGCCTCGGTACCGCGGCCAGCGCCTGCCTGCTGTTCAGCCCGAGCACCGCGACCGAGCCGGCCTTCCTGCCGCTGCTGGCCGCCTCGCTGTTGTTCCGTACCTGCTACGCGGTTTACGACGTGGCCCAGAATGCACTGACTTCGCTGTTGCCCCGCGACGAGAACGAGGCCATGCGCTACGTTTCCGCCCGCGCGGTAGTCGTACCGATCTCCAAGCTGTGCATCGCTGCAGCACTGTTCGGCGTGGTCGGTGCACCTGAATCCGCAGGAGGTGGCAGCGCGCTGCTGATCTGCATGATCATCGGCATCCTGATCGCGGCCGCCGCGCTTCCCCTGGCCTGCGTCGCCACGCCCGCACAGCCCGCCACAGCCATCAGGCCCGTTGCCGGCGCCCTGCCGCTGCCGGCACTGCTGCCGGTTCTGCTGGCTGCAGCGGCAGAAACGGCGCTGGTGGGCCTGGCCGGGCGCCTGTTTCCCTTTGCCGACCAGGGCGCAGCGCTGACCTTCGCCATGGTCGCGGGCATGGTGGTCGCGCCTTGGCTCCATCTGCGCCTGCGCCCCCCGCTGTGCAGCGAGACAGGCCTGATTGCGCTGATGTCGGTGCTGGCCATCGCTGCCGTCTGCGTTTACCAGGCCAAGCCCTCCCTGCCTGTAGCGATTGCGTGTGCCGCTGTCCATGGGGCGGCGGTGGCCAGTGTCGGCCTGGTGCTGTGGCGGCGCACCGCGCTGATCGCCCGTCGCCATGCCGTCCGCAGCGGACGTGAGGATGACCTGAGCTGTTTTGCCCTGCTCACTGGAACCATGAAACTGTCCATTGCCGCCTCCTCATTGCTGCTGGGCCAGCTGCTGCCCGGCATACAGGCAGGTGATCCGGTCACCTCTGCCGCACTGGTCTCGCTGGTTGCCGTCGGCAGCCTGCTGTCGCTGGCCGCATTGGCCTGGCCAGTCGCGCCGCCGCGTACCGAAGGCCTGCGCCCATGAACCTGGCTCCCACATCGCGGCTGCGCCGCAAACCGCTGATCGCGCTGGATGCCGACCACAAGCGCATCATCTGGCTGTTGCGCACGATGGGAGCCGTTCCCCGCATCACCATTGCCCACCACTTGGGCATGCACAACGGTGCGTTGACCCGCCTGGCGCGTGAACTGCTGATGCTGGAAGTGATCGAGGAACAGGGACAGCTGTCCGATGGCCAGCGCGGCCGACCCTCGGTGCCACTGGCGCTTTCCGGGCGGGGCGGCTATGCCGCCGGTGCCACGGTACATCCCGGTTGGCTGGAGATCGCGCTGGTGGATTTTGCCGGCCAGGTCATCGCCCGCGATGCAACCGCATTCGACAGCGCAGATCCCTACGACTTCGTGCACGCGGTGGACCAGCGCCTGCGCAGCCTTACCAGCCGCACCGGGCTCATGCGCGCGCGCTTCCTGGGCCTCGGCGTGGCGGTTCCCGGGCCCGTGGTCGAAACCGGGCCTGCGCGCAGGCACGCGGTGGACTGGTTGCACGGTTGGCGCGATATCGACAACGACCAGTTCTTCGAAGATTACTTCGGTTTCCCGGTCTGGGTGGAGAACGATGCGACCCTGGCGGCGCTGGCGGAGTACTACGACAGCGGGCTGATCCGCGACTGCGCCTCGGCGCTGCTGCTGTATGTAGGCCACGGCGTGGGCGGCGGCGTGATCCATCGGCGCGACGTGATGCGCGGTGAGTTCGGCAATGCCGGGGATATCGGTCGCTTGTTCCGCATGGACGCACCGCGCCCCTCGGGCATCGACCTGCTGGCCACGTTGCGCGACGCCGGCGCCGGCATTCCTTCACTGTTCGAACTTGAGTCCTGCCTGGAAACCCATGCCGGCATCATCAATGCCTGGGCAGAACGTGCGGGCAACCAGCTGGGCGTGGCGGCCAATACCGGTGTGGCGTGGCTCGATCCCGGCGCCGTGATCCTGTCCGGTTCACTGCCCCGGCAGGTGCTGCAAGCATTGGGACAGCATCTGCAGCAGCCAGCACGCTGGAGTAGTGCGCTGGACAGCCTGCGCCTGCCACAGGTGCATGTGTCGCGGCTGGGAGGGTCTGCGGTATCGGTGGGTGCGGCCCTGCTGCCAATCCACCAGTTGGGTGCCGATGCCGCCGCTTAATTGTTTATTTCCGCCGAAGTAAACAATTCCGTCATCGCCCGGACCTACCGTGCAGCGGTCCCCCTTCCCTGCATGGCCGCCCTCCGATGAACATCAGCCCCCTGGTCCTGGGAATCTCCCTGGTCCTGATATCCCTGCACGGCACTGCATCTGCGCAGGACGCGCCGGTGCAGAAGCAAGACACGGCCGACGCAGCAACACTGGATGCAGTGGTGGTTACCGGTGCGGCACGCACCCAGCGTCGCTTCGATGCGTCCTTCGCGGTCAATTCACTCAGCCGCGAAGACGTGCAGAAGCTCGCACCGAAAAGCTACGCCGACCTGCTCGGGTCGGTGCCCGGCATCCATGTCGAGGCCACCGGTGGTGAAGTACAGAACATCACCCGGCTGCGCGGCATTCCAACCGATCGTGGCTTCATCGCCTTCCAGCAGGACGGCCTGCCGCTCTACCAGGAGCTGGATGGCCACTTCTTCAACTCCGGCGACGGCATGAACCGTTTCGACGTGATGAACCAGCGCGTGGAGATCGTACGCGGTGGCCCGGCACCGATCTATGCGAGCAGCGGCGGCGCCATCGTCAACAACATCCTCGCCGAGGGTTCCGAAGACACGCACGGCAAGGCGCAGTTGACCATCGGCGATACCGGCCTGTACCGCGGCGAGATGTACCAGTCGGGCGCGCTCGGCAAGGACACCTTCTATGCCGTCGGTGGCTTCCTGCGCCAGCACGATGGCTACCGCGACAACGGCTTCCCGAATGACAAGGGCGGGCAGATCCGCGGCAACATCAAGCACTACTTCGACGACACCAGCTGGTTCAAGATCAGCGGCACCTTCGTCGATGACCACAATACGTTCTACCTGCCGATCCCGGTTGCCGATCCGCGCAATCCCAGCGTTCCACTGGACCCGTACATCGACTACTTCGACGGTACGCTGAACTCGCCCTCGCTGCGCAGTGTCAACCTGAAGTACCTCGATGGCGGCGGTGCCCTGCAGGGCATGAACCGCGACCTGGCCGATGGCCGGCACATGCGCTTCGGCAACATCGGCTTCCAGTACGAGAACACCGCCAGCGATTGGACGATCTCGCTGAAAACCGGCTACACCAAGGGCCGCAATACCTTCGACGCGCTGTACTCGACCACCAACCCGGTCGACGCACGCAGCTTCGCCAACGGCTATCTGGGCGCGGCCCGCAGCACCTTCGGTGCCGGCGTCGCGCGGATGGGCTACGCGCTGGCCGGCAGCAACGGCGCCAGTGCCTACGATCCCTACGCCGACTCCGGCCTGGTGATCTCGGCCCAGTACCGTGCTGCTGATTCGGACTTCTACTCCGGCCAGGCCGATTTCAGTGCGACGCGGCTGTTTGAAACGGCCTGGGGCAGCCACGATCTGAACATCGGTGCATACACGGCCTTCTTCGGAACCACCGCTTTCAGCCTGTACCAGGACATGCTGATGGAGATGCGCGGCAAGCCACGCCTGCTGGATCTGGTGGCCTACGGTAACGATGGCGCCCCACTGGGCTATGTCACCGACAAGGGCACGCTGCGTTACACCACCACCCTCAATCGCGGCAAGGTCGATGCCCGCATGTTCGCGGTGTATGCCAATGACACGTGGGCACTGACGGACCGCTTCAAGCTCGACGCCGGTATCCGCCATGAGCGCTACCGCTATGAAGGCTATGCCGAGCAGACCGCCCAGGTCGACCTCGACGACCGCAATACACTGGCTGACAACACCACGCGCCGGTTCACCGGCGTCGTCCAGAACCATCGCCTGAACCCGACCGCCACCAACTGGACCGTGGGTGCCAACTACGATTTCACTGCCACCGTAGGCGCCTATGCCCGCGTGTCGCACATGGAGATCGTTCCCAATTCGTCGGTGGCGCGCTCGATCGACCCCACCATCGTGCAGACCCAGCTGGACCAGTACGAGCTGGGCCTGAAGGCAGGGTTCGGCCGGTCCTATCTCTACCTGACCGCGTTCTACACCAAGTTCGATCCACTCAATGCGTCCTTCGTCGCCTTCAATCCGACGACCGGCCGCAATGACCAGTCGGTGCCCTTCATCGGCACCGCCGTCTCGAAGGGCATCGAGCTGGATGGCATGTTCCGGCCGCTGGACTGGTTCAGCATCGCCGGCTCGATCACGGTCAGCGATCCGCAGTACGACAGCCTGCAGAACGATTCCGGCGCCGATCCGGCCGCGGTCAACGGCAAGCAGATCGTCCGCGAACCCAAGCTCTACGGCAACCTGCGGCCGACCTTCAGTTTCCAGCACGGCCAGGACCAGTTCGAGACATGGCTGCGCTATGACGTGGTTGGCAAGTCCTATGTCGATCTGTTGAACCAGACCGCGTTGCCGGCCTACCAGACCCTGGGCCTGGGCATTTCATGGAAGCGCGGCAACTGGGGCGCACAGCTGGTGGGCGACAACCTGACCAATGAAAAGGGGCTCACCGAGGGCAACACCCGTACCGATGCACTGGCTGGCCAGGGTTCGGCCGAGGCAATCTATGGACGGCCACTGTTCGGCCGCAACGTCCGCCTGATGGTGAGCAGGAGCTGGTGATGCACCAACGATTGAGCTTGTCCCTCGCCCTGCTGGCCACGGCTGTGCTGCCGCTTGCGGCAGCCGCCGACGACCGCGACAGCGCGGCCCTCGCCTCGCGCCTGTTTCCGACCCTCGTGCAGCTGAAGCACGATACGTTGCCCGATCGTGCGCGCGCCGCCCTGGCCGAACGCATGCAGCAGCTGGTGGGCTGCCGGACCACTGCCTGCACACTCGAGGCAGCACGCTGGACGCCCGCGCAGGCTGGCCTGTTGAGCGCCGCAGTTCCGGCGCACGCCATGGCCATCGAAAGGGAGCTGGCGGGCCTCAACAACATCCTCTCCGTCTACGGCCACGGCCAGCCGCCCCGCTACGACGCCATCGACGGCCCGGTCGGCGCGGCGGGCAGCACGCGCCTGGCTGGCGATGCTGCCATTGCCATGCAGATGAGCGAGGTGGACGCCGCCGCGGCCTACACCGCATTCGATCGCAGCATCGCGGTGGCAGTGGGCCTGCTCGATGCCAATGATCGTCTCGATGCGATCCGCTTCGAGCCCATCAGCGCGGGAATGAACGCCGCGCCATTCGCACGCGCGCGGCAGCTGGATTGGACCGCGCATCCATACACATCGATCATCGTGCTTGGGCAGGGCCCGGACGAGCTGACCACCCCGCTCAGCGCCGGCAGCAAGCTGCGCCTGAAAGCCGCTGCGCAGCGCTATGCAGCGGGCGATGCGCCTTTCGTCATCGTCTCTGGCGGCGCCGTGCATCCGCGCGGCACCCGCAGCGTCGAAGCCGTGCAGATGCGCGAAGCGCTGATTGCGCGCTTCGGCATTCCCGCAGAGGCGATCATCATCGAGCCCTATGCCCGCCACACCACCACCAACCTGCGCAACGCAGCCCGGTTACTGGCGGCCCTGCAGGCACCGCCACGGCAACCGGCACTGGTGGTCAGCAGTCCATCGCATATCGATTCGGTCGCCAGCAGCGGATTCAGCGAGCGCAACCGTCGTGAGCTTGGCTACGTTCCAGGCAAGGTCGGTTCACGCATTTCGCCGTACGCGATCACCTTCGTGCCAGCGCCCGAATCGCTGCGCATCGATCCGATGGATCCATTGGATCCCTGAAGGGCGCGACGTTACCCTCAGTAGCCGACCTTCAGCGTGAACATCACGTTTCGCGGCGCCCCGTACCAGCCCTGGTTGTAGAAGCCGATCTGCGAGTAGTGGTGGCGGTCGAACAGGTTGTTGATGTTGACCGCCGCAGAGACGTGGGAACTGAACTGGTAGCGCGCCATCAGGTTCACCAGTGCGTAGCTGGGCTGCTCCACCGGCACGCGGCGATTCCCGGGGGCGGTGGCGGTCTGGTACATGCGGTTCTGCCAGTCCACACCGCCACCGAGCGTCAGCCGATCCCAGGTACCGGGCAGGCGCCAGGTGGTGAACAGCCTGAACAGGCTGCGCGGTTTGGCGGTGTTGATCGCCCGTCCCTGTGCATCCTGCGCGATGAAGGTGGTGAAGCTGGTACCCAGGCTCCAGCCCGGCAGAGGTTCACCGGCCAGCTCCAGCTCCAGGCCGTCCACGGTTGCGCCCTTCACCGCGCGGTAGGCCGCCTGCGTGCTGCCTTCGACCAGACCACCAGTGGCCTCGGCCAGGTTGTCCTGCTGGGTGCGGAACAGCGCCGCCGACGCATTCAAGCGCTCCTGCAACCAGCTGCCCTTGAGGCCCAGCTCATAACTGCGGCCACTGACCGGGTCGAGGATCTGCCCGGATTCATTGCGGTTGTTCTGCGGCTTGAAGATGCCGGTGTAGCTGGCGTACACGCTGCTGTAGCCGTTGAGGTCCCAGACCACGCCGGCATAGGGTACGAACTCGTTGCGGTAGCGGTACTTCCGCTTGGCGCCGAAGTAGACCTGGTCGGTCTCCCAGTTGCTCAGGCGGCCACCGACGATCACGTGCAGCGGATCGGCCAACGACAGCCGCGCGACGGCATAGGCACCGCTCTGCTGGTTGTGCAGGTCATCGGCCTGGGTCTTGCTGCTGGCCCACGTCGGCTCAGGCGTGCCCGGCCCGTGCCAGTCCAGATAGCTGGCCAACGGCGGCAGCGGCGCCAGTGCGCGGTACTGCCCCAGCGTGATTTCATCACGCGAGCGCGACCAACCGATCGATGCGGTGTGCTGGCGGCCGAACAGCTCGAACGGCCCGGACAGGCTGACACTGACCGCCTCGCGGCGCACCGGGCCGTCGTAACGAGTGAAGCTGTTGCCTGTAGGCATGGCGCCGGTAACCGGATCGGGATAGCCGCCCCGGTAGAGATGCTTCATCTCCATATCGGTATGCGAGCGGCTGTAGGACACGCGTGCTTGCCAGCCGTTGCCGAAGCGATGATTGAAATCGAAGAAGCCGTTGCGGGTATCGGTGGTCATCCGTGCCCACGGCGCGGTGGCCGATACCGAGCGGTCGAATCGGGTGCGCGTGCCGTCGGCGTTGAACAGTGCGAAACCGCTGCCGAAGCCTCGGTTGTCGTTGCCCTGGTAGGAGATGCCGGCGATCAATCCAGTGTCCTCGCCCAGATCCACACTGACCACGCCGTAGAGTGTCTTTGCGGTGCTGTCCAGGCCGGCGGTGTAGCTGTCGCCCTCTGCCTGCGCAGCGACCACGCGACCACGCACACGCCCTTCCCGGCTCAGCGGGCTGGACACATCCGCCCACGCGCGGCGCGCGTCCCAGCTGCCGAGGCTGATGCCACCACTGGCAGCGAACTCGCGCAGCGGGCGCTTGCGCACATAGTTCACCGCCGCCGAGGGATTGCCGGCGCCGGTCATCAGGCCGTTGGCACCGCGCACGATCTCGATGCGGTCGTACACCACCATGTCCAGATTGTTCTCGCCGAAATTCCACGGCGACAGCACCGGCATCACCACGCCGTCGAACTGGTAGTTGTCGATGTCGAAGCCGCGTGCGGAGAACGAGTAGCGGTTGGCGTCGCTGCGCGTGACCGAGATGCCGGGGGCGGTCGACAAGGCGTCGGCGGTGCTCAGCAGCCCGCGGTCCTCGATCTGCTGGCGGGTAACCACGCTGACCGACTGCGGCGTCTGTCGCGAGGTCAGCGACAGCCCCGTCGCCGTGCCCATGGAATCGGTGGTGTAGGAGCGCGAGCTTTCGGTGCTGCCATCGAGGTCGGCAGTGACCTGCACGGTTGGGAGCAGGGAAGGCGTTACGGAAGGAGCGCGTTCGGCGGCGTGGGCAGCGTTGAACAGCGCCAAGGTCGTGCCGATGGCGGTGGCCAGGGCACATGGGCGGAAACAGGCAGGCATGGGAGATCCAGCAGAAGGGAAAGGCTGGATGAGAATTATTGTCATTTAAGCGTGAGCGCACGTATGCGCGCACGCAGCACGCGTATGCGCACCGCCAGCCGCGATCCGGACTCAGCGGATCTGGCTGGGGGCGATGCCGTAGCGCGTTCGGAACGCGGTTGCGAAATTGGTGGCATGCCGATAGCCGACGAAATGCGCGGCCTGCTGCACGCTGCAGCCCTGCCGCAGTTGCTCGCAGGCCAACTGCAGGCGTCGCTCGCGCAACCACGCGAACACCGAACAGCGGTGCACCTGCTGGAATTTCAGGCGCAGGCTGCTCGGGCTCATGCAGGCCACGCGGGCCAGGTCCTCCAGCCGGTGGTCAGCCGCAGGCGATGCCTGCAGGCAGTCGATCACCCGTTGCAGCATGCGCCGGTCGCGCGGTGAAACACGCAGATCCGGCAGCGCGTCCTGTGCAGACGTACCCAACGCCATCGCCAGCATCTGCAGTCCCACACCCTCGCAGAGCAGCGCATGCATCGCGCCTTGCCAGGTCCCCGACAGCAACTGTTCGGCGGCATGTTCAAGATGCGCGGGTACCTGCCAGCTGTGCAGCCGCCGGCGACCATGGCGACGAGCCTGCAACAGCAGTTCGCTGATCACCGGATCATCCATCTCGGCCGGTGCATCCAGCGAGACATTCAGACTGCGCATCCGTTGACCGGCCGGATGAATCGCAGTCATCGGCGCGGCATCGGCCAACACCATCACGCCGGTGCCGCGGTTCATGCCGATCACAGCCTGCCCTTCCAGGCGTGCTCCGGCACGGCCTTCCAGCATCACGATCGCAGCGAACGGCGGGGGTGCCTCCGAAGTCGCCTCGAACGGCTGATGCGCGACCACGTCCGACAGCGCCAGGCTGATGCCAGGGCGCAAGCAGCGCTGTTCCACCCTGCCCTCGACCACGCACAGCGCGCCCGAATCCGCGGCGGACGCAAGTGAAGGCAGCCGATAGCGGAAACCGCTGCTGCGGCCCAAGCGGTCCAGGTCGGCAAGGGTAAGGGTGTGCATGGGGCGCCTACGGGAGATCCAACGCCATTGTCATATGAGAACCGCTCTCATCTCCAACCTTCATGGCAAGGCCCAATCTGCCCTTGTTGATACAAAGAGTTACGTTATAACATTTCACATCAACTTCACGGATCGTGTCATGCGCCGCCATCTCCTTGCTGCTGCCATTCTGTTCGTCGTCCACAACGCCCAGGCCGCGGACGACCCCACCCTCCCCACCCTCCAGGTCCAGGCCTCCCAACCCTCCCGCATCGACAGCCGGGTCACCGTCGACAATCCGCAGGCGCAGAACCGCACTCTCGGCGGCCTGCTCGAACACGTCTCCGGTGTGCAGAGCACCGCCTTCGGGCCGAACGCGGGCGCTCCGGTCATCCGCAGCCTCAGCGGCAACCGCGTGCAGATCCTGCAGGACGGCCAGTCGATTCTGGGCATGAACGCGATCAGCGGTGACATCAACATCCCGTTCGATCCGCTGTTCGTACGCAGCGTCACCGTCAACAAGTCTTCCGACACCGTGCGCTATGGCGGCAATGCGATCGGTGGCAGCGTGGAGATCGACTCGGGCCTGATCTCGCGCAGCATGGAAGACAAGGACCAGTCGATGGAACTGGTCCTGCGCAAGGGGTTCAACGCGGCCGACGCGCAGGGCTTGCGCATGAACTTCAACAACCAGCGCAACGTGTCCACCAACCTGCAGGTGTCGCGACAGCGGATCTCGCACTACGACATCCCCGGCAACAGCAAGGCCAGCGTCTGCAACACCGGTCTGTTCCCGGCCGCTGGGGGCGTCAACTCGGCCCTGGCCGACGCCTGCCAGAAAGAGGCGCGCGTCCAGCAGATCTACAACAAGGCCTCGCAACCCTACATCGACCAGTTCATGACCGAGAACCCGGACTGGGCCGACGGTGATTTCTCCTTCTATACCAACAGTCCGACCTCGGTCTGGCAGCGCCGTACCTACGTCAATCCGGTCAACCCGGCCTACGTCGCGGGCACGCCCTCATACGTGCAGAAGCAGATAAACAACGATGTGACGCCCGACTACCATCACCGGCTGGGCAACAGCTATGCGCGCAATTCGCAGGTGGCCCTCGGTTCGACGCTGTTCTTCGACCGCGGCTACGTCGGTGTCAGCATCGATGCCAAGGACAGCGAGTACGGCGTGCCGGGCTTTTCGATGCAGAACCTGTCGTTCGGCTCCAACTACGCCGATGGCCTGCCGGTGGGCGTGGTGATCAAGCAGCAACGCTACGCGCTGGAAGCCCTGCTGCGCGATCCGCTGCCCTACGTTGAACGCGCTGAGCTGCGGGTCTCGAAGCTGGACAACACCTCCGGCGAGCGGCTGGGCACAAAAAAAGCCAACGACTACGACTTCGAGAGCACCCAGGCCGAGCTGCTGCTGAGCCATCAGCGGGTCGGCCCGCTGAGCGGCCTGCTCGGTTTCAGCCATCAGTCGCGTGATGTCACCGGCAGCGGCTCGCTGCGCTACCTGCCCGACGTCGACAGCCGCAGCAACGCGGTGTTCCTGAAGGAAACGCTGGACTTCGGCTGGGCGAGCTTCGACGCAGGCGTGCGCCACGAACGCGTGGATCACGAGCTGCAGCCCAGCCGCTTCAAGACCGCGCGCAATGCTTCCAACACGAAACTGCAGGACCGCGACTACCGGCTCAACAGCTACAGTCTGGGCTCATATGTCGAGCTGGGGCCGATGTTCGCGGCCAAGGTGCGTTACTCGTCTTCGCAGCGTGCCCCGGAGATCAACGAGCTGTATGCCAGCAACGCGCACTACTCGGTGATGACCCAGGAAGAAGGCAACCAGGACCTGGAACCGGAACGCGCGAAGAACCTGGAGCTGACCGGCCTGTTCCATCTCGGCGGTTTCGAGCTGTCAGCCACGGCCTACCGGATGAAGTACGAGAACTATCTCTACCTCGGCTACTCCGGCCTGCAGACCGCCAACCGCCTGCCGCTGAAGTACTGGAAGCAGACCGATACCACGGTGAAGGGCTTCGAGATCGACGTGTCGCAGGCCGTGGACCTGGGCCGCTATGGTTCGTTGAATGTCTCCGCCTTCGCCGACCTGGTGAAGAACAAGGCCGACCACCCCGATTCGCTGCGTGCCCACAATGACGGCGAATATCTGCCGAACATGCCAACCAACCGCTACGGCGCTAACCTGCAGTGGCAGCGCGAAGGCTGGAAGGCGCAGTTGTCCAGCACCTACTACGACACCCAGAAGTACCTCGGCCGCAACGTCAGCGAGGAGGTGCCGCTGGATGCGTTCAACATGGTCGACCTGCAGGTCAGCCGTGAGCTGCCGGTGCGCAATGCCTACATTGCCAGCATGGAAGTGTTCGTCAATGGCAGCAATCTGCTCAATGAGGAAGCACGGCCGCACAACTCGCCGCTGAAGTACATTGCGCCGCTGCCGGGGCGTGGTTTCCAGGTGGGTGTGACGGTGAGGCTTTGAGTAGAGATTGAATGAGAACACGCCTGCAGGTGAACAGCCTGCAGGCACTCTGCATCAGAATCCCATCTGGTTGCGCCTCGAACCCCGCTTGATCCACCATCGGCAAAAAGGGAGAGTGCAATGAACTGGATGCAGATGGTTTCACTTGGGCTGTTGCTGTCCGTCTCATCAGGCGCAAACGCCGCCTCTGCGATCACCTACGACAAGGATGGTCGCTTCGGCTATTCGATGAATCAGCGCTCCCTGACCAGCGCGATGCAGCAGTCGCTGCACTACTGCGCAGCGCGATCCCGCAATTGCGGTCAGTCCGCCAGTACGTCCAGCGAAGGCTATTCGGCCATTGCCACAGGCACGATTGCGTTGGGTTTTGCTCTGGGTGAGAAGACCCCGGAAGCCGCGCAGAGGAAGGCAGAAAAGATGTGCAGGGAACGTGCCAACGACTGCACCCTTTCGATGCTGTGGCGGGAAACGCCAACTCCCGAGCTTGAACCGCCAGTGCTCCCTGGCGCACCAGCCCCCGCGCCTGCGGCAACGCCAACGCCCCGATCGCAGCCCAGGATCGGGACAGTGGATTAGGCATACGCAGCTCTGCGCCGATCTGCCTTTTCGAACATCAGATAAAGAAAAACGCCTGCAGATCGACGATCTGCAGGCGCTTCTTTGTATCTGGCGGAGTGAGAGGGATTCGAACCCTCGATAGAGCTTTTGACCCTATACTCCCTTAGCAGGGGAGCCCCTTCAGCCGCTCGGGCATCACTCCGGGGTTTTCTCCGCGTCTGGTGCGTTGCACCTCAGCGGGGCGTGAATCATAACGTTAATCGAGTGCGAAGGTAAAGCGTTATTCGGCAGAATTTTCACTGCCGGTGCCACCGGCTTCGTCACCACGCTGGATGCGCTGGTAGATCTCTTCGCGATGCACAGCGACGTCCTTCGGCGCAGTGATGCCGATACGCACCTGGTTACCCTTGACGCCAAGCACGGTGACGCTCACCGAGTCACCGATCATCAGGGTTTCGCCGACGCGGCGAGTCAGGATCAACATTTTTGTAAGTCTCCATGGAACCGTGTGGAAGGGTATCCCCCACCGGCTTGACGCTCCGTCAAGAAGCGCTACCACGACAAAGGGAAAAGATTCGCAATGGTACCGTCAGCCGTCCCGCTCCTACAAGGAGGGGGACGGCGCGGTTCATCACAGGCGGGGGCTGACCCATTCGACGACGGCAGCCAGCGCAGTGGCAAGGGCGGGCCCGTCCTCGCCACCACCCTGGGCGAGGTCCGGGCGTCCGCCGCCCTTGCCCCCGATCTGACTGGCGATATGGGACAACAGTTCCCCGGCCTTGACCTTGCCCATTGCGCTGCCGTTCACACCCGCGACCAGGGCGGCCTTGCCGTCCTGGGCACCGGCCAGCACGATCACCGCGTCGCCCAACTGCTGCTTCAGGCGGTCCATGGCGTCACGCAGGGCCTTGGCGTCGAAGCCTTCCAGGCGGGCCGCCAGCACCTTCACACCGGCAACCTCGACGGCCTGGCCGGACAGGTCAGCGGTGGCGCCAGCGGCAACCTTGGCCTTCACGGACTCCAGCTCGCGTTCCAGCTGCTTCTGGCGCTGGCCAAGGGCGCGGATCTTCTCCACCACGTCGGCAGCGCTGCCGCCAAGCAGTTCGGCGGCCTCGGCCAGGCGGGCCTCTTCGGCATCCACGTAGTCCAGGGCACCTTGGCCGGTGACCGCCTCGATGCGGCGCACGCCGGCGGAGACGCCGCCCTCGGAGGTGATCTTGAACAGGCCGATGTCGCCGGTACGGTTGACGTGGGTACCGCCGCACAGCTCGGTGGAGTAGTCACCCATCTTCAGCACGCGCACGTGCTCACCGTACTTCTCGCCGAACAGGGCCATCGCGCCGAAGTCCAGCGCTTCCTGCATGCCCATGTTGTGCACTTCGGCAGCGTTGTTGGCACGCACCTGCTGATTGACCTTGCGCTCGATCACCGCCAGCTCTTCCGCGCTGATCGGCTGGAAGTGCGAGAAGTCGAAACGCAGGCGGTCCGGAGCGACCAGCGAGCCCTTCTGCTGCACGTGGGTGCCCAGCACTTCGCGCAGGGCGGCATGCAGCAGGTGGGTGGCGGAGTGATTGAGGATGGTGGCGCCACGACGCTCGCCATCGACCTGGCCGGACAGCACGTCACCAACCTTCAGGCCGCCTTCGGACAGGGTGCCGACGTGGCCATGGAACTGGCCGGCGAACTTCTGGGTGTCGTCCACCGCCAGGCGCACGCCGTTGCCGGTCAGCACGCCGGTGTCGCCGACCTGGCCGCCGGACTCGGCGTAGAACGGGGTCTGGTTGGTGATCACGATGACCGCATCACCGGCATTGGCCGACTGCACCGGACGGCCGTCCTTGAGCACGGCCAGCACGGTCAGGTCATCGGCCTGCAGGCGGTCGTAGCCGAGGAAGCGGGTCGGGCTGAGGGTTGCCACCAGCTCCGCCGGCAGGGTCACGCCACCGCCGAACTTGCCGGCCGCGCGCGCGGTTTCGCGCTGCTGCTCCATCGCCGCATCGAAGCCGGCGATGTCGACGGTCAGGTCGCGCTCGCGGGCGATGTCCTGGGTCAGGTCGAGCGGGAAGCCATAGGTGTCGTACAGGCGGAACGCATCAACGCCGGGGATCACGCCGTTACTGGCTTTGCCGGCAACGTCCTCGAAGATCTTCATGCCGGCGTCGAGGGTTTCAGCGAAACGCTCTTCTTCGGCCTGCAGCGCACGGGTGACGGTATCGACCGCCGCCGGCAGTTCCGGATAGGCCTCGCCCATCTGCTCGACCAGAGTCGGCACCAGCTTGCTGAAGAACGGCTGACGCACGCCCAGCATCCAGCCGTGACGCAGGGCGCGGCGGATGATACGGCGCAGCACGTAGCCGCGGCCTTCGTTGGACGGCAGCACGCCGTCGACGATCAGGAACGAGCAGGCACGGATGTGATCGGCGATCACCCGCAGCGACTTGTTCTCCAGATCGGCGGTGCCGGTCAGCTCGGACGCCTTGCGGATCAGCGCCTGGAACAGGTCGATCTCGTAATTGGTGTGCACGTGCTGCAGGATCGCCGCCAGGCGCTCCAGGCCCATGCCGGTATCCACGCACGGTGCCGGCAGCGGCACCAGGGTGCCGTCGGGCTGGCGATCGAACTGCATGAACACCAGGTTCCAGATTTCGATGAAGCGGTCGCCGTCTTCATCCGGGGAACCCGGGGGGCCACCGGCGATGTGGTCGCCGTGGTCGTAGAAGATCTCGGTGCACGGGCCGCACGGGCCGGTATCGGCCATCTGCCAGAAATTGTCCGAGGCAAACGGCGCACCCTTGTTGTCACCGATGCGCACGATGCGCTCTTCCGGGATGCCGACCATGTCGCGCCACAGCGCATACGCTTCGTCGTCGGTCTGGTAGACGGTGACCAGCAGACGTTCGGCCGGCAGTTTCCAGACCTGGGTCAGCAGCTCCCAGGCCCAGGCGATCGCGTCCTTCTTGAAGTAGTCGCCGAAGGACCAGTTGCCCAGCATTTCGAAGAAAGTATGGTGACGTGCGGTGTAGCCGACCTGGTCAAGGTCGTTGTGCTTGCCGCCGGCGCGCAGGCAGCGCTGGACGTCGGCCGCGCGCACGTAGCTGCGCTTCTCCGCGCCAAGGAACACGTCCTTGAACTGCACCATGCCGGAATTGGTGAACAGCAGGGTCGGATCATTGCCCGGCACCAGCGGCGCCGACGGCACGATGGTGTGGCCTTTGCCCTTGAAGAATTCAAGGAAGTCGCTGCGGATCTGGGAAGTCGTGAATTTGGCGGATGCGTTCATTGGGGGCTGGCAGTCGGCGGGCCGGCGGACCCGGACCACCGGCCGCAATGGCCAGGGTCGCGCGGGACCGCCGAAAACCTAAAGGGTATCAGGCCCGGCGCCGCCAGTCTCAGTCATCCGGGTCGTAGCGGGTCGCGCGGCGGATGCTGTCCCCGTCGAAGCCCCGTCGGGCCAGCAGGTCCGCAGCCTTGCGACGCTGCGCCAGGTCCTGCGGGCCGGTTTCGCCGAAGCGGCGGCGGACCAGGTCGCGGGCGTTCTCCTGCCAGTCGCCTTCATAACTGTCCATTGCCGCGGCGATCGCCTCGCTGTCCAGGCCATGGGTGCCGAGCTCGGCGCGCACGTGGATCGGCCCGTAGCCGGTATTGGCACGCATCCGCACCAGGTTCTCGGCAAAGCGGGTGTCATCCTGCCAGCCCGCCTCGGTCAGCTTGGCAACAGCGGCTTGCGCGGCCTCATCCTCGATGCCACGGGCGGTCAGTTTGCGGGTCAGCTCTTTGCGCGAGTGTTCGCGGCGGACCAGCAGGCCCAGCGCCCGTTGTACGGGGGTCTGCTCACGCGGCCGTCGCTTGCGGCCGGCGGGAATGTCTTCGGCGTCGGACATCGGTGCTCCAGGGGTGGCGCCATCCGTGGCGCCCTGCCCGTCCATGGGCGATTCGAACCTGCGGAGCAGGGCGACGTCACTGACGGCGCCACCCTGCCCCACAGCAAGCCTTATTCGTCGTCGCCTTCGTCGTCGCCTTCTTCGCGGGCAGCTTCAGACGGCTGGAACTTCTCGCGCAGCTCGGCTTCGAGCTTGGCGGCGACGGTCGGGTTGTCGCGCAGATAGCCACGGGCATTGTCCTTGCCCTGGCCGATACGCTCTTCGCCGTAGCTGTACCAAGCGCCGGCCTTCTCGACCAGCTTGGCATCCACGCCCATGTCGATCAGTTCGCCTTCGCGGCTGATGCCTTCGCCATACAGGATCTCGGTGATGACCTGCTTGAACGGCGGCGCCAGCTTGTTCTTGACGACCTTGATCTTGGTCTGGTTGCCGATGATCTCGTCGCCCTTCTTGATCGCGCCGATACGGCGGATATCCAGACGCACCGAGGCATAGAACTTCAGCGCGTTGCCGCCAGTGGTCACTTCCGGGCTCTGTCCCGGCATCATCACGCCGATCTTCATGCGCAGCTGGTTGATGAAGACCACCAGGGTGTTGGAGCGCTTGATGTTGCCGGTCAGCTTGCGCAGCGCCTGGCTCATCAGGCGGGCCTGCAGACCCGGCAGCTGGTCGCCCATCTCGCCTTCGATTTCGGCCTTCGGGGTCAGCGCGGCAACCGAGTCGACCACCAGGATGTCCACCGAGCCCGAACGGACCAGCATGTCGGCGATTTCCAGCGCCTGCTCGCCGGTGTCCGGCTGCGACAGCAGCAGGTCGTCCACGTTGACCCCCAGTTTGGCGGCGTAGATCGGATCCAGCGCATGCTCGGCGTCGATGAAGGCTGCAGTGCCGCCCAGCTTCTGGCACTCGGCGATGGCCTGCAGGGTCAAGGTGGTCTTGCCCGACGACTCCGGACCATAGATCTCAACGACACGGCCCTTCGGCAGGCCACCAATACCCAGCGCGATGTCGAGCATCAGCGAACCGGTCGGAATGGCTTCGACGGGTTCGACCACGCGGTCGCCCATGCGCATCACCGAGCCCTTGCCGAACTGCTTTTCGATCTGGCCCAGAGCTGCAGCGAGGGCGCGCTTCTTGTTCTCGTCCATCGGATTGGTCCTTGCAGAGGTCGTGTCGTTGGAGGTGCTGTCTTTGGGGGTCTTCTTTGCCATGGGTTCACTTTAAGTCGGACGTATCGCACAGGCTGAGATTCTGCCCGGCGCTCTGAAAAGAATTATCGGACATCCGTACCAACCTCAGTGGAACCAGAGAATCGCCACAAAAGACCGCGGGGTAATGCGCTATGGAACAGGTCAACGGTTGGGTCGTAACAGGCCGCAATAGAGGCCTTCGATCGAGAAGTCCTGGTCCGGCAGCACCTCGATCGGCTTGTAGTCGGGGTTGCGTGGCAGCAGGCGGATACGGTCCTTGGCGATCTTCAGCAGCTTGACGGTGATCTCGTCATCGATGCGGGCCACCACGATCTGCCCGGAATGGGCATCGCGGGTGCGGTGCACGCCGATCAGGTCACCGTCGAAGATGCCCTCGTCGATCATCGAATCGCCCTGCACCTTGAGCAGGTAATCCGGCGCCGGCGAGAAGAACACCCGGTCCAGCACCACGAAATCATCCGAGCCGATGTCGGCACCGATCGGCAGACCTGCTGCGACCCGGCCGAGCACCGGCAGGCGCAGAACGTTGTCGGGCAGGCCCGGCTCGGCCAGCTTCTCCAGCGGTGGCGCCTGCACCAGGCGGATGCCTCGGGCCTGGCCCGGAATGCGACGGATCGCACCGGCCTGCTCCAGGGCTTCCAGGTGGTACTGGGCCGCGCGGACGCCCTTGAAGCCGAATGCACGCGCGATTTCAGTCTGCGACGGCGGTGCGCCTTCGCTCTCGATACGCTCGGCGATCAACTGCAGGATCGCCTGCTGGGTGTCGGTCAGGTCCATGATTAGTAGTATTACTACTAACGAACGGGACTGCAAGTGCTGGTTGCGACACGGCGGGCTGCAGGACTGACGGGGAACGACCTATTGCGCCGAGCCATGCTCGGCGCCGTCGCCGGGCATGGCCCAGCTGGTAGGGGCAAAAGCAAGAGCAGCCGACCAGCGGTCGGCTCTACAGGAATCGCGCAGCGATTCCGCGGTTCCCGTTGGGAACCGCTGCGGCAAGCACACTAGGTGTGCTTGCCGCTTCTCCATATCGAAAACAGGATCCACACGCCGCAGAAGCCGGCGCCGATGAAACCGCATACGCCCAGCGCCAGCAGCCAGCGGCTGGAAACCCCGCCGACGCTGTGCATCACGATGGATGAGCCGATGATCAGAGCGGCGGTGACGATGCCCATCACCAGCCGGTTGGCGGCGCGATTGACCTGTTCGCCGAAGCCCTGCAACGCCGTGGTTTCCACCTTCAGCTGCAGGCGCCCACGGCGTGCGGCCTGGACCAGCTTGCGCAGGTCACGGGGCAGTTCGCCGGCGAAATCAACCAGGCCCAGCAGGCTGCGCCGGCCACGCTTGAGCAGCGCCTTGGGCGCATAGCGCTGCAGCACCACCCGCTCCAGGAACGGTCGCGCGGCGCTGGCCATGTCGAAATCCGGGTCCAGCTGCCGGCCCATGCCTTCCAGGGTCAGGAACGCCTTGATCATCAGCGCCAGGTCGGCCGGCAGGGTCAGGCTGTAGCTGCGCAGCAGCTGGGTGATGTCGCCCAGCATCAGGCCGATGCGCAGGTCCTTCAGTGGCACGCCCCGGTACTGGTCGACGAACTGGCTGATGTCGTGCTGCAGCCGGTTTTCGTCCACTTCCACGCCGCCGGCCCAGTCCAGCAGCACGTCGGCCACGCCCTGCGGGTCCTGCTCGACCAGCCCGTGCAGCAGCTGCGCGACCTGGAAACGACGCACTTCGGACAGCGCACCGACCATGCCGAAATCGATCACGCCGATGCGGCCGTCGCGCAGGTAGATGATGTTTCCCGGATGCGGATCGGCGTGGAAGCTGCCGTCCTCCAGCACCATCTTCAGCACGATGTCGGCACCACGCCGCGCCAGTTCGCGCCGGTCCAGCCCTGCGGCGTCGACGCCGGCCAGGTCGCGGCCGGGAATGCCATCAACGAAGTCCTGCACATTCAGGCTTTCGCAGGTCCACTGCCAATGCACGCTGGGAATCAGGATATCGTCGCGGCCTTTGAAGTTGCGCGCGATGCGCTCGGCATTGCGGCATTCGGCGGCGAAATCCAGCTCGCGGCGCAGCGACACGGTGAACTGCTGCACGACCTCGGCCGGACGGTAACGACGCAGATCCGGAAGGCGCGCCTCGACGATCTCGGCCAGGCGTGCCAGCAACCGCAGATCGGCCTCGACCACATCGCGGATGCCGGGGCGACGTACCTTCAGCACCACCTCCCGACCGTCCTGCAGGCGCGCGCGATGGGCCTGCGCCAGTGAAGCCGCAGCCATGGGCGTTTCATCAAGGAAGGCGAACACCTCCTGCGGCGACGCACCGAGGTCGGACTCGAGCTGCTCGCGGATGTCCGCGTACGGCAAGGCCGGCACTGCGTTCTGCAGTTCGGAAAGCTCGGCGATCCATTCCGGCGGCAGCAGGTCGACGCGCGTCGCCAGCACCTGGCCAAGCTTGACGAAGGTTGGGCCGAGATCCTGCATGGCGCTGCGCACGCGCACCGGTGCGGTCATCCGCAGCAGTTCCTGGCGCTCTTCGTTCCAGTGCAGCAGGCGCCCTGCCCGCTCCAGCACCGTGGCCAGGCCGATGCGCCGCACCACATCGCCGAAGCCATAGCGGATCAGGACGACGGCAATTTCCTGCAGTCGGCCCAGGTCACGGACCGTGCCCAGCGTTTCCCACATCATGCGTGCTCCGGACGATTACCGGAGCAGCATGTCACAGCTGGGCGTCGATACCGCGCAATGCCGCGGCCACGGTTTGCCGGCGGATGGCTTCGCGGTCGCCATCGAACTGGAACAATTCGGCGCGGGCGTAACCTCCACGGCGCTTCCAGCCGATCCAGACGCTGCCGACCGGCTTGTCAGGGCTACCGCCGCCAGGGCCAGCGATACCCGTCACCGCCACGGCGATGCCGGCGCCGGAATTGACCAGCGCACCGGACACCATCTCCAACACGGTTTCGCGGCTGACCGCACCAAACTGCTCCAGGGTCTGCGCGCGCACGCCGAGCAGACGCTGCTTGGCCTCGTAGCTGTAGACCACCATGCCACAGTCGAAGAACGCCGAGGAACCGGCGATGTCGGTCATGCACTTGGCGATCCAGCCGCCACTGCAGCTCTCGGCGGTCACCAGCTGCAGCGAGGCCTGCTGCAGGCGCTGCCCGAGCGCGGCGGACAGGGCATTGAGTTCAGCGTCGGTGGGAATGGGCATCGGCATGACGGTGGGGTGAAGAACCTGCACGTTGTACCGCAGATGACGGCCGCGTGTCGCGGGCCTCCGTGACGGCAGTCGCCGGGCAGGGCCCGGCGCTACCTCACCACTCCGGCAGTTTCTCAGGCAGCAGCGCCCGGATCGGCGCGCCGTCGGCACTGGCGGCCAGCTTTTCGGCTTCGGCGATAGGCAGGTCGACCTGCAGCAGCCAGCCGTCTTCATCGGCCTGCTCGCTGCGGATCACTTCCAACTGGTGCAGGCGCGCGCGCAGACGGCCGGCATCCGGCGGCAGCCGCAGTTCACCGGTCACGTGCTGCAGGCCAAGGCGCTTGCCCAGCACGCTCTGCAGCAGGTCCAGGCCCTGTCCATCGCGTGCGGAAATCCACACTCGCTCGCGGCGTGACTCGTCGGGAACGCCGTCCTGGCCATCGTGGCGGACGTCAGCACCGTCGATGCGGTCAATTTTGTTGAACACCAGAAGCTGCGGCAGATCGCCGGCACCAACCGCGGTCAGCACCTCGTCCACCTGGGCGATGCGCTCCTCGCGGTGCGGATCGGCGGCATCAACCACGTGCAGCAGGAAGTCGGCCTCGCGCGCCTCGGACAGGGTCGAGCGGAACGCGGCGACCAGATCATGCGGCAGGTCGCGGACGAAGCCGACGGTGTCGGCCAGCACCACGTTGCCACCCGGCACCGCGATGCGGCGTACGGTCGGGTCCAGGGTCGCGAACAACTGGTCCGCAGCGTAAGCCTCGGCACCGGTCATGGCGTTGAACAGGGTCGACTTGCCGGCGTTGGTGTAGCCCACCAGGGCCACGCGCGGCAGCTCGCTGCGCACGCGTGCGCGGCGCATCTGGGTGCGCTGCACTTCCACCTTTTCCAGCCGCTTCTGCAGCTGTTCCACCCGCTTCTGCAGCAGGCGGCGGTCGGTTTCCAGCTGGGTTTCACCCGGGCCGCGCAGGCCGATGGAACCGCCGCGTTGGCGCTCCAGGTGGGTCCAGCCGCGCACCAGCCGCGTGGCCAGGTGGCGCAGCTGTGCCAGCTCGACCTGCAGCTTGCCTTCGTGGCTGTGCGCACGCTGGGCGAAGATGTCCAGGATCAGGCCGGTACGGTCGATCACCCGGCGTTCGAGGAAGCGCTCCAGGTTGCGCTCCTGGCCCGGGCTCAACGCATGGTTCACCAGGATCAGGTCGGCGCCAGAGGCATCTGCGGCAGCCTTGATCTCGTCCAGCTTGCCGCTGCCGATCAGGGTCGACGGATTGGGCCGATCCAGGCGCGCGGTGATCGTGGCGGCGATGCTGGCCCCAGCCGAGCGGGCCAGATCACCGAACTCTTCCAGCACATCGTCTTCCAGCTTGCCGAAATGCGGCTGGATCAAGAGGGCGTGTTCGCCCTTTTTCGAGCGGTCAAACATTCACCGCTCCAGTCTTACTCGTCTGCTTCATCACCCGCCTGACCACCTTCACCCGACTGCACATAGCCACCACCCGGTCCGACCTTCACGTTGCGTGCCGGTACCACCGTGGAAATGGCGTGCTTGTAGACCATCTGGCTGACCGTGTTGCGCAGCAGGACCACAAACTGGTCGAACGACTCGATCGTGCCCTGCAGCTTGATACCGTTGACCAGGTACACCGAAACCGGCACGCGCTCGCGCCGCAGTGCGTTCAAGAAAGGATCCTGCAGCGATTGTCCCTTGGACATTGCACACTCCTGATTATTGTTCTTATTGGGTTGCCGACGGTTGCCGCGGCCCCCGAGCCGCCCACCGACCGATGATGTTACACGGCTGGCGGGGGTTCAGCGTGCGACGAAGGTCGACACCGCGCCGGCAAGGCGCTCCCGGTCGATATGGGGGTCGAACCAGCGCGCATCAAGTTCACCGCGCAGCCAGGTCAGCTGGCGCTTGGCCAGCTGCCGGGTGGCGAAGATCGCCTTGTCACGGAAGCGGGCGGCATCGCCCTGCCCGTCCAGGTACTCCCAAGCCTGGCGATAGCCGACCGCGCGCACCGCCGGCAGGTCCAGTGGCGCCTCCACGGCGGCCAATTCCGGCATCGCGCGCAGCGCCCGCACCTCGTCAAGGAAACCCTGCGCCAGCATGGCGTCGAAGCGCGCCTCGATGCGCTGGTGCAGTACCGCGCGGTCACGCGGGGCCAGGACCAGCTTGAGCGTGCGCACCGGCAAGGGCGCCACGCCCGGCCGGCGCTGCCACTCCGTGATGGGGGTACCGGTCAGGCGATAGACCTCCAGCGCCCGCTGGATGCGCTGCGGGTCGGTGGCATGGATGCGTGCGGCGGCCGCCGGATCAACCTTGGCCAGTTCCGCATGCAGTGCCGCCCAGCCGCGTTCGGCGGCTTCGGCGCTGAGCGCTTCGCGCGTCGCCGGATCGGCCTCCGGCATCGGCGACAGGCCCTGCAACAAGGCGCGGAAGTACAACCCGGTGCCGCCGGCCAGGATCGGCATCTTGCCGCGCGCCAGGATGTCGGCCACGACGCGACCGGCATCGGCCGCGAACTCGGCCGCCGAATAGGTCTGCCAGGGATCGCGCAGATCCAGCAGGTGGTGCGGCGCCTGCGCACGCTCGGCCGCATCGGGCTTGGCCGAGCCGATGTCCAGGTGGCGATAGACCAGTGCCGAATCGACGCTCACGATCTCGCCATCCAGCTGCCGGGCCAGGGCGATCGCAGTCGCGGTCTTGCCACTGGCGGTCGGTCCCATCACGGCGATCGCCAGCGGCCGCTGGTCGATCCCCATCAGTCTTCGTCCGGCCAGCGGATCGTCGGCGTGGCGTCGGCGCGCGGCGTCGGTACGGCCTCCAGTGCCTGCCAGATCTTCAGTGCGTCGACCGTGGCGGCCACGTCATGCACGCGCACGATGCCCGCACCTCGCTGAACTGCGATCAGGTGCGCGGCAACCGAAGCAGCCACTCGCTCAGACGGCGTGTCGCGACCGGTCAGTTCACCCAGGCTGCGCTTGCGCGACAGGCCAGCCAGCATCGGCACGCCCAGTTCCAGGAAGCGCTCCGAACGCGCCAGCAGGGTCATGTTGTGGGCGGTGGTCTTGCCAAAGCCGAAACCGAGGTCGATCAGCAGGTTTTTCTTCTCGATGCCCTCCATCTCGGCAGCGAACAGGCGCTGCACCAGGAAACCATGCACCTCGCCGACCACGTCGTCGTAATGCGGATCGGCCTGCATATGGCCCGGCTCGCCCTTCATGTGCATCAGCACCACCGGCACGCCGGCCTCGGCAGCCGCGTCCAATGCGCCTTCCTGGCGCAGGCCGAAGATGTCGTTGATCATGCCGGCGCCGGCCGCCACTGCCGCCCGCATCACGTCGGGCTTGAAGGTGTCGATGCTGATCGGCACCTGGGTTCGGGCAGCCAACTGCTCGATCACCGGAATCACCCGGCGCAGCTCCTCCTCCACCGATACCGGCGCAGCGCCCGGCCGGGTCGATTCGCCGCCGATGTCCAGCAGGTCCGCGCCCTCCTCGACCAGCTTGAGGCCATGTGCGACCGCGGCCTCGGTGGTATCGTGCGCGCCGCCATCGGAGAACGAGTCCGGGGTGACGTTGACGATGCCCATGACCCGGGCACGGTCGAGGCGCAGAATGCGGCCGGCGCAATCGAGCTGGGGCGAGGTATCGAACATGGGCAATCCTGCAGGGACAACGCCGGGTAGTTTAGTTCGGCAGGGCGGCGCCCTGCACCCGCAGAGGCAACGGCCACAGCAAGAGCCCAAGCAACAGCAGAAGCTGGTTTCCTGAGGGTAGCCGGGGTGGGTCCGGTTGCGGGAGACGCCGTAAACCCATCCATGGGGGCTTGGCCGCGGCATCCATGCCGCGGACACTCCCGCAACCGGACCCACCCCGCCTTCGACAGATTTCTGCGATCTTTCGGAGCAGCTCTTGGGGTCAGATCCGTTTTCCTGCGGAAAACGGATCTGACCCCATTCTTGTACATCGATATCTGACAGATGTGTCGACCAAGGTCGACACCTACCAACAGCTCCCGAAATCTGTCAGAGGTGGGGCGGTGTCGGAGTGCGGGGTGTCAGCCGCATGGATGCGGCTGCCAAGCCTACAGGGACGTACTCGCGGCGTCCCCGCACTCCGACACCGCCCCGCCATCCCACGGAATGTAGCTGTAGCTGTAGCTGTTGCTGTTGCTCCGGCTCGTAGCAGGTGCAGGGCGCAGCCCTGCCGATACCCATCAACGGCGGCGGCGCTTGCGGTCCACGTACAGGGTCTTGGCGATGCTCAGCACGATGCCGACACCGATACCCACCACGCAGCCCAGCAACAGGTTGTCGGCACCAAGGCCTACACCCACGCCGACCACGGTGGCGATGATCATCTCGACGGTGTGGGAAATCGGTTCGGGCTTCGGGGTGGACATGCGGGCTCCAGCATCAGAACGGTTCTTCGGGATGGGCCAGTGGCCCGGAAACAACGAGGCCGGGTTGCCCCGGCCTCGTCTGGTATTACCTGCAGCGGGCCTTCAGTGCGACTCGGCCGGGCCTGCGATCGGCGGCAGCGGACGGGCGTCGCCACCCTTGTCGTTGCCACCATCCTTGTTCGACTTGTTCCAGCCGGCCGGCGGCGGCGGATCGCGGCCTTCCATGATGGCGTCGATCTGCGGCGCATCGATGGTTTCGTACTGCAGCAGCAGCTGGGACATCGCGTGCAGCTTGTCCAGGTTGGCCGTCATCAGCTCGGTGGTGCGTGCGTAAGCCTCGTCGAGGATGTTGCGCACTTCCTCGTCGATGCGGCGCGCGGTGTCGTTGGACACGCTCTTGTGCTGGGTGACCGAACGGCCCAGGAACACCTCATCGTCCTCTTCGCCATAGGCGATCGGGCCGAGCTGGTCGGACAGGCCCCACTTGGTGACCATGTTGCGGGCCATCTTGGTGGCACGTTCGATGTCGTTGGAGGCACCCGTGGTGACTTTGTCGGCACCGAAGATCAGCTCCTCGGCCACGCGGCCACCGTACAGCGAGCACAGCTGCGACTTGATCGCCACGCGGTTCATCGAGTACTTGTCGCCTTCCGGCAGGTACATGGTCACACCCAGCGCACGGCCGCGCGGGATGATGGTGACCTTGTAGACCGGATCGTGCTCGGGCACCAGACGACCGACGATGGCGTGACCGGCTTCGTGGTACGCGGTGAGGGTCTTCTCCTCCTCGCTCATGGCCATCGAACGACGCTCGGCACCCATCAGGATCTTGTCGCGGGCACGATCGAAGTGGTCCATGCGGACCTCCTTCTCGTTGCCACGGGCGGCGAACAGGGCGGCCTCGTTGCAGAGGTTGGCCAGGTCGGCACCGGAGAAACCCGGGGTACCACGTGCGATCACCATCGGCACGACGTCGTCAGCCAGCGGCAGCTTGCGCATGTGCACCTTGAGGATGTGCTCGCGGCCCTTTACGTCCGGCAGGCCAACCACCACCTGACGGTCGAAACGGCCCGGACGCAGCAGCGCCGGGTCCAGCACGTCCGGACGGTTGGTCGCGGCGATCACGATCACGCCTTCGCCACCCTCGAAACCATCCATCTCGACCAGCAGCTGGTTCAGGGTCTGCTCGCGCTCGTCATGACCGCCGCCCAGGCCGGCACCACGGTGACGGCCGACGGCGTCGATTTCATCAATGAAGATGATGCACGGCGCGTGCTTCTTGGCCTGCTCGAACATGTCGCGCACACGGCTGGCGCCGACGCCGACGAACATTTCCACGAAGTCCGAACCGGAGATCGAGAAGAACGGCACCTTGGCCTCGCCGGCGATGGCCTTGGCCAACAGCGTCTTGCCGGTACCCGGCGGGCCCACCATCAGCACGCCACGCGGAATCTTGCCGCCCAGCTTGGTGAACTTGGACGGGTCACGCAGGAAGTCGACCAGTTCGCCCACTTCTTCCTTGGCCTCGTCGCAGCCAGCGACGTCGGCGAAGGTGACCTTGATCTGGTCTTCGCCCTGCAGCTTGGCGCGCGACTTGCCGAAGGACATCGCGCCCTTGGCACCGCCGCCACCGCCCTGCATCTGGCGCATGATGAACAACCAGAAGCCGATGATCAGGATGACCGGCAGGAAATTCATCAGGATCGCGCCGAGGGAGATGCCGCTGGACGGCTCTTCCTGCACGATTTCCACGTTCTTGGTGCGCAGCACGTTGATCAGGTCACGATCGAACGGTGCAGTGATGGTGGCCGACTGGCCGCCACGGGTGGTGTAGGTGAGCTGGCTGGTGCCGCCGCGCATGTCGCCGCCGAAGGCGACCTTCTGCACGTTGCCGCTGTCCACCTGGTCCAGGAACTGCGAATACGACGCGCCCTGCGCCCCAGCCCCGGAGGTCTTGGGCGAGAAGCTCTGGAAGACCACCATCAGCACGACGGCGACGACCACCCATAGCAGGAGGTTCTTGGTCAAGTCGTTCATCCTCATTGGCTCCGGTGTTCCTCTTAGTGCTGGCGTTGCGTTGGGGTCGAACTTGCGTACGTTGCGAGCTTACTTCATGTGGGCGCGTTTTCCCTGACCCAAGGCATACACCTCGGGAGAGCGCTTGCGCGACGCTTCCGGCTTGCGGATGGAGACCTTGTCGTACCGGCGGCGCATGTCACGCACGTAGTCGTCAAAGCCTTCGCCCTGGAACAGCTTGATCAGGAACGCCCCACCGGTCTTCAGGTGGTTGTCGGCAAAATCCAGGGCCAGCTCCGCCAGGTGCATCATCCGCGGCTGGTCGACCGCGCCTACACCACTCTTATTGGGGGCCATGTCCGACAGCACAAGGTCTACCGGCTGATCACCGAGCATGGCTTCAAACTGCGATAGGACGGTTTCTTCCCTGAAGTCACCGTGAAGGAACTCCACGCCGGCCAGCGGCGGCATGTCCAGGATGTCCAGGGCCAGCACACGGCCAGTATCGCCGATCTGTCTCCGAACCTGCTGAGACCAACCGCCCGGGGCCGCGCCAAGGTCGACCACGACCATGTGCGGCTTCAGCAGCCGGTCACGTTCGAGCAGCTCTTCAAGCTTGTAGGCGGCGCGCGAGCGCATGCCTTCGGCCTGCGCCTTCTTCACGAAGGGGTCGGAGAAATGTTCCTTGAGCCAGCGCTGGCTGCTTTTGCTGCGGGTAGCCATTGAAAATAGGGGCTGATGGGGTCCTCATGATACCCTGATCGCCCCATTCAACCGTGTTTTCCTGCATGTCCATCGCCCTGACCGCTTCCCAGACCCGTTTCCTGCGCGGCCAAGCCCACGACCTGAAGGCGCTGCTGCAGACCGGCGGCAAGGGCGTGACCCCGGCCTTCATCGCTGAGCTGAATGAAGTGCTGGAGCGCCACGAGCTGGTCAAGGTGAAGGTCGCTGCCGAAGACCGCGACGCCCGTGACGTGATGATCGGCGAGATCGTCGAAGCCACCGAGAGCGCGTTGGTGCAGCGCATCGGCCACGTCGCCGTGCTGTATCGCCCGAGCAAGGAACAGCGCCAGATCGTGCTGCCGCGCGGCTGATCGCCTTACTGCCATGCAGCTGAACCACGAACCGCCCGATTACGCCTACAGCCTGCGCGCCGCCGATGGCCGCTCGGCCAAGGTAAATGACCAGGTCCTGGGCAGCAGTTTCTTCCTGACTCCGGACCAGCTGGTCGCGCAGTGGCCGGTGGCACGTGCCGCCGAGCTGCAGCTGGCCGACCTGGAGCCGATCCTGGCACTGAATCCGGCGCTGATCGTGCTCGGCACCGGCGACCGCCAGGTGTTCCCGCCGGCGGTGGTGATGGCTGCATGCCTGAGCCGCGGCATCGGCCTGGAAGTGATGAACAACCCGGCTGCCGCGCGCACCTTCAACATCCTGGCCGGTGAAGGCCGCAAGGTCGCTGCCGCCTTCATTCTGGAAGGCTGAGGAACAGAGCCGCCAGGCATCGCCCGGCGCTACCTTGGATCACACGTAGCCTGTAGCGCCCGAGCCCATGCTCGGGCGGCGTCGCTTCGCGGCGGAAAGGCGCCGGGCATGGCCCGGCGCTACCAACGTCAACGCGCCGGCAGGTACTGCTGCGGGTCGACCGGCTTGCCGTTGTAGCGGGTGCGCCGACGGCGTTTGCGGCCCATGGGCCGCGCCGACGGCAAACGCCCGGCGTGCTACGCCGGGCCGGGGATCCGCCCAGATGGCGAATCGACGATCAACGCGCCGGCAGGTACTGCTGCGGGTCGACCGGCTTGCCGTTGTAGCGGATCTCGAAGTGGACCATGTCGCGGTTCGCGCCGGTACGGCCCATCTCCGCGATCTGCTCGCCAGCCTTCACGCTCTGCCCTTCATTCACCAGGCGCTTGCGATTATGACCGTACGCCGAAAGCCACTGGTCGCTGTGCTTGATGATGATCAGCTCGCCGTAGCCGACCAGGCCGGCACCGGAATACACCACCACGCCATTGGCGGTGGCCTTGACTGCCTGGCCGCTGGTGCCCGCGATGTCCACGCCCTGCTTGGTCGCATCACCCGCCACGTAGCGGCCCACGACGGCGCCATCGGCCGGCCAGCGCCAAGCGATGTTGCTCTTCACCGGACCGGCCGGCGCCGTGGTCGGCGCGGCACTGCCTGCGGTGCTGCCGCCGGAGCGCGGCGGGGTCACCACCGTGGTCGGTGCGCGACCACCGCTGGCACCGGCCGGATACAGGCGGATCACCTGCCCCGGATGGATCGATGAGGGATTGTCCAGGCTGTTCCAGGCAATCAGGTCAGCCGGGGTGATGTCGTGGATGCGGGCCAGCGCATAGATGGTGTCACCCTTGCGAACGACCACGGTCTGGCCCGGCTTGGGCACCGAGGTCTTCGGCGTGGTCACGCCGCCACCGGTGCTGCCCCCACCAGGACGAACCACGGTAGCGGTGCCGCAGGCGGCCAGGGTGGAAACCAGCAACGCCAGCGCGCCGATGCGCACTCCCTTGCTCAGACGATCAGGATTCATGCGAACTTCGACCTCCATACAAGCCAGGCGATCAGCACCACCACCAACGCGGTGGCGATCCAGCCCAGCGGTTCAATCCAGCGACGCAGCGCCGCTTCGGCACGCGCACCACCGATACGGATGACCGCAGCCAGCACGAACACGCGCTTGCCACGGCCGATCAGCATGCTCAACAGGTACTGCGGCATCGGTACGCCGACGATACCCGATGCCCACGTGAAGACCTTCATCGGGATCGGCATGAAGCCGCCCAGCACCAGGAAGGTGAACACCGCCCACGGCGACTCGGCCATCTTGGCCTGCACGGTGGTGATGCCCTGCTCGATCGCCGGCAGCATGCCCAGTGCCTCGAACAGTGGCTTGATCGCCTCGAAGGCGAAATGACCCAACGCATAGCCGACCACCGCACCGACCATTGAACCGGCCAGGCTGAGAGTCGCGAACCACCAGCCGCGCTTGGGCTGGGCCACGCACATCGGCGCCAGCATCACTTCCGGCATCACCGGGAAAATGATCGCCTCGAAGAAACTCAATACCGTGAGGTAGGTCGGCGCGCGTTCGTGCGCCGCCCACTTCATCGCCCGCTCGTACAGCGGCCCGAAAATCTTCATGCAACCCTGCTCCGTGGATTAGTCCAGCATGCCAGACAGCAGCGGTACGAAGGTGACCGGCGCCAGCACGTGTTGTTCGATGCTGCCGTCGGCCTTGCGGTCCAACTGCACCAGCGACTGCGCACTGGGGCCGCCGACCGGGGCCACCAGGCGGCCGCCTTCGGCGAGCTGCTCGATCAGTACATCGACCAGCGCCGGCGCCGCTGCGGTGACCACGATGGCATCGAACGGACCGTGCTCGGCCCAACCGACGCGGCCGTCATCATGCTTGGTACGGATGTTCATGCCCAACGCACGAAAACGCTTGCGCGCCTGGCGCAGCAGGTCTCCGATGCGCTCGACGGTGTACACCTCCAGACCCAGTGCACCGAGCACCGCGGCCTGGTAGCCCGAACCGGTACCCACTTCCAGCACCCGCTTCGGTGCCACCTGCAGGACAGCCTCGGTCATCCGAGCGACCACCCAGGGTTGCGAAATGGTCTGGCCATGGCCGATAGGCAGTGCGGTGTCTTCGTAGGCCCGTGACGCCAGCGCCTCATCGATGAAAAGATGGCGCGGCACCACCCGGATCGCATTCAAGGTTGATTCGTCGACGATGCCCGCTTCACGCAGGCGATCGACCAGGCGGTCACGCACACGTTGCGAGGTCATGCCGATGCCGACAGCTTCCGGTTGCAGGCGCAGGCGCGGGCTCATGCCGGCTGGTCCAGCGCAGCACTGAGGCCGCCGACCCAGCTGGCCACCTTCTCCAGTGCCTGGTAGCGGGTCAGGTCGACCTGGATCGGCGTGATCGAGATGTGGCCGGTGCGCACCGCATGGAAATCGGTGCCGGGGCCGGAGTCCTGCTCGCGGCCAGCTGGCCCGATCCAGTACACCTCATTGCCGCGCGGGTCTTTCTGCGCGATGCAGCCTTCGGCGCGATGGCGGTTGCCGAGGCGGGTGACCTCGAAGCCCTTGACCTCGTTCCACGGCAGATCCGGCACGTTGACGTTGAGGATGGTGTCGGCGGGCAGCGGGTCGGCCTTGAGGCGGGCAACGATCTCGACTGCGGCACGCGCGGCGGTCTCGAAGTGCTTCGGATCGTGATTGCGGCTGACCAGCGAGACCGCTACTGCCGGCAAGCCGAGGAAGCGACCTTCCATCGCCGCCGAGACGGTTCCGGAATAGATCACGTCGTCGCCGAGGTTGGCAGCGTTGTTGATGCCGGACACGACAATGTCAGGTTCGAATTCAAGCAGGCCGGTCAGCGCCAGATGCACGCAATCGGTCGGCGTGCCGGCTACAGAGACGGTGTAGTGGTCGATGCGCTTGAGGCGGATCGGCAGGTCCAGGGTCAGGGAGTTGCTGGCGCCGGAGCGGTCGCGGTCAGGTGCGACCACCGTCACTTCGTGACCGGCTTCGCGCAGGACCGAGGCAAGCATCCGGATGCCTGCGGCGTCGACACCATCGTCATTGCTGACCAGGATTCGCATCTTCGATTTAACCGCTTGATTTTCCAAGAATTCGATTCCATCACCGTGCAGTGTGGGCGGGACCGTCGCGCTTCCCTGCGGAAGCCGTCGACCCTGCAAGGGCATCGTCTATTGTGCCGCATGCGAGCCGCCGGTCCTACCCTGCCGGCGGTCACGGCCGACTTCAAATCGTCATAGGCAGGCTCACGCCAGCGGTTTACCCTGTGCGCATGTCGCACCCTGAAGATGAAGATCCGGCCGCATTGTTCCGTGCGGCCATCGGCGAAGTGACGCCGCTGCGCAAGGAAGTGGAGCCGGCGCCCGCCGCGCCGCGGCCGAAACCGCGCGCGCGCATGGCCGAGCGTGACGCGGCGGAAGCCGCTGGCGAGTTCGCCCGGCTGCTGCGCGACAGTACACCGCTGGAAGCCGGCGACGTGGCCAGCTATCGACGCGACAACCTGCCGCCGCGGGTGTTCCAGCGCCTCAAGCGTGGCCAGTACTCGGTGCAGGACGAGCTGGACCTGCATGGTGCAACCGCCGCGCAGGCAGAGGCGTTGCTGCGCCAGTTCCTGCTGGAAGCGCATGCGCACGAATACGGCTGCGTGCGCATCATCCACGGCAAGGGCCTGCAGTCCGATGGCGGTGCGCCGGTACTGAAAAACCTGGTCGATCGCCTGCTGCGGCTGCGCAACGACGTGCTGGCGTTTCATTCGGCGCCGACCGGACAAGGCGGCACCGGCGCGATGCTGGTGCTGCTGGCACGCAGATGAAAAAGGGGACGGAGGGAATTAAGTCGTTTGTGCCACAAACGACTTAATTCCCTCCGTCCCCTTTTTCTGTCAGGCCTGCGAGGCGTCTTCGACCGGGCCGAGCTCGTGCAGCACGGCAGTGGCATAACAGCCCGGCGGCAGTGCGAACGACAGTTCCAGCACGTCATCCGCCAGCCACTGGTGCTGCAGCAACGCTGGACGCAGGCGCAGTGCGCGGCGCTCCTGCTTCAGGCGCGCGTCTTCCAGGCCGGCACGCAGCGCCTTGGATTCGTCGTCATCCAGCGCCGCCAGCTCCAGCGCGCGTGCCGCTTCGGTGCTGCGCAGTTCACCCTCGCCCCACAGCGGTGCGCTGGGATGAATATCGAAACGCGCCAGGCGCTCGGCCAGCACGTCGGTGTACGGCTCGGGGCCGAACACGCTGCGGCTGCCATCGAGCATCCACACTTCGCCATCCAGCGGCTGGTCCCAGTTGCCCTGCTCCACGCGCGCGGCCAGCACGCGGTTGAACAGCGCCGAGCGGGCCGCCGACAGCAGCAGTGAACGCTGGTCCTTGCGCATGCGGCGGCCACCGAACATCGCCAGCGCCGCCGGCACGTTGCCACCGTCGCGGCCAAAACGCTGCTCGCCGAACCAGTTCGGCAGGCCCCGCTCTGCGATCTGCTGCAGGCGCTCACTGATCGCGGCGGCATCACCCTGCACGTCGCGCAGCACCAGCTTGAAACGGTTGCCGGCCAGCGCACCGCGCTGCAGCTTGCGGTTGTGCCAGGTGGATTCGATCACTTCGATTTCATCACTGGCCAGCGATGCCAGGTCAGGCGCCACGCGCTTGGGCAGGTGCACGCTGAAGCGCTGGGTGGTGACCGCGTGCCGATCCTTCATGCCGGCGTAGCTCACCGCCATTTCCGGCAGGCCAGCCCATGCGGCCAGCAACTTGGCCACGTGCACGGTGTTGGCACCGCGCTTGCGGATGTGCAGCAGCAAGTGCTCACCTTCGCCGGTGGCCTCGAAGGCCGGCAGTTCATCAACCTGGAAATCTTCCGGCGTGGTGCGGATGCGTGCGCTCAGCAGCGGCGCGCCGAACGCGAGCGGCAGCGGAATCATGCCGCCACCAGCAGCACCACCGCCTGCGCGGCGATGCCTTCGCCACGGCCGGTGAAGCCCAGCTTCTCCGAGGTGGTGGCCTTGACGCTGACCGCGTCCAGCGGCAGCTGCAGCAGTTCGCCGATGCGTTCGCGCATGGCCAACGCGTGCGGGCCGACCTTCGGCCGCTCGCAGATCACGGTGATGTCGGTGTTGCCGACGCGCCAGCCGCGCTCGCGCAGCAGGCTGTCGCAGTGGCGCACGAAATCGCTGCTGTCGGCACCCTTCCAGCGGTCGTCGCTGGGCGGGAAATGCTGGCCGATGTCCCCCAGCGCGATCGCACCCAGCATGGCATCGCACAGCGCATGCAGGATCACGTCGCCATCGCTGTGTGCGAGCACGCCGCAGCTGTGTGGCACGTTCACTCCGCCGAGCATGATGTGGTCGCCTTCACCGAAGGCATGGACGTCGTAGCCCTGGCCGATGCGGACGGGCGGGAACGGTGCGGTGCTCATGGATACAGCCCTTGCAGCAGGGCCGCGCGGGCAATCAGCCGGCGCGGCGGGAAAGTACGAATTCAAACCGGTCCAGATCGGCCGGGGTGGTGACCTTGAAGTTGTCCTCGCTGCCTTCGACCAACAGCGGGCGCTGGCCCTGGCGTTCCATGGCCATGGCCTCGTCGGTGACTTCCACACCGGCGGCAGCGGCTTCGGACAGCGCGCGGCTGAGCTGGTGGCGGCGGAACAGCTGCGGCGTCAATGCGCGCCACAGACGCTCGCGCGGCTCGGTACCATCGATGCCACCATCGTCGCCAGCGCGCTTGAGGGTGTCACGCACCGGTGCCGCGAGAATCGCGCCGACCGGGTCGGCACGACCGACTTCGAGCAGGCGGCCGAGATCGGCCGGCGACAGGTTCGGGCGCGCCGCGTCGTGGACCAGCACGAATTCATCGGCGCGCACCGTCTCCGGCAGCGCCTGCAATCCGGCCAGCACCGAGGCCGCACGGGTAGCGCCACCGATACAGGTCAGCACCGGCTTGCCGGCCCATTCGCTCCAGCCCGGCCAGTCGGCATCGTCCGGACCGATCACCACCATCGCTCCGGCCACCGCCGGATGCGCCAGCAGTGCATCCAGGGTGTGGGCGAGCAGGATCTGCCCACCCGCCTGCAGGTACTGCTTGGGCAAGGGCGCACCGAAACGGGCGCCACGACCGGCGGCCGGAACCACCACCCAGATCGCCGCGCTCATGGCACGTCCGCCGGATGATCGCCCGCCTGCGCGCTGACACCCGCCGCGGGCTGCACCGGATGGACCGGTGCATCCTCGACCACGCGGTAGAACTTCTCGCCAGGCTTGATCATGCCCAGTTCGCTGCGCGCGCGCTCTTCGATGGCGGACTGGCCTTCCTTGAGGTCCTTCACTTCGGCAGCCAGCGCGTCATTGCGCTGCTGCAGGCCCTCATTGTCACGCTCCTGGTTGGTGACCTGGGCTTCGAGCATCATGACTTCACCCGAATTGCCCGGACCGAACCAGAAGCGATACTGCAGCCAGCCCAGCAACAGGGCCAGCAACAGCAGCATCCAGCGCCAGTCGCGCATCGGATCAGCGCTTCAGCGAAACGAACGCGTCACGACCGGCGTAACGCGCGCCGGCGCCGAGAGCTTCCTCGATGCGCAGCAGCTGGTTGTACTTGGCCACGCGATCGCTGCGGCACAGCGAGCCGGTCTTGATCTGGGTGGCGGTGGTGGACACCGAGATATCGGCAATGGTGGTGTCTTCGGTTTCGCCCGAGCGGTGAGAGACGACGGCGGCATAGCCGGCGCGGTCGGCCATCGCGATCGCTTCCAGGGTCTCGCTGAGCGTACCGATCTGGTTGACCTTGATCAGGATCGCGTTGGCGGTGCCCGAGTCGATGCCTTCCTGGAAGATCTTCGGATTGGTCACGAACAGGTCGTCACCCACCAGCTGCACCTTCTTGCCGATGCGATCGGTCAGCAGCTTCCAGCCGGCCCAGTCGTTCTCGGCCAGGCCGTCTTCGATGGTGATGATCGGGTACTGCGCGGCCCAGTCGGCGAGAAAGTCGACGAACTGCTCGGAGGTCAGGCGCTTGTTCTCGCCGACCAGGTTGTACTTGCCGTTCTCGAAGAATTCGCTGGAGGCCACGTCCAGGCCCAGCAGCACATCTTCACCGGCGGTATAGCCGGCCTTGCCGATCGCTTCGAGGATGGTGTCCAGCGCCTCGACGTTGCTGCGGAAGTCCGGCGCGAAGCCGCCTTCGTCGCCAACCGCCGTGCTCAGGCCGTGGCCCTTCAGCACCGACTTCAGCGAGTGGAAAATCTCGGTACCGGCACGCAGCGCTTCGGAGAACGAGGTGAAGCCGACCGGCAGCACCATGAATTCCTGGAAGTCGACGTTGTTGTCGGCATGTGCGCCGCCGTTGATGATGTTCATCATCGGCACCGGCAGCGACGGAGTCACGCCGGTCTTGGCGGCCAGGTACTGCCACAGCGCCTGCTTGCTCGATGCAGCGGCGGCATGCGCGGCGGCCATCGAAACACCCAGCAGCGCGTTGGCGCCGAGGCGGCCCTTGTTCTCGGTGCCGTCGAGGTCGATCAGGCGACGGTCGAGGCCCTCCTGGTCGGAGGCTTCAAAGCCATTCAGCGCGTTGGCGATGGTGGTGTTGACGTTGTCGACCGCCTTGCGCACGCCCTTGCCCAGGTAACGGGTCTTGTCGCCGTCGCGCAGCTCCACCGCTTCCTTGGTGCCGGTGGAGGCACCGGAGGGAACTGCGGCACGACCGAACGAACCGTCCTCCAGGGTGACTTCGGCTTCCAGCGTGGGGTTGCCACGGCTGTCGAGGATTTCACGGGCATGGATGCTGCGGATCGTACTCATGGTCGGGCCGGTTACCTGTATGGAGAGGGGGCGACAAAAACGAATGCCGCGTGATTATCCCCGGCTACCCGTCGCTTGCCAAATGGCCTGATCGGCATCAGCCCCAGCTGGACCCGATCACGATCAGCACCAGCGACACCAGCATCACCAGCAGGGCACCGGCAATCGCCGCCCAGATGGGTCCTCGCTGCCGCCGCCAGGCCAGCACCATCGCCACCAGACTGCCCAGAAAGGACAGCACCAGCGTGACCAGCGCGCCCAGCACCCACCACTGCATGGCCTGCACGCCGTTGTCGCCGTCCCCCGGGGGACGGAAGCTGGCTGCAAAGGCCACTACGGCGGTCAACAGGCTGCTCCAGGCGAGCACCGACAATCCCAGGGCGACCAGGCCCCAGGGCCAGCCTCGTAGCGGTGTCGTCGTATTCATCAGAACAGGTCGTGCAGCAGCACGCCAAGCCACAGCGAGAGCAGGACCATGGCCAGCGCGGCCGCCGCCCTGCCCCGGTTCAGTCGCCAACCCAGCACCGACGCAACGATGCCGGCGGAAACAGTGAACAATTCGGCCACGGCAAGGGTGATGACATAGGGCTTCAGGTTGAGGCCCGCGCCGTCACCGGGTGGGCGCATCGCCGCGCCCACCAGCATGAAGATGAAGAACGCACCCGACAGCGACAGCAATGCAAGGCCAAGTGCGATCAGGCCCCACGGCCACTGCTTCCAGTGCCGGCGACGACGCTGGGTTGCCAGCGCCGCCCACGGTTCACGACTCACGCGAAGCGCGAGAAGCCGTGCTTCTTGGTCACTGCATCGAGCTCCATCAGGGTCTCGAGAAGGGCTTCCATCTGGTCCAGCGGCCATGCATTGGGGCCATCGGACAGCGCCTTGGACGGGTCCGGATGGGTTTCGGCGAACAGGCCGGAGATGCCCACCGCCACGGCGGCACGCGCCAGGACCGGTACATGCTCGCGCTGGCCACCGGAACTGGTGCCCTGCCCGCCCGGCAGCTGCACGGAGTGGGTGCCATCGAACACCACCGGGCAACCGGTATCGCGCATCACCGCCAGCGAACGCATGTCGCTGACCAGGTTGTTGTAGCCGAAGCTGGCACCGCGCTCGCAGACCATGATCTGCTCGTTGCCGGTGGCCTTGGCCTTTTCCACGACCGGCTTCATGTCCCACGGCGCCAGGAACTGGCCCTTCTTGATGTTGACCGGCTTGCCGGCCGAGCACACCTTGCGGATGAAGTCGGTCTGGCGGACCAGGAACGCCGGGGTCTGCAGCACGTCCACCACCGAGGCCACTTCATCCATCGGGGTGTATTCGTGGACGTCGGTCAGCACCGGCACGCCGATCTGCTTCTTGACCTCGGCCAGGACCTTCAGGCCCTCTTCCATGCCCGGGCCGCGGAACGCAGTGCCCGAGGTGCGGTTGGCCTTGTCGAAGCTGGACTTGAAGATGAAGTTGACACCGAGCCGGTCGGTGACTTCCTTCAACTTGCCGGCGGTATCGAGCTGCAGCTGCATCGACTCGATCACGCAGGGGCCGGCGATCAGGAACAGGGGCTGATCCAGCCCGACCTCGAATCCACACAGTTTCATGGCATTTCCTTGGTTGTCCACGGCAGCGGCCGGGCCGATGCACTGGGGTTGAAGCGAGCAAGATGGGGGCTCAGGGCCCCCATCACAAGTCAGGCGCGGACTTCCTGCAGCAGCTTGCCGCCGGCCTTGCGCTCGCGCGCGGCACGGATGAAGCCGATGAACAGCGGGTGGCCATCACGCGGCGTGGACAGGAATTCCGGGTGCGCCTGGCAGGCCAGGAACCACGGGTGCGCATCGCGCGGCAGCTCGACCACTTCCACCAGGGTGTCGTCCATCGACTTGCCGGCGATCACCAGGCCCGCATCTTCCAGCTGGGTGCGGTAGCGGTTGTTGAACTCGTAGCGATGGCGGTGACGCTCGGCCACCACGTCCTTGCCATACAGCTCACGAGCCAGCGTGCCCGGCTTCAGGCGCTGTTCCTGCAGGCCCAGGCGCATGGTGCCGCCCAGGTCACTCTTGTCGTCACGCTTCTCGACATCGCCGGTGGCAGTGCGCCATTCGGTGATCAGGCCGATCACCGGGTTCGGCGACTGGCGGTCGTTCTCGGTGCTGTTGGCACCCTCCAGGCCGACCACGTTGCGCGCGTAATCGACCACCGCGGCCTGCATGCCATAGCAGATGCCGAAGTACGGCACCTGCTGCTCGCGGGCGAACTTCGAGGTCAGCACCTTGCCTTCGAAACCACGGTCGCCGAAACCACCCGGCACCAGGATGCCATCGACATCGGCCAGCGCGGCCATATCGGTGCCTTCCAGATCCTGCGCTTCCAGCCACTTCAGGTTGACCTTGGTGCGCTGGCGCAGGCCGCCGTGCTTGAGTGCCTCGCCGACCGACTTGTAGGCGTCCTGGTGGTCGACGTACTTGCCGACCACGGCGATGGTCACTTCGTCCAGCGGGTGCAGGGTCGCGTCGACCGCGTCTTCCCACATCGACAGGTCGACCGGACCGACCTTGTCGGCCAGCTTCAGCTGGTTGACGACGATCTCGTCCAGGCCCTGGGCATGCAGGCCCGACGGAATGCGGTACAGCACGTCCACGTCCGGCACGCTGATCACCGCGCGCTCGGAAACGTTGGTGAACTGGGCGATCTTGCGGCGCTCCGAATCCGGCACGGCCTGTTCGGAGCGGCACAGCAGCACGTCCGGCTGGATGCCGATCGAGCGCAGCTCCTTCACCGAGTGCTGGGTCGGCTTGGTCTTCAGCTCGCCGGCGGCGCCGATGTACGGCACCAGGGTGAGGTGCATGAAGAGTGCCTTCTCCGGGCCACGCTCGGTGCGCACCTGGCGGATCGCTTCCAGGAACGGCAGCGATTCAATGTCGCCGACAGTGCCGCCGATCTCGACCAGGGCCACGTCGTAGCCTTCGGTGGCTTCATCGATGCAGCGACGGATCTCGTCGGTGATGTGCGGGATGACCTGCACGGTTGCGCCCAGGTAGTCGCCGCGGCGCTCCTTGCGGATCACGTTCTCGTAGATGCGACCGGTGGTGACCGAGTTCTTGCGGCTCAGGCGGGTGCGCACGAAACGCTCGTAGTGGCCCAGATCGAGGTCGGTTTCGGCGCCGTCGTCGGTGACATAGACCTCACCGTGCTGGAACGGGCTCATGGTGCCCGGGTCGACGTTGATGTACGGGTCGAGCTTCATCATCGTGACCTTGAGGCCACGGGCTTCGAGAATGGCGGCCAGCGACGCGGCGGCAATGCCTTTGCCGAGCGAGGACACCACGCCGCCGGTTACGAAAATCAAGGGAGTCATGGCTGCAAGCATCCTGTCTGGAAATGGAAAACGGCAGCACCACGCGCACCCGGAGGGCGGGCATGGTGCTCAGAGGGGGTTTTCCGGTTCGCTGGGACAGCGAGGGAGGTGCCGTTCCATGCGGCGGCAGGCGCCGGACGGGGACCACCGTGCGAGGTCGGGGTGGCCGTGCCGGTCAAATCGACCGTCACCTGCGACCCGCCATGCTGGAAGCCACGCTTGGCCGCTCCAGCCCATTCGCAAATGGTGGACACGCACTTACTCCCGGAAAGCCATAGTTTACAGATTGATGGCCGCCAACCCAAGGGGCTTGTGCGTCCCATCCAACAAAAAACGCCCCGCTGGGCGGGGCGTTCCGGAGCGCAACCCTTGTCGCAAGGGCGCCTGGCAGGTTGTGGGATCAGCGCTTCTTGCGCGCTTCTTCCTCTTCTTCCTGCTGCGGGACCGGCTGGCCCTTGGCCTTCATTTCGGCATTGGCCTGGGCGCGGCGCTTGGCCTTGGCGTCCGCCTCGGACTGCGCCTTGTCGGCCTGGTCGCCCTGCTGCGGGGCCGGCTGGCCGGCGTTCTGCGCCAGCACCAGCGGCACTGCAACGGCAGCGGCGGCCAGGATCGCAATGGTCAGCAACTTCTTCATGGAGTCCTCCTCGCGGTATGGCTTGGACATATCGGTCCAACTAGGGGCGCCGGCGTTCAGATTCCAGCGGGTGCCATTTTACCCCCTTGCGCGCTCCAAGGCTGAACCGCAGGCGTGCAAAATCACGGGCCAGACCGCACACTTGCGCGTCGCTCCAAGCTTTCGAAGACAGATGAACGCCCGCTATAACGCCGCCGATATTGAAGTCCTGTCCGGCCTTGACCCGGTCAAGCGCCGCCCCGGCATGTATACCGACACCGCGCGCCCGAACCACCTGGCGCAGGAAGTGATCGACAACTCGGTGGACGAAGCCCTCGCCGGCCACGCCCGTTCGATCGAGATCACCCTGTTCAAGGACGGCAGCGTAGAGGTCAGCGATGACGGCCGCGGCATGCCGGTGGACATCCATCCGGAAGAGAAGATCCCGGGCGTCGAGCTGATCCTCACCCGCCTGCATGCCGGCGGCAAGTTCAACAACAACAACTACACCTTCTCCGGCGGCCTGCATGGCGTCGGCGTCAGCGTGGTCAATGCGCTGTCGACCCTGGTGGAAATCCACATCAAGCGCGAAGGTGCCGAACACCGCATCACCTTCCGCAACGGCGACCGCGCCTCGCCGCTGGAAGTGGTCGGCACCGTCGGCAAGAAGAACACCGGTACCCGCCTGCGCTTCTGGCCGGACCCGAAGTACTTCGATACGCCCAAGTTCGCCGTGCGTGCGCTCAAGCACCTGCTGCGCGCCAAGGCCGTGCTGTGCCCGGGCCTGACCGTGAAGCTGACCGACGAAGCCACCGGCGAAGTCGATACCTGGTACTACGAGGACGGCCTGCGCGATTATCTGAAGATGGAGCTGGGCGACCGCGAATCGCTGCCGGCCGATCTGTTCGTCGGCAATCTGAAGAAGGACACGGAGATCGTTGATTGGGCCGTGGCCTGGCTGCCGGAAGGCGAGCTGGTGCAGGAAAGCTACGTCAACCTGATCCCGACCGCGCAGCACGGCACCCATGCCAATGGCCTGCGCACCGGCCTGACCGAAGCGCTGCGCGAGTTCTGCGATTTCCGCAACCTGCTGCCACGCGGCGTCAAGCTGGCCCCGGAAGACGTCTGGGACCGCGTGTCGTTCGTGCTGTCGCTGAAGATGACCGACCCGCAGTTCAGCGGCCAGACCAAGGAACGCCTGTCCTCGCGCCAGGCCGCCGGCTTCGTCGAAGGCGCCGCGCATGATGCGTTCAGCCTGCTGTTGAACCAGAACGTGGAACTGGGCGAGAAGATCGCGCAGATCGCCATCGAGCGCGCCAGTGCGCGCCTGAAGACCGAAAAGCTGGTCGTCCGCAAAAAGGTCACCCAAGGCCCAGCCCTGCCCGGCAAACTGGCCGACTGCATCAGCCAGGACCTGTCGCGCACCGAACTGTTCCTGGTCGAAGGTGATTCGGCAGGCGGCAGCGCCAAGCAGGCCCGCGACAAGGATTTCCAGGCGATCATGCCGCTGCGCGGCAAGATCCTGAACACCTGGGAAGTCTCGTCCAACAGCGTGCTGGCCTCGGAAGAAGTACACAACCTGGCCATCGCCATCGGCTGCGATCCGGGCAAGGATGACATCAGCGGCCTGCGCTACGGCAAGGTGGTGATCCTGGCCGACGCCGACTCCGACGGCCTGCACATCGCGACCCTGCTGACCGCACTGTTCCTGAAGCATTTCCCGGCGCTGGTCGATGCCGGCCACGTGTTCGTGGCAATGCCGCCGCTGTTCCGCATCGACGTGGGCAAGCAGGTGTTCTACGCCCTGGACGAGGAAGAAAAGCGCTCGATGCTGGACAAGATCGAACGCGAGAAGATCAAGGGCGCGGTCAACGTGACCCGCTTCAAGGGCCTGGGTGAAATGAATCCGCCGCAGCTGCGTGAGTCCACCATCCATCCGGATACCCGCCGGCTGGTGCAGCTGACCGTGGACGATCGCGAGCAGACCAGTTCGCTGATGGACATGCTGCTGGCCAAGAAGCGTGCGTCCGACCGCAAGGGTTGGCTGGAAAGCAAGGGCGACCTCGCTTCGCTGGAAGCCTGATCGCTGAGCGGGGTCAGAGCCGTTTCCCACCGGTGAACGGCTCTGACCCCGTTAACCGGTGGTGGGGGGGC
>NZ_JBWKOO010000018.1:68236-92441 GCF_059416125.1 Stenotrophomonas sp. GW821-FHT09E08
GCCCGCCACTACCGGTTCATGCGCCACGGGGCCATTACACCCCCATCGGCAAACCCTGCGGGTCCATAATGCGCGCTCATCTGCGTGGACGACTGAATTGCCCGCCAACTCGCTGCTGTTCCCCGGCCTGCCGCTGCACAGCGCGCGCCTGATCCTGAGCCCGATCCGCCGTGATGACGCGGCTGCGCTGTTCACGCTGCAATCCGACCCGGCGGTGATGCGCTGGTGGAACCATCCGGCCTGGAAACGACCTGCCGAAGCCCGCGAGCAGATCGACGACGACCTCGCGGCACACGCCACCGGCACCCAGCTCAAGCTGGCCGTACGCGAATCGCTGGAGGGGCCACTGCTGGGCATCTGCGTGGTGTTTGCCGTCGACCGTGACGCTGCCCGCGCCGAGATCGGCTACCTGCTGGCGCCTGGCCTGCAGGGCCAGGGTTACATGCACGAAGCGTTGCAGCAGGTGCTGGCCTACCTGTTCCACACCCTGCGCCTGCATCGCGTGGAAGCCGAAATCGATCCGCGCAACGCGGCCTCCGCGCACGTGCTTGAACGCCTCGGTTTCCACCGTGAGGGCCTGCTGCGCCAGCGCTGGCGCATCCAGGGTGAACTGGCCGATTCGGCGGTGTACGGGCTGCTGGCCGACGACGAAGCGGCCGCCGCCCTGCCCGCTTGACCCAATCTGGCCGCAACAGGCGACAACGCCTGGCCATGGCTTTGGACACATACGGCGCGGCACCGTAGCGGCCTAGCATCGGAACCCCCTTCCGCTGCCGATCCGGTGCCATGAAGTCCCTGCTGCTCACTGCCGCGCTCTGCGTCGGCCTGCTCATTGCTCCCGCCAGCGTGCTGGCCGCGCCCGCCGCCGAAACCAAGTCCGATGCCAAGGACGACAAGACCGAGGTACCTGCGCTGCCGGCCGATGCGTCCGCTCGCCAGAGCATCCGCCTGGCCGGTCGCGCCCTCGACTACACGGCCACCGTTGGCACCCTGCCGGTGCGCGATGAGAAGGGCAAGGTGATCGCCGACGTGGTGTTCACCGCCTACACGATGCCGGGCAAGGACCGGCCGGTGACCTTCGCGCTCAATGGCGGCCCCGGCGCTTCGTCGGTCTACCTCAACATGGGCGCGATCGGTCCCAAGGTGGTGACCTTCGGTTCGGAAGGCGACAGCGCCTCAGCGCCGGCCACCCTGCACGACAACCCGGGCACCTGGCTGGACTTCACCGACCTGGTGTTCATCGATCCGGTCGGCACCGGCTTCAGCCGCGCACGCATCGGCGATGACGAGGCCAAGAAGCAGCTGTACAACCCCAACGCCGACATCGAGTACCTGTCGCGCTCGATCTACGACTGGCTGCTGCGCAACCAGCGCATGGCCTCGCGCAAGTACCTGACCGGCGAAAGCTACGGTGGCTACCGCGGCCCGCGCATCACCCACTACCTGCAGACCCGGTTGGGCGTGGCAATGAACGGCCTGGTGCTGGTGTCGCCGTACCTGAGCCCGACCCTGGAAGACAACGCCGATGTCTCGCCGATGGCGTGGATGCAGACGCTGCCGTCGATCGCCGCCGCGCACCTCGAGCGCCAGGGCAAGCTGACCGACGCGGCGATGCGTGACGTGGTCGAGTACACCCGCGGCGACTACGCCACCGCGCTGATGAGGGGCCGCAGCGATCCGCAGGCCACCGAGGCGATGCTGCGCCGGGTGACCGAGCTGACCGGCCTGGATCCGCAGTTCGTGCGTCGTGCCGGTGGCCGTCTGGAAACCCAGGCGTACCTGCGCGAGGTGTTCCGCGACAAGGGCACGCTGGGCAGCCGCTACGATTCCAACGTGACCGCGTTCGATCCGTTCCCGAACGATCCGGAGCAGCGTGCCAACGATCCGCTGCTGGACAGCATCATCGCGCCGACCACCACGGCGATGGTCGACTTCGTCACGCGCGTGGTCGGCTGGAAGGTGGATTCCCGCTACCAGGCGCTGAACTACGAGGTGAACCGGTTGTGGGACCGCAACGGTGATCTGCGCCAGGGCGCGGTGACCCAGCTGCGCCAGGCGGTGGCGATCGATCCGCACCTTCAGGTCTTGATCGTGCATGGCTGGAACGACCTGTCGTGCCCGTTCATGGGGTCGATCCTGACGGTGGACCAGATGCCGGCGATGGGCAGCAATCCGGACCGGGTACAGGTACGCAGCTATCCGGGCGGGCACATGTTCTACAGCCGGGCGGACAGCCAGGCGGCATTCCGGAAGGATGTGCAGGCGTTGTTCCAGCGTAACTGAGGGGTTCGGCCGGGCCTGCGGCCCGGCACCCGCCGGATCAACTGCAACTGCAACTGCAACCGCAACGTCAAAAGCCGGGTTCCCGTGGGCTGGCGAGGCGGGATGGGGTTGCAGGACACGCCGTAAACCCATCCATGGGGGCTCGATGGCGCCATCCATGGCGCCAACGGTCCTGCAACCCCACCCCACCCCGCCGCTGACAGATTCCTGCGGCTGTTGGTGGGTGCCGACCGTTGGTCGGCACGCTGGATACGGAAAATTCTTCGCCCATGAAAAAAGCCCGCCGGTATCCGGCGGGCTTTTTCGATTGTTGGGGTCAGATCCTTTTCCCCGCAGGCAAAGGGCTCTGACCCTAAGCTAAGGCCGCGGGCCTCAGGTCCAGCCGAACAGCTCGAACAGCTTCAGGATCAGGTACGCACAACCACCTGCTGCCGGAATGGTCAGGATCCAGGCCCAGACGATGCGTTCGATCACGCCGAACTTCAGCGAACGCGGGTTCTTGGCGAAGCCGACGCCCATGATTGCGGTGGAGATGCTGTGCGTGGTCGAGACCGGCATGCCGAAGTGGGCCGCCAGGGTCAGGATGGTGGCCGAGCTGGTCTCTGCGGCGAAGCCATGGATCGGGTGCAGCTTGACCATCTTGTGACCCAGGGTCTTGATGATCTTCCAGCCGCCCGAAGCGGTACCGGCAGCCATCACCACCGCGCAGGTCAGCACGATCCACATGGCGATGCCATCGCCGGCATGCGCGTCCGGATGCATGAAGGCCAGCCACGACGGCAGGTCATTCAGTGCACCGGTTGCTTCGGCACCGATCAGGGTCATCGCAATGATGCCCATGGTCTTCTGCGCGTCGTTATGACCGTGTGCGAAGCCCATGTAGGCCGCCGAGGCGATCTGTGCCTTGCCGAAGAAGGCGTTGACGATGCGCGGACGGGCCAGGCGGCCGATGGCACCACCGATCTTGGCCAGGCCGGCGATCAAGCCCCACAGCAGCACCATCACCACGATGCCCAGCAGGAAGCCGGCGATCGGCGAGGTGATCATCGGCACGAACACCTTCCACAGCAGGCCCTTGTTCTGCGCCCAGCTGCCCAGGCGCTCGGACCAGATCAGCGCGTCCCAGTTGTTGTGGGCCGCAGCCAGGCCGGCACCGCAGAGGCCACCGATCAGGGCGTGCGAAGACGAAGACGGCAGGCCCTTCCACCAGGTGATCAGGTTCCAGATGATGCCGCCCAGCAGCGCGCACAGGATCACCTGCGGGGTCACGTCGACCACGTTGGTGTTGAGCAGGCCCGAAGCGATGGTCAGCGCCACCGCTGTACCGGTCAGTGCACCGATGAGGTTCATGAAGGCGGCCAGCATCACCGCCCAGCCGGGCGAGAGCACTTTGGTCGCCACCACAGTGGCAATGGAGTTGGCGGTGTCGTGGAAGCCGTTGATGAACTCGAAGACGAGTGCGGCCAGGATCACCACCAGGACAAGGGTCAACATGCGGCGGCGTCCGTCAGCTGTTCTTCAACACGATCTGGTATGCCACCACGCCGGCCTCGCGGCAGCGGTCGATGGCCTTTTCCAGGATCTCGAAGAATTCCTTCAGCAGGAACATCTGCAGGTTGTCCAGGCGGCCCGAATAGATGTCGCGGTACAGCTCGAGCATCAGGCGGTCGGCCTCGTTCTCCAGCGAGCGCAGCTTCTCGTTGAGCGCGGTCATCCGGTCCAGGTTCATGTGGCGCAGGTCGGCCACCATCTCCACCACCACGCCGGCAGCCTGCTCCAGCATCGCCGCGCGCGGCGCGAAGTCGATGTGCTCCAGGTGGGTCGTGGCCAGCGAATAGCGATCGGCGAACTTCTCGATCTGCTTGGGAATCTTGTACAGCGCCGAGCCCAGCGCTTCGATGTCCTCGCGCTCGATCGGGGTCATGAAGCTGTCCACCAGCGCCTGGCTGATCTTGTCCGAGGCCGCGCGTTCGCGCAGGCGGGCCAGCTTGAAAGCGTCCAGCGCTGGCTGGCGGTCGGCCTCGCGCAGCATGGAGTGCAGCGCCTTGGCGGCATCGGACGCCGCGACGGCAGCCTCATCGAGCAGGGTGTAGAACTGTTTGCCGGAACCGAAAATGGTCTGCAGAGAGAACATTGAGAAACCTGTCAGCCGTCGCGGGAAGGACGGCACCAGACGGAATTATGACGGCTAGATGACCATCTCGGGTATCCCCGCCTCCTTTCGGGGGCTGGAGACCCTCAACCTGAACAGGCAGTTGCCACCCTGCCACGGCCCTTTGCTAAGATGCCAGCGCGCCCTCGGGCGCACCTTATGGACGACGACCCTTATCCCCCTGCGCCGCGCCGGACCCTGTTCCTGAGCGCCTGCCGCCATCGCAAGCACCCGCCCTCCCTGCCACCAACCGGGGACGATGCCCGTGTTTGAGATCCTGATAGTCTTGGCCCTGATCGTGTTCAACGGCTTTTTCGCCATGTCCGAAATGTCGGTCATGACCTCGCGCAAGAGCCGCCTGAAGCAGATGGCCAGCACTTCCAAGCGCGCCGCCAAGGCGCTTGAGCTGTCCGAGAAGCCGGAAAACTTCCTGTCCACCGTCCAGATCGGCATCACCCTGGGCGGCATCCTGACCGGCGTGTACGGCGGTGAGGCCATCGGTAACAGCATCGCCCACCACCTTCAGGTGATGTTCCCGTCGCTGGCCGACACCATCACCCTGTTCGGCAATCCGCAGCCGCTGTCGAACCTGATCGGCAAGACGCTGGCCGTGGCGCTGATCACCTTCCTGACGCTGATTTTCGGTGAGCTGGTGCCCAAGCGCCTGGCCATCACCCGTTCGGAAGACATCGCTGGCATGGTCGCCCTGCCGATGGGCTGGCTGGCCCGAATTGCATTCCCGGCCGTGTGGCTGCTGTCCCATTCGACCCGCTTGGTCCTGCGCCTGATGGGGCTAGGCAAGGACGAGGCCGCACAGGTGACCGAAGAAGAGATCCGCATGCTGGTGGCCGAAAGCCACGAGGCCGGCGTGATCGACGCCCACGAGCGCGACATGATGAACCGCGTCATGCGCCTGGGCGATCGTACCGCCGACAGCCTGATGACCCCGCGCAACCGGATTGCCTGGCTGGACACGCAGGGCGGTCTGGACAAGAACCTGGAGATCATGGCCGAGCATGAGTTCTCGCGGTACCCGGTGTACCGCGACAACGACATGGACGTGGTCGGCGTGCTTGAACTGAAGTCGTTGGCCACACGTATGGCGCGCGGTGACAACGCGCTGTTCCAGACCCTGCGCGAGCCGCTGTACGTGTCTGAATCCACCCACGCGATGAAGCTGCTGGAGATCTTCCGCGAGGAACAGCAGTCGATGGCGCTGGTGGTGGACGAGTACGGCGAGATCCAGGGCCTGGTGACCATCAGCGATCTGATGGGCGCGGTGGTTGGCCGTCTGCAGGCCACCGAAAATGCCGACGAAGATGCGCTGGTGGTGACCCGCGAGGACGGCTCGCTGCTGGTGGACGGCTCGCTGCCGATCGAGGACCTGCGCGAGCTGATCGGCAGCAACGACCTGCCCGATGCCGAGGATGGCGACTACTACACGCTGGCCGGCATGTGCATCCACTACTTCGGCCGCATCCCGCACGCGGGCGAGTACTTTGACTGGGCCGGCTGGCGCTTCGAGGTGGTCGACCTGGACGGTGCCCGCGTGGACAAGCTGCTGCTGCGCACGCTGTCGGACGAGCAGGCCGATGAGCTCACCGCCTGAGGCCGGCCAGGGTCCGGGCGTTGAGCGCCCGGCCTACCGCAACGAGGGCATCCGCACCCTGCTGGAGATGTTCGCCTCCGGCGACCCGGCCGAGCACATGCCGCTCGGCCAGATCCTGTGCAACCTGCAGCAGAGCGCCTTCGGCGTGTTCCTGTTCGTGGCGATCCTGCCATCGTTCATCCCGATTCCGGGCATGGGAGGCGCGGTCAGCGGCCCACTGGTAATTCTGATCGGGGTGCAGATGCTGTGCTGCCTGCGCCGGCCCTGGCTCCCGGGCTTCATTGCCCGCCGCGGCCCCAGACGCAGCACCATGCACCGCTTCCTCGACCGCATCGATCGCCCGCTGCGGCGGCTGGACCGGATGTTGAAGCCACGGCTGCCGCAACTTCTCACGCCACTGCCGGCGCATGCCTTCACCGGCCTGCTGCTGGTGCTGCTGGGCCTGCTGCTGTCGCTGCCGATCCCGTTCACCAACTTCCTGTTCGGTTTCCAGCTGCTGCTGTTCTCGCTGGCACTGCTGGAACGCGATGGCGCGCTTATGCTGTTCAACTGGATCGCAGCGCTGGCAGCGATCGCGTTCTTCGGTTTCAGTTCCGGGCAGCTGGTGGGCTATACGGTGGAGTTGTTCCAGCGCTGGTTCTGAGCCGGAACCCGGTACAGCCGGCCGCTGGCCGGCCGCCACGTTTCCAGAATTGCCGGCCAGCGGCCGGCACTACCAATACCGGACATCGGCCATCACCGAAGGTCAATGAACCCGTTGTCGGCCAACTGCCCGGGCTCGTCCTGCACTGCTGACAACACGAACGTCAGCGCCTTGCCCAGCAACGTGCCCGGGCCATCCCAGTACTCGGCCGAATCGGCGCGCACATGGATCAGGCGCAGGTTGGGATCATCCTTGCCACCGGGGAAGAACAGTTTCATCGCCGGCGACCACAATTCCTCGATCTTTGCGCGGTCATCGACGACGCGCGCACGCCCCGCGACCGACACGTAAGTATTCTTCGACGGCGAGGCATAGGCCACGTTGACGTGCGGATCGAGCGCGATTTCAGCCACCTTCGGACTGTCGGCAGTGATGACGAACCACAGGTCGCCGTCGAAGGCGACCTGCTGGGTGGCCAGCGGCCGGCTGTAGAGGCGGCCATCGACACCGGTGGTGGTGAACATCGCCACCTCCACGTCCCTGATCAGTTCAGCCAGCTGGGCAATGTGTTCAGTGCGGGCGTTGGACATGTGGGGGCTCCATGAGTGGGAGCCCCATCAGACCGTGCATCGCTGCAACAGCTCGTGACGCAATTGTTCAGCCCGCGTGGCGGGCGTGCCAGGCCTGCATCGCCAGTTCGAACGAGCGCAGGCGCGCGCGGTGATCGTACAGGTTCGCGGTGAGCATCAGCTCGTCGGGCTTGTGCCGCTCAACGAAAGCGGCGATGCCCTCGGCCACCTGCTGCGGATCGCCGAGGACGGTGCAGGCCAGTGCCCGCTCCACGCCCAGCTTCTCATGCGGCTCCCAGAACGACTCGATGTCGTCGATGGGTGCCGGAATCTTGCCCGGGCGGCCGCGACGCAGGTTCACGAAACTCTGCTGCTGGCTGGTGAACAATCGACGCGACTCGGCTTCGCTGTCGCTGGCGACAACGTTCAAGGCGAGCATGGCGTGCGGTTGCTTCAACGTCGCCGAAGGACGGAACTCACGGCGGTACACCGCCAGCGCTTCGTCCATCACGTCCGGTGCGAAGTGCGAGGCGAACGCGTACGGCAGGCCCATCGAGGCGGCCATGCGCGCACCGAACAGGCTGGAACCGAGGATCCAGGTCGGCACCCGCAGGCCACCACCCGGAACGGCCTGCACCGCTTGCCCGGGCTGCACCGGCTCGAAGTAGTGCAGCAGCTCGCGCACGTCCTGGGGGAACTGGTCGGCGCTGTCGAAGTAGCGGCGCAGTGCACGCGCAGTCGGCTGATCGGTGCCCGGCGCACGGCCCAGGCCGAGATCGATGCGGTCCGGATACAGCGAGGCGAGCGTGCCGAACTGCTCGGCCACCTGCAGCGGCGCATGGTTGGGCAGCATGATGCCCCCTGCACCGACGCGGATGCGCTTGGTGCCGCCGGCGACATGGCCGATCAACACCGCAGTGGCGGCGCTGGCGATGCCGGGCATGTTGTGGTGTTCGGCCAGCCAGTAGCGGCGGTAGCCCAGCCCATCGGCATGCTGGGCCAGCTCCAGCATGTTGGCGAAGGCGGCGGTGGTGTCACTGCCCTCGCAGACCGGGGCCAGGTCGAGAATCGACAATGGAATCATCAGGCGGTTTTCCGTCACAGGATTCCCCATGCATGGGGACGGCGAGGCGCGGCGGCCAGTGACGGTAGCGGGATGCTGATTCCCGTGGGGCGGGTTCAGGGCCGCCGGGCATGGCCCGGGGTGCCATGCGTGTTGGGTAGTGCCGGTCGCTGGCCGACAGACGGAGAGCCCTTGCAGCCGGCCAGCGGCCGGCTCGACCGGCGCCCTGTCAGAACGCGCTGGGGCGCGGCTCCGGCATCGGCTGGTCGACCATCGGCTTCAACTCGGCATCCAGCGCCACGCGCTCGTCGAACACGAAACAGCGTCCTTCGTAGCCCTCGCCCCCCACCTCCTCGAAGTAACCGAGGATGCCGCCGTCGAGCTGCAGCACGTTGTCCATGCCGTCGTTGACCATCCACAGCGCAGCCTTCTCGCAACGGATGCCACCGGTGCAGAAGCTGACCACGGTGCTGTCCTTCAGCGCCTCGCGGTGCGGCGCCAGCGCCTCGGGCAGGTCGGTGAACTTGTGGATGGGCAGCACCAGCGCATCCTTGAAGGTGCCGTACTCCACTTCCTGCAGGTTGCGCGTATCGAGCATCACCACCGGCTTGCCGGCGTCGTCATGCCCCTGCCGCAACCAGCGCTGCACGGTGGCCGGATCGATCGCCGGGGCGCGCGGGTAATCCAGCGGCTGGCCGTCGTCGCGACGGAAGCTGATGATCTCGTCCTTCACCTTGGCCTTCAGCCGCGCGAACGGCTGGTGCTCACTGAGGCTGGTCTTGACCCGCATATGTGCGAAGCGCGCATCGGCACGCAGCGCCATATAGAAACCCTCGATGGCCCCAGGCGCACCGGCCAGGAACAGGTTCAGCCCCTCGCCTGCCACCAGGATCGTGCCCCGCAGCCCAGCCGCCTCGGCACGCTCCAGCAGCTGGTCGCACAGGGCCTGGGGGGCGTCGATGACGGCGAAATGGTAGGCGGCGGTATTGGCGATCATCCCGCCATTTTAGCGCCTCCCGCCCCTCCGGACAGATTCAGGGGTCAGAGCCCTCTGCGCAGCAGAGGGATCCGACCCCAAGCCCGGCAGACACCCGGAATCTGTCAGGGGTGGGGCGGTGTGGGCAGGCGGGGGCGCAGAGCACCATGGGCCCGGGGCATGCGCTGGGCGGGTTGGGCAGGACGCCCAACCCCGGTCTTGCCGTGTGCGCAGGACAGCGCACACGAGCAAGGCGCTCTACGAGGCACGCAGGAGCAGCTTTTGCCGTCCCCCGCCTGCCCACACCGCCCCGCCCTCCCACTTAAGCCCGGCTTTTGACGTTGCCGTTGCCGTTGCGGGTGCCGGGTGCAACCCGACCGGAAGTCCCCCTTACCCCCGCAACAGCACGAACGGCAGCAGCACCAGCGCCGCCGCACCGGCCATCGCCAGCAGCACCAGCACCACATATGCCGGTCGGCGCCGGAACAGGCTGCCGAAGGTCTCCGCCGTGCCCTCGCGCAACGCCTGCTCGCGCTCGGCACGGATGCGCGGCCCGCGTTCGGCCTGGTATTCGGCCATCAACGCCTTGGCGCGCGGATGATCGGCATCCTCGCGCAGCCACAGGCCGCCATTGGAGATGCCCCACGGGCTGGGTTCGGTGCGATACCAGGCGATGCCGTGCTGGTCGAGCAGCGTGCAGACATCGGCATATTCGTCGTTGCCGACATTGCGCAGATTGAGCAGGAGTTTTGCCATGCGCCCATGATACCCGGCGCCGATGCGCTACCCTTGCCGCCCTCGCCCTGCGCCCTTCCGGAGACGCCCGATGCGCCGCCTGCTGCTTCCCCTGCTGCTGTCCCTCGCCGCCGTTGGCTGTTCGAGCGAACCCGCCGGCCCGCCGCCGGGCGGCACCCTGACCACCTTCGAGCGCATCGATACCGTGCCTGGCACCGGCACCGAAGCCGTTGCCGGCAACAAGGTCACCGTGCACTACACCGGCTGGATCTACGACAACCGCACCGAAACCAAGCACGGCAAGACCTTCGACAGCTCGGTCAGCCGTGGCGAACCGTTCACCTTCGCGCTCGGCGCCGGCCAGGTCATCCGCGGCTGGGATGAAGGCGTGGCCGGCATGAAGGTCGGTGGCAAGCGCACCCTGATGATTCCGCCGGACTACGGCTACGGCGACCGTCGCGTCGGCCCGATCCCGGCTGGCTCGTCGCTGGTGTTCGATGTCGAGCTGCTCGATGTCAAACCGTAATACCGCAACGCCACACCGGGTCGCCGTCGTCGGCGGTGGTCCGGCCGGCCTGTTCGCCGCGGAGCGCCTGCGCGCGGCCGGGCTGGAGGTCGACCTGTACGAGGCCAAGGGTTCGCCCGGCCGCAAGTTCCTGATCGCCGGCAAGGGTGGGCTCAACCTCACCCACTCCGAGCCGCGCCCGTTGTTCGACAGCCGCTACCGCGAGCAGGTCGCCACGGTCGGCCGATGGCTGGATGGCTTCGACGCGCAGGCGCTGCGCGATTGGGCCGCCGGTTTCGGCGTGGAAACCTACGTCGGCAGCTCCGGCCGCGTGTTCCCGGTCGACCGCAAGGCGGCACCGCTGCTGCGCGGCTGGGTGCGCCGATTGAGGGAACAGGGCGTGCGCCTGCATGCCAACCATCGCTGGATCGGATGGAGTGACGACGGCGCCCTGCGCTTCACCACGGAAGAGGGTGAGATCGCGGTCCACGCCGATGCCACCGTGCTGGCAGTAGGTGGTGGCAGCTGGCCGCAGCTCGGCAGTGACGGCGCTTGGGTCACACCATTGCAGGCACATGGCGTGGACATTGCCCCTCTGCAATCAGCCAACTGCGGCTTCGACGTCGACTGGACGCCGTTCTTTGCCCAGCGCAACGCCGGCGCGCCGCTGAAGCCGGTGGTTGCTCACTGGATCGACCTGGACGGCCAGCCGCGGTCGCTGCAGGGCGAATGCGTGGCCAGCGAGTACGGCATCGAAGGCAGCTTGGTCTATGCGCTGGCGGCCGATCTGCGCGAGACCATCAACCGCGATGGCCACGCCATGCTGTGGTTGGACCTGGTGCCGGGCCGCGACGAGGCACGCCTGCTTGCCGACCTGTCGCGCCCGCGCAAGGGCCGTAGTTTTGGCGAGCATCTGCGCCGCCAGGCCGGCCTGGATGCAGTGAAGGCCGCGCTGGTGTTCGAGCTCCTCGGCAAGGAAGCGGGCAACGATCTGAGCGCCGTGGTGGCCACGCTCAAGCGCCTGCCGCTTCGGCTGCTGCGCCCGCGGCCGATGGCCGAAGTGATCAGCACCGCCGGTGGCGTGCGCCTGGATGCGATGGATGAGGGCTTGATGCTACAGGCGCTGCCCGGCGTGTTCTGTGCCGGCGAGATGCTGGACTGGGAAGCCCCCACCGGGGGCTATCTGCTGACCGCGTGCTACGCCAGTGGCCTGCGTGCTGCGGAAGGCGTGATCGGGTGGTTGGCCGGGCGGTGAAGCCCGCCCTGTAGAGTCGAGCTTGCTCGACTGCATTGCGTTGTAGAGCCGAGCCTATGCTCGGCTTGAATCAAAAGCAGCCGAGCGCGGGCTCGGCTCTACGCACTGGTCACCACGGCCTGCGCATGCTCACCGAGGCCAGCGAAACACCACTGGGATGCAGGTAAGCCTCTTCGCGCACGCTGACGAAGCCCTGCCGCTGGTAGAACGGTACGGCATTGAGCGAGGCCGACAGCACGACCTCGCGCTCCTGGTCGGCCATCGCCAACAGTCGCTGCATCAGGGCCTGGCCGATGCCCCTGCCACCCTGATCCGGGTCGACGAACAACGCATCCACTTCGTTGGCCTCAAGATCAAACACGCCGAAGCCCAGCAGGTCTCCCTGCGTGTCCTCGGCCACCACGCAACCGCCCTGCCCAAGCAACCGCGCGTACTGCACCGGCGGCGGTGAAGCCGACCAGGGGGCGATCACCTCCGGCGGGTAGTGGCTACTGCAGGTTTCACGCACGCAGCGCGTACGCAGCGCCCACAACGTGGCCACGTCGGCCATGGTGCCGGTCCTGAACTGCATGACGCCTCCTTGGTAGCGCCGAGCCCATGCTCGGCTGTTCTTCGTTCCAACGTCGCGATGCCTGATTGAAAGGCAGTCGAGCAAGACTCGACTCTACAGAAGCGTCATCGCGATTTGCTGGCGCGCAACGCCTGGATCTTCGGCGGTGGCTGGAACGAGTCGCTGCGTGCATCGGCCCAGAAAGCATGGAACACCGCGTGGTCCGGCACCTTGTGCAGCAGCTCGCCCGGTTCCAGATAACGGTACAGCGACGCCAGCGAACGGATCTCAACGGGCGAAACACGACGCAGGATGTGCTCCGGACCCAGCTCCGCCGGGTCATTCAAACCTGCAGCGCAGAGCAGCTCCTTCAAGGCGTGCAGCGTGTGCTCGTGGTAGCTGTACACACGCGTTGCCTTGTCCGGCGCATCGAGGTGCTTCCAGCGTGCCGGGTCCTGGGTGGCGATGCCGGTCGGGCACTTGTCGGTGTGGCAGCTCAGCGACTGGATGCAGCCCAGCGCGAACATGAAGCCACGGCCGGCATTGCACCAGTCGGCCCCGAGCGCGATGGTGCGCGCGATGTCGAAGGCACTGGTGATCTTGCCTGCCGCGCCGATGCGGATGCGATCACGCAGGTCCAGGCCGACCAGAGTGTTGTGCACCAGCAACAGGGCCTCGTGCATCGGCACGCCGACATGGTCGACGAACTCGGCCGGGGCTGCGCCGGTACCACCCTCGGCACCATCGACCACGATGAAGTCCGGCAGCAGGCCGGTCTCCTGCATCGCCTTGGCGATGCCGAACCACTCCCACGGATGACCAATGGCCAGCTTGAAGCCGACCGGCTTGCCGCCCGACAGCTCGCGCAGGCGGGCGACGAACTGCAGCAACTCGACCGGCGTGGAGAACGCCGAGTGACGCGAGGGCGACACGCAGTCCACGCCCATCGGCACGCCACGGGTCACCGAAATCTCGGCGGTCACCTTCGGCGCCGGCAGCACGCCGCCGTGGCCGGGCTTGGCACCCTGCGACAGCTTGATCTCGATCATCTTGACCTGGTCATGGGTGGCATTGGCAACGAAGCGCTCCTCGCTGAAACCGCCCTTCTCGTCGCGGCACCCGAAGTAGCCCGAGCCGATCTCCCACACCAGGTCACCCCCCATTTCGCGGTGATAGGGTGAAATCGAGCCTTCGCCGGTGTCGTGGTAGAAGCCGCCGCGCCGCGCGCCTTCGTTCAGCGCACGGATCGCATTGGCCGACAGCGAGCCAAAGCTCATCGCCGAGATATTGAACACGCTGGCCGAATAGGGCTTGGCGCAGTTGGCACCGATCAGCACGCGGAAGTCATGCTTGGCGATGGCCGTCGGCGCCAGCGAATGGTTGATCCACTCGTAGTCCACAGCGTACGTACTGCGCAGGGTGCCGAACGGCACCGTGTCCATTTCGTTCTTGGCGCGCTGGTAGATCAGCGCGCGCTGCTGGCGCGAGAACGGCACGTCCTCCAGGTCGCTCTGCACGAAGTACTGGCGGATCTCCGGGCCGATCGATTCCAGGCCGTATCGGAAGTGCGCCATCACCGGATAATTGCGGCGCAGCGTGCTGCGCTTCTGCAGCAGGTCCCAGGTCCCCAGCGCCACCATCGCGGCAGTCAGGCCGACGCCCCAGTACCAGGCCGGCCATATCACGGCCAGCCACAGGCAGATCGGGAACATCAGGATGGCGAGCAGGTAGACGATATACCGGTGCATGGCTTTCCTCGGTTGCAACTGCCCCCGAGTCTACCGCGCCGACTGCCGCCGGGGTTTACAGTCGATCGTCAACCACGTTGCGCGGCCAGGCCGACTTCACGTCGTAGACCAGGCCACCGGGCGCCAGCAGGCTGCGGATCCGTGTTTCATCCATCGCCTTGAAGTGGGCGTGTGCCACGGCCAGCACCACCGCGTCGTAGCAGCCTGCCGCTGGCTCGGCAAGCCACTGCACACCTTCGTCGGCCAATGTGGCGGGGCCGACCCATGGATCGCTGACCTCGACCTGGGCACCGGCATCGCGCAGGCGTTGCGCCAGTTCCAGCGCGCGGCTGTTGCGCAGGTCCGGGCAGTCTTCCTTGAAGGTCACGCCCAGTACCAGGATGCGCGCCTGCGCCGGTGCGCGGCCGCGTTCGGCCAGCATTGCCAGCACCCGCGTCGCCACATGCTCACCCACGCGGTTGTTGACCTGCCGCGCGGTATGGATCAGGTCCGGGTGGAAACCCACGCTCTCTGACTTGTGCAGCAGGTAATACGGATCCACGCCGATGCAGTGGCCGCCAACCAGGCCCGGCCGGAACGGTAGGAAGTTCCACTTGCTGCCCGCCGCGTCGAGCACGTCCTGGGTATCGATGCCGAGCCGGTCGAAGATCAGTGCCAGCTCGTTGACCAGCGCGATGTTGACATCACGCTGGATGTTCTCGACCACCTTGGCCGCTTCGGCCACGCGCATCGACGGCGCCGGGAACGTACCGGCAGCGATGATGCGCTGGTACAGGCCGTCGATCACCGCAGCAACTTCCGGTGTCGAGCCGGAGGTGATCTTGCGGATGTCGGCCAGGCGTCGCTGGCGATCACCGGGGCTGACCCGCTCCGGGCTGTAGCCGCAGTAGAAGTCTTCGTTGAAGCGCAGGCCGGAGCCCTGCTCCAGCAGCGGCACGCACACTTCTTCGGTGGTGCCGGGATACACCGTGGATTCGTAGATCACCAGGTCGCCAGCACGCAGGTGGCTGGCGATCAGCCGCGTGGCCGAGCGCAGCGGCTCCAGGTCGGGCTGCTCGTAGGCATCGATCGGCGTCGGCACGGTCACGATATAGACGTTGCACGCGTCAAGCAGATCCGGATCGCTGCCGTACTCCAGCAGCTGCGCACTGGCCAGCTCGTCGGCTTCCATTTCCAGCGTGTGATCCACGTCGTTGCGCAGCTCGGCGATGCGCCCGGCATCAATGTCGAAACCCAGCGTCGGCCAGTGCCGGCCGAAGGCCACCGCCAGCGGCAGCCCGACATAGCCCAGGCCGATCACGGCAAAACGGGGTGCGTCGGCCGCTGCAACAGGCACATTCATCGGCACGCCCAGTGCAAGAGGCAAGGCTTCACGTTCGCAGCCATCGCTTCGGCCAATACGCTCATTCGCTGTACCACTCGGAGGAACCCACGCCGGAAAGGCTACAGCGTAACGGCCTCGCCCCCCCGCCGCCAAGGCAGTTCAGGACCCCAGTGCGACCGCTGCCGGTTCGAGTTCGCCATCGGCACCGGTCCAGGCCTGGCGCAGGCGTTCGAAGCCACCGCTGCCCTGCAGGAAGCCTGGCCAGGCGGCATCGACGATCTGCGCCAGCAGGTCCGCTTCGATCCGTCGCGTGCCCATCGACCAGCGCGGGAATGCACGCTGCGCTACCGGCGCACGGCACAACACCTTCAGCTGCCCATGGCTGCGCGCGTTGAGGATGCGCGGGAACACCGAATCGATGCCATCTTCCGGACCTTCCAGGTATTGCAGGAAGCGCGTGCCGTCGAACATCAGCACGCCGGTGACGCCGGCTACACGATTGAATGCCGAGGCATCGGCCAGCAGGCGGTCAAGATCGGTTGTCTGCAGATCGGCGCGGGCCTCACTGGCATAGGCAATCGCGTGCAGCGACATCAGGTGGCTCCCCCCCTGGGAACGATGGTTGGGACTATGACATGAACAGGCACAACAGTTAAGCAAGTCCCCGCAGGTCACTGCTCCGGTGCAATCCAGCCGTCGTGCGGCAGGTGGGCTACAATCGGCGCCGCGCTGCAGGCCCGGATGGCGAAACTGGTAGACGCATCGGACTTAAAATCCGCCGACCGCAAGGTCATGAGGGTTCGATCCCCTCTCCGGGCACCAAGGCTTTTGCGACTTTTCTGAGAGTTCAATTCGCTCCGCAATTTTCAGCGCGCTCCGCAATGTTTAATTTGAACGCCACGGGACGACCATGAGCAACACATTCAGGGACACGTCGTATGACGACAAGACTTGCGCCAGATGCGGGTCCATCTACAGCACCAAGATCTTCAAGGCACCGTTCAAGGACAACGACGCGTTCAACTGCGTTGTATGCGGGAATGTGCTGGATAGCTGGCGGTCGACTTCGATCCCCACATACACCCTCAAGCAACGCGGCCCTGGTGCGCCGTCCGAGGAATGATGCCGTAGGGCAATGGCCACTCCACTGCGACCGTGCGTCGCACAGCGCGTTTCAGATTGCTACACGCCGCGGCGCATCTGCTGCAGCCCTGCCCTCACCCACGCCTTGCGCGCGTCCTTCGGACGGGGCTTTGTCGCCAGCGGCTTGCGAGACTCAGGCCCGCCCTAGACCCGCTCCATCGACTCGATCTCTTCCGGCAGGTTGTCGCCGTGAGCAAAGATCAGCCTCGGCTCCTCGTACTCGCCGGTCTCAACGTCTGCCCTGCCCATCATCGCAACAACCATCGGCTTCGATTCGGCCAGGCGTTCAGCCACGCGCCGGGCCTGCTCCAGGTCCCTGGCGTAAAACGGCGTGTCGGCGCTCAACCGGGTCTTGACCTTGGTGTAGCTCTGAACCACGTGGTATGTCGTCATCGTCATTGTCCGTCCTCCAGTCCATCTACATCACTGTCCGGGGTCAGGATCGACGCCCGGCAGCGCCCTGACTGGAAGGATACGAATGCCATCTCAGTCCTTGTGGAAGTTTCCATTTGGACGCAAGTAGACAGCCCCGGCCCTCGTGTCCAATAGAATGTTAAATCTCTGGAGAATCTCGCTTCCAATCGTGCCGTCATCGCTAGTCGCGTCATCGTCGATACTGAACGAGACCTCCGGCTGACTTAGCTTCAACTCCTGGCTTCCGAGCAAAGACATGCTCGCATCAGAAATACGTGCGTTAATCGCACGGATCCAGTTGCCCCTGCTACCGCTGAATCGCGACGTTCCTACAGTCCGTGTGAATACGTCTTTGAGACGATGGCGGGAGGCGAATGCATAGCTAAGGTCGATCGACCCATTGCTCCCAGTATCCAACAAGAGCCATGCATGGAGAGTAGTATCCTCCTCGCGCAGAGCGACATCAATGGCAGGCACATTATCAATCCATCGTGCGCTAACCCGAGCGTATCCCGCCGTATCTGGCAAACTGCTGTGGACAAACAAAATCCTCTTATCATAGTTGATCTCTAGAACGCGCCCATCGAAGAACTTCCAGCCTAGAACCGCATCGAAAGGCCGATTCCTGTAATCAATGATGACCGCCCCCATTGCGGCATGCATATCACCGACAGAAACCGCATTTTCCTCACTGTAGTCCACCAAGGAAACTCCGTCGGAACCGATGTTCTCAGTTTGACGATTAATTTTCATTGCGGCTGCATCTCGCGCAGCAAGTGAGACGGCCATACCATCTGCCCCAGTATCCACCAAAAACCTGAGAGGCCGCGACTGGTTGATCGTGCCTTCGACGTAAATCCTATGATCTTTGCCCTGCTCGAAGGGAATTGCAATTGTCTCTGCGACAGCAGCCGGAACAAACGTTAAACCAGCCAGTACGAGAAGAGCGTAAGGACAGACACGGTCAAGCTTTGCCATTGAGGGCTCCTTGTTGAACTGCAAGTCGATGCAGTTCCCGTTGGATGCCCGATTGAGGAAAATGGTTTAAAGCCAGTACTCATTAGTAGCCGGGAGCACCGGCCCTCACTCCGCTCATTCTTCGTCCATCAATTCCTTCACCCGGGCTTGGCCGCTGCAGATGCTATGGGCAGCTCCAGGGCTTCCCTGATCCGCTGGGTTCACCCCCGTTTTCACGGACACTTACAAGAAGGCCGATTCAGGCCATGAGGAGTGTTCATGTCAAAGCGTAGGAAGTTCAGTGCCGAGTTCAAGCGCGGTGCGGTTGAGCATGGTACTGTCCAACCCGCAGGCTGGATTGTCTGCACATCGCTTTCTAAGGAAAGGAGTTCATCGTGCAAATGAAGTCTCTCGCTTTCGGCATCGCGCTCTTGATTGGTGTATCTGCCAGCCCCGTAGTTTCCAGCGCTGATGCCGCGCCGTTGAAGACGAGCACCACTATCGAGTCTCGGACCACATACTTGAAAGGGTCCGTCGAAGCCACTTCGGTCTTAGATTGGGTTAAGGCTCACTCACCAGCGTATGCGCCTATTACTTCTGCGGGAGAAATCTCGGTAGTTCTCAAGCAGATCGCTCCTCGATTCACGGCGCGTTCCGCCTCCGAGGGTCCGCCTGTGGCGCTACCCGCCTCCGGCCAGCAAGGCGAGGAGATCACAATCACGAATCGGCATTCCGATGGAACCATCGAAACGTGGGCCTACACTTGGCGCGACAGTGGCTGGGTGTTGGTTGAGTACCATTTCAAGGACGGCTACAACCCTGAGAACGTGAAGTAATCAAGTCTCGCTCTTAGGACACCGCCAGTCCAAGCAGGCCCCCGTTCACGCGGGGGCTTTGCTTTTTGGCTGCCTGTACAGACCAAGCTGTCGAGTGAGGGCGAGTCGAGCTTGACTCACCTCTGTGCCGGCGCGGCGCTGCTCAAGCGCCCCCGGGTTGAGCTGCCTGCGGCCCCGGATCCGGCACAGTCAGAATGCCAGCGCCGGGGGCTGGGCACTATCGGGCAACCACCCACTGACGTCCGGGGTTCTCCCTACGCAGCCAGCTGGTGCTCGTAGAACGGCGACACGTCCAAGCGCCAGCAACCACTTTCTGACCAACCGGAAGCCGCTGGAGCACGCCCAACAAACCGCAATTCACAATGAACCTACACTGAACAAATGCGATGAAGAGACTAGGGGTACTAGCTTCTGGCTCCGTTGTATTGGGAAGAGAATTGATGCAAAGACGTGCAAGCCGCCCTATAGCGACAGATGCGAATTACCAAAGCCTCAATAGGCCTAGATCTTTCAGCGGTTCGCAGGGCATTCCGAATGAGTACTCCATCTGAGCCACCCGTCATGAACTGGAAGAATGTGTCGCTGGCTGCGTTAGCAGTTTCCCTAATCACGCTATGCGCACTACTTGCTGCTGCATTCAACAACAAGACACCCGTCTCGCCCGACGATCGCCGCAACCCGTCCCGCGACAACAGTGAGGAAGCTCCCCTAAGGGCTGAGGCAAAATTTAGTTCAATTTTGATAAGGGATAAAAAGCTCGATCCACGCTATGTCCAACCAATCGGAGCAAAGGCATTCGCAATTTCTAGAACCGGCGACTTCCGCCCTGAAGGCGACGCTAAATCATACATCCAGTCCCGTTTGGACGCCGCAAACGCAGGCGATAGCACAGCGACTTTTGATATCTATCTCGCTGCATTGGATTGCCGAAATGCCGGCTCACCAAGCGAATTGCAATCCGCCTCCCGACTGCCAGACCAACTTAGCAAACAGGACGCTTTAGAAACGTCCGAACGTCGCCTCAGTGAATGCGAGCAGCTCCTTAAAGATCCCGCACTTTCCTCACCTGGAAAATGGCTACTTCAAGCAGCGAAGCAAGGTTCGATTGAGGCGATGCTCCTCTACACAATCGATACTGAATCGGCCTTCGGAGGCTCCGCCAATGCTGTCCGCAATCCTGAATTAGTAGTCGACTGGAAGAAGAACTCGATCTCTTTCCTTAACACCGCTGCCAGCAGCGGGAGCGTCGACGCACTCATATCCCTTGCTCAAGCCAACAACAATGGAATCATCACTGATAGAAATCCAACGGAGGCCTATGCCTATTACTTGGCTGCGCGTCGTGCGATGCCACACGCAATGTCAGAAAGACTACTTGAGCGCCACAAGGAAGAACTCAACTCATCGCAGCAGCAGAACGCCATCAAACGTGCCGAGGCAATCTACAAAGACTGCTGCCAATAATTGTAAGGACGACTCTCAATGGCAAACGGACGCAACGTATGCAGCGCATTACTCGCCGCACTCCTTATCTTCTGTGCTTGGGCGTGGTATGCCAAAGCAGCTGAGCCCGAGCTATTCGGCCCCGTCGAATGCAGCGCATGTTCCCTCGAGACTCCTAACCCAGGCATAGCTACAAAGACTTTTCTGGAAGCTTGGGCATGGGACGTACGGCATACATATTGGCCCCCAAACCAGATGTACGTCAACGTTAACGACAAAATAATGGTCTGCAACGGAACGACGTGCGTAACCTACACATTAACCGATAGCGGCCAGTACTTCGGTGGGAAGCCGGAAAGACAAACAACTAATCCCAGGGGTGGTGGTGGTGGCGGCGGTGGAGGAACCGGCGGAACCGGTGGCGCCAATCTAGGTAGTGGTTGCTATGGAAGTTGCGGACGCACAGGCACAGTAACAGTCGGGAGTCCGAGCAATCCTGGCGGCGGCGGTAGCGGCGGGGATTTCAAGAAGCCGCGCAGTGTCACAAAGAAGCCAGAGTAGTTCATCGTCGGCCCCTGCGACGCAGCAAGCAATCATGGCCTCCACCGCTTGACTACTTCCCGAGGTTCAACTCGTGGCCATTTCCATTTACTGCGCCGCAATCGCACTCATAGCTGGACTCTTCGGCGCCTCGCCCTGGAGGGCATTCCTAATGGGCGGCGGCGTTGCCTTTGTTTCCGGATTCATTGCGATCACCATTGAAAGAAGATTCAACGAATGGACTGACATCTATCTAAGCGCCCCCCTGGCCCTTATGTTTGCCGCTGCTGCTGCAGTCATGGCCTTCACCGTGGCAAAGACAAAGCGCTAGATTCCACCTCATGCGACACATCTGCACTCCTTACGCCCCTCAGCACGAGGGGCGTTTTTCTTAAGCTCTACTGAGAGTTTCCAATGGAGCCAATGCTTAGCGAGGAATAGCACATGGCCGCTATCTGGCCGCACCAGCCGTCTCCGCGATGTGATGGCGAGCTGTGCTGTCAGTGCCCCGTTACGTCGGCCACCGCGGTCATGCCGAGCTGATTGAAGACGGCGGCGTTGTCGCTCGAAGGAATCAGCGCGGTGCTGCCCGCCGTATAGAACTGCTGCGGGCCGATCCCGTTGCGGTTCGGGCCGCTGATCCGATAGCCAGTACCGCACCGTGGTGCACATCGCGTCCACGATGACGCACAGCCCGATGACAGCAGCGATGCTCACTAGGCCCTCTACCCAGTTCATGCCACAGCCTCAGCCGGGAACAGGGGCATCACCACCTGCGCCTCCAGCCTGGCCAACTCGCGCTGCAGCCCAGCCTTCTCGCGCTTCCGGTTGTTCATCAAGCGCGATCCGTAGGCGCCCTTGGCAGCAGAGTCCTTCTCCGCTACCTGGGCGGCCTGAAGCTGCTGCCAGACCGACATAGCTCGGCGCTGGCCAGTCCGCAGCAGCTCATCAATCTGGAGATCACACCAGACTGCGAACTCCGTGCTCAGCCATCGGGCGAAGTGGACCGCCAGCTTCGGGTGGAACCAGGTGCCACCGCCCCTGCCGCGAGTCGCCCGGATCAAATCGCCGGAATCCCGGTGATTTAGCTGACGGGTCAGTTCAGCCATGTATTCCTGAGTCTCTGCGTTGTCCAGGTAGTGCTGGACGCGCTTTCCGAAACGGTCGGCAGCCGAGGTCGCATGGAACCAGCCGTCATCGGTGAAGCGCACGGCGCTCCCCTTGAAGTCGAGGTTGATGATGTTGGACATACCTGCTCCTTCTGGATCTGCCTGAAGAGGAAGCGCGGCCAGCCTGTCGGGCAGGACGACAGACGTTCGGCTGATCTGGCCTAGGCCGCGCTTGAAACGAAAAACCCGGCGCTTGGCCGGGTCTCTGTATTGGAACTGCTGCTGGTTGGGATTCCGCCTGTTCACCTTCAATCTGGCGCGGCAGATGGGTCTGAGCTCAATGTCACAATTGGGCATCGCCCTCCTTGCGGGTACGCTGTGCTTGCGACCAGCACAACCACATAGGAGTGCGAGATGAAAGATGAAGTTGCTCATGAGCTAGACGGCGCGGAGGCCGAAGATCGCATGCACATTGCAACCGACCTAACCAACATCACTGTGGCCCCTACTTTCAGCGCTGAGAAAGCAGCCAGGCATCGATGCCTACCGACTGCTATCGGACTTCCTTGCAGCGATGCCAGACGACAAGGTTCAACGCGACGGAGGCCTTACCCGTACACTGAAAGAAGAATTGAAAAGATCCTGATCTTTTCACCGTGCTCTCTTCGACGAACACCTTCGGCATCAGTACTCACCGAAGTACTTCCAACATTGATGAATGTTTACTCATTGCCCACCTCCCGTAGCCGGCAACTCCGCTGAACCAATCCGCCGGATCCAGTTCCGCCACGGGGCGAACTTGCCGACCAGGCCGAAAGCCCCAGCAATCCCCCACATCAACAGGCAGCCGCGCCAGGAGTAGAGGTTGGCCCCCAGCAGGCAGGCCATGCCCAGGGTGAAGCTCATCCAGCCCATCAGCACGAACGAAGCGCCCAGGCCCAGTTCAACCAGGCCCTCGCCTCGGGCCAATACGCGCAGCTCGCGGATCCGAACATCGTTGAGGCCAAACAGCGCGGTCAAGAACACCACCAGCAGCGCTGGCACCGCGGCCACCGACCAAAAGTGATACGTCATGATCAGCCCTCCTTCGGGGGCAGGAACCGCCGGATCAGCTGTTTGACCAGCGCCCCGGCACTACGGATGAGCTCAGGTCCCCAGTTCTGAGCGGTAAACCCCAGCAGCATCGCCGCAGAGGCATGCACGCCGGTGCTGGACCAGCGGTAGCCGGTCAGCTCCGGGCCCAGCACGCTGACGCCCACGGCCAGCACCGTGCTCGACAGGAACGAGGCAGCGAGACCGCGCCGATTCTCGGACCCGTGATACCACACGCCGACCAGGCTGCCCGCTGCAGCGCCGACCAGCACATTGAACGGAACGCCGAGGTAGGCCGTGGTCATCTCCAGGTGGATCCACTCGCGGTACAGCGGCGAGGCTGGCGTCGGCGCAGCCGTGGCCGCAGCGATCAGCGCACCCACCCACAGTTTGGTGCTGGCAAGTAGCTCGCTCATGGCTCCCTCAGATCAATCTTGCGGTAGACCGTCTTACCGCCAACCTTCACCGCGGCAAGCTGCTCCCGCCGATGGCGGGGGCCATAGGACACGTGCACCCAGCTGCCGAATTCCTCAATGACCTGGTCAAACGGAAGGCCCATCCTCACGATCGTCCTGGCCAGCTCCACCGAGGGCATCCCTGGAACATGAATGTCAGCGGCTTGGCCAAGACGGTGCTGACTGGTGGCCGTGCCGCCCACCGCTCGGTTCACCGCCTCAGATCGGAAGGCCGAATTCACTCTCACAGGCTTACCGATCGCGTCACGCAGTGGCTGCAGGATCTTCTGTGCCAGCTGGCGAAGATTGGCGATCTCAGCCTCGTTGGGAACGTTCGGCAAATTCCGGCCAGTGACCGTCAGCTCGGCCAGGCTGAAGTTGGCAGTGAGCTGCATGGTGACCTCTTTGTGAACTGGTAGCAGTGGCCCGATTCGAACGGGCGACCTCCGGGTTATGGGCCCGGCGAGATGCCGCTACTCAACGCTGCTGATAATGATTTCTCAATGCGTCAAATGGCACTGAAGCCAAGTGCCCGCTGAGTCTTGATCCCTTCGCAATTGATGCGTTCAATAGCGAACCGACCGCCAAGCGCAATCAGCAATCAAGAATGACCAAAGCGATGGACACCCAAGACCTCAGGCGAGCACTTGAGCGCATTCAGCTGGAACTGGCTTCGGCCAAGACTGTTCTTGGCGACATAGAACGGATATGTGAGGAGACTCACGAAGGGGTTCTACCCCGATATCACGGACGGTTCTAAAAGAGCCGCAACCTTCTGATCCTGCCTGGCGACCCTTCGCCGCA
>NZ_JBWKOO010000019.1:0-67678 GCF_059416125.1 Stenotrophomonas sp. GW821-FHT09E08
CCGTTCTTCAACGGCTACCGTCCGCAGTTCTACTTCCGCACCACCGACATCACCGGTGCAGCCCAGCTGCCGGAAGGCGTCGAAATGGTGATGCCGGGTGATAACGTCAAGATGGTCGTCACCCTGATCAACCCGGTGGCAATGGACGAAGGCCTGCGCTTCGCCATCCGCGAAGGCGGCCGTACCGTCGGCGCCGGCGTGGTCTCGAAGATCATCGAGTAATCTGGTAGTATCTGCGCCCCGATGTTGCCTGGGTAGGGCATCGGGGCGTATCAAAATGGGAAAGCAGGCACAGGATGTGCCTTGTGTTCCCCGGACCAGGAAGGGTCAATGCCATTCAGGCGGCGTCAACAGGAGACTGTTGACAGCTGCCTTGCGTGCCATTATGCTTCTACGTCTGGGCAGACCGGGAAACGGGTCTGCCTACGTTTTTGAGGTCCATGGATTGACCTTGTCGGCCTGCAGGAGTGCGGGCCGTCTGTATTCAGGAATTTCATGGGGCAAAGCAACCCAGAGGCTTTGTCTGTCGCTCTTTTAACGAAGGAACCTACCGCCATGGCGGACCAAAAGATCCGGATCCGGCTGAAAGCGTTCGATCATCGTCTGATCGACCGTTCGGCCAGCGAGATCGTTGAGACGGCCAAGCGGACCGGCGCGCAAGTGCGTGGCCCGATCCCGCTGCCGACCAAGATCGAGCGTTATACCGTTCTCGTCTCCCCGCACGTCGACAAGGACGCGCGTGACCAGTACGAGACCCGCACGCACAAGCGCGTGCTCGATATCGTTGACCCGAATGACAAGACCGTGGACGCGCTGATGAAGCTCGAACTGGCTGCCGGCGTCGACGTTCAGATCAAGCTGACCTGAGGACTACGACCATGACGAAGAAGTATTCGTTGGGCTTCGTGGGCCGCAAGGCTGGCATGAGCCGCGTGTTCACCGAAGATGGTCGTTCCATCCCGGTGACCCTGATCGAAGCAACCCCGAACCGCATCGCGCAGATCAAGACCGTCGAAACCGACGGCTACAGCGCCGTGCAGGTGACCGTCGGCGCGCGTCGCGCTGCCCTGGTCAACAAGCCGGAAGCCGGCCACTTCGCCAAGGCGAAGGTGGAAGCGGGCCGTGGCCTGTGGGAATTCCGCGTTGAAGACGCGCAGCTCGGCGATTTCGCCGTTGGCGGCGAAGTCAAGGCGGACATCTTCGAAGTCGGCCAGATCGTCGACGTCCAGGGTGTCACCAAGGGTAAGGGTTTCCAGGGCACCATCAAGCGCCACAACTTCCGTATGGGCGATGCAACCCACGGTAACTCGCTGTCGCATCGCGCGCCGGGTTCGCTGGGTCAGCGCCAGACCCCGGGTCGCGTTTTCCCGGGCAAGAAGATGTCGGGCCACATGGGCGCGGTGCAGCAGAGCACCCAGAACTTGGAAGTGGTCAAGGTCGACGTGGAGCGCGGTCTGATCGCGGTTCGCGGCGCCGTTCCGGGCGCGGCGGGTGGCGATGTGATCGTCCGTCCGGCGAGCAAGGCATAAGGAGAGATGACGATGGAACTCGTTATCACGGGTAGCAACAACAAGGTCTCGGTCTCTGACGCCGTGTTCGGTCGCGATTTCAGCGAAGATCTGGTCCACCAGGTCGTCGTTGCTTACCGCAACGCCGGTCGCGCCGGCACCAAGGCGCAGAAGACTCGCTCCGAAGTGGCAGGTACCACCAAGAAGTCGAAGAAGCAGAAGGGCGGCGGCGCGCGTCATGGCGCACTGACGGCTCCGATCTTCGTCGGCGGCGGTGTCACCTTCGCGGCAAAGCCGCGCAGCTTCGAGCAGAAGGTCAATCGTAAGCAGTACCGTGCCGCCATGTGCGCGATCCTGTCCGAGCTGAACCGTCAAGGCCGTCTGACCATCGTGGAGTCCTTCGATGTCGAAGTGACCAACACGAAGGGTCTGATCGCCAAGCTGGCCGGCCTGGAAGTGGGCAAGCGCCCGCTGATCGTCACTGAAGAAGCCTCCGAGCACCTGTACCTGTCCGCCCGCAATCTGCCGTACGTGCAGGTGCGTGACGTCCAGGGCCTGGATCCGGTGTCGCTGGTCGGTGCCGACACGGTCGTCATCACCGCTGACGCGGTCAAGAAGGTCGAGGAGTGGCTGGCATGAACAGCAACGAAAAAATCTTCAGCGTGCTGCGTGCCCCGCGTGTCTCCGAAAAGACCGCGCGCCTGCAGGAACTCTCCAACCAGTATGTCTTCGAAGTTTCGAACGAAGCCACCAAGGCCGATGTAAAGGCCGCGGTTGAGCAGCTGTTCGACGTCAAGGTCGAAGCAGTCAACGTGGTCAACGTCAAGGGCAAGAACAAGTCCTTCCGTAACCGTGCTGGCCGCCGCGGCGATTGGCGCAAGGCGTACGTTCGCCTGGCCGACGGCCAGTCGATCGATGTAACGGCCAAGGCCTGAGGTACATCCCATGCCATTGATGAAATTCAAGCCCACTTCCCCCGGCCGCCGTTCGGCCGTGCGCGTGGTCACTCCCGACCTGCACAAGGGTGCTCCGCACGCCGCGCTGGTCGAGTCGCAGAGCCGCTCGGGTGGTCGTAACCACCATGGCCGCATCACCGTGCGTCACGTCGGTGGTGGTGCCAAGCAGCACTACCGCATCATCGACTTCAAGCGCAACAAGCTGGGCATCCCGGCGCGTGTGGAACGCATCGAATACGATCCGAACCGCACCGCCCACATCGCCCTGCTGTGCTACGTCGACGGCGAGCGTCGCTACATCATCGCCCCGAAGGGTCTGAAGGCGGGTGATCAGGTGATCGCCGGTTCGGACGCCCCGATCAAGGCGGGCAACACCCTGCCGCTGCGCAACATCCCGGTTGGTACCACCATCCACTGCATCGAACTGAAGCCCGGCAAGGGCGCTCAGATCGCTCGCGCCGCTGGTGCGGCCGTGCAGCTGGTGGCTCGTGAAGGCATCTACGCCACCCTGCGCCTGCGCTCGGGTGAAATGCGCAAGGTTCCTGTCGAGTGCTGCGCAACCATCGGCGAAGTCGGCAACGACGAGCACAGCCTGGAAAAGCTGGGCAAGGCCGGTGCCAAGCGCTGGCGCGGCGTCCGCCCGACCGTTCGTGGTGCAGCCATGAACCCGGTTGACCACCCGCACGGTGGTGGTGAGGCGAAGGCCGGCCAGGGTAACCCGCATCCGGTCACCCCGTGGGGTGTCCCGACCAAGGGTTACAAGACGCGCCATAACAAGCGCACTCAGCAGTTCATCGTCCGCGATCGTAGGGGCTAATCGACCATGGCACGTTCACTCAAGAAGGGCCCGTTTGTCGATCACCACCTGGTTGCTAAGGTGGCTGCCGCTGCGGGTAGCAAGCGTCCGATCAAGACCTGGTCGCGTCGTTCGATGATCCTGCCTGACATGGTAGGCGTCACCATTGCCGTGCATAACGGCAAGAACCACATCCCGGTTCTCGTCAACGAGAACATGGTCGGCCACAAGCTCGGCGAATTTGCCATCACCCGGACCTTCAAGGGTCACGGTGGTGACAAGAAGTCGGGCAAGTAAGGAGAGATGACAATGGAAGCGAAAGCCATCCTGCGCACTGCGCGCATCTCCCCGCAGAAGGCTCGTCTGGTCGCTGACCAGGTGCGCGGTCTGCCGGCCGAGCGTGCGGTCAACCTGCTGAAGTTCTCGGACAAGAAGGCTGCCCACCTGATCAAGAAGGTGGTGGAGTCGGCTATTGCAAATGCCGAGAACAACCAGGGCGCCGACGTCGACGAGCTGAAGGTTCAGACCATCATGGTTGATGAAGGTCCGACCCTGAAGCGTTTCATGGCGCGGGCGAAAGGCCGCGGTACCCGCATCCTCAAGCGCACCAGCCACATCACTGTGGTTGTGGGCGCCGCCAAGTAAGCGGATAAGGAAAAGACCATGGGTCATAAAGTTCATCCGATTGGTATCCGCCTCGGCATTTCCAAGGACTGGAACTCCAAGTGGTACGCCAACAAGGCCGAGTTCGCTGGTTACCTGGCAGCCGACCTGAAAGTTCGCGAAATGCTGCGCAAGAAGCTGGCTCAGGCCGGCATCAGCAAGATCCTGATCGAGCGTCCGGCCAAGACCGCTCGCGTGACGATCCACACCGCCCGTCCGGGCGTGGTGATCGGCAAGCGCGGTGAGGACATCGAGAAGCTGCGCAAGGAAGTGAGCGAGATGATGGGCGTCCCGGCGCACATCAACGTCACCGAAGTGCGCAAGCCGGAGCTGGACGCACAGCTGGTTGCCGAATCGATCGCGCAGCAGCTGGAGCGTCGCATCATGTTCCGCCGCGCCATGAAGCGCTCGGTGGGCAACGCGATGCGCCTGGGTGCCCTGGGCATCAAGGTCAACGTTGGTGGCCGCCTCAACGGTGCAGAAATCGCCCGTTCGGAGTGGTACCGCGAAGGCCGCGTGCCGCTGCACACCCTGCGTGCCGACATCGACTATGGCTTCGCTGAAGCCAAGACGACCTACGGCATCATCGGCATCAAGGTCTGGATCTACAAGGGCGAAGTCTTCGATTTCTCCCAGGTTGGCCAGGAAAAGCAGGACGACACCCCGTCGCGCAACGATCGTCACGATCGCGGCGACCGTGGTGACCGTCAGCGCCCGGCCCGTGAAGCGAGGTAACGACAATGTTGCAACCCAAGCGAACCAAGTACCGCAAGGTACACAAGGGCCGTAACGAAGGCCTGAGCTGGAGCGCCAACGCTGTCAGCTTCGGCGAATACGGCCTGAAGGCAACCGCCCACGGTCAGCTGACCGCGCGTCAGATCGAAGCGGCCCGCCGCTCGATCAGCCGCTACGTGAAGCGCGGCGGCAAGATGTGGATCCGCGTGTTCCCCGACAAGCCCATCACCAAGAAGCCCATCGAAGTTCGAATGGGTTCGGGTAAGGGCAACGTGGAATACTGGGTGGCCCAGATCCAGCCCGGCCGCATGATCTATGAAATCGAGGGTGTTACCGAAGACGTGGCACGCGAGGCATTCCGCCTGGCCGCCGCCAAGCTCTCGGTCACCACCACTTTCGTGACCCGGACGGTGCGCTGATGGAACTCAAAACTCTCCGTGAAAAGTCGGCTGACGAACTCAAGGCCCACCTGATCGACCTGCGTAAGGAACAGTTCTCTGTCCGTATGCAGCAGGTCACCGGCCAGCTGCCGAAGACACACGACATCCGCCGGGTCCGTCGCGAGATTGCTCGCGTCAAGACCCTGCTCGGCAGCACGAAGTAAGGATGGCCGCTATGAGCGACAATACTGAAAACAAGGCGCTGCGCACGGTCGAAGGCCGTGTCGTCAGCAACAAGATGGACAAGACGGTTACCGTCCTGGTTGAGCGTCAGGTCAAGCACGCGCTGTACGGCAAGTACATCAAGCGCTCGACCAAGCTGCACGCCCACGATGCCGACAACGCCTGCAAGGAAGGCGATGTCGTCCGCGTGACCGAGATTGCTCCGATGTCCAAGACCAAGAACTGGCGCGTGGTGGAAGTCATCACGCGTGCGGCTGAATAAGGAGTCTGAATCATGATCCAGATGCAGAGCTACCTTGACGTCGCGGACAATTCGGGTGCCAAGCAGGTGATGTGCTTCAAGGTGCTGGGTGGTTCCAAGCGCCGTTACGCCGGTATCGGCGACATCATCAAGGTCACCGTGAAGGATGCAATTCCGCGCGGCAAGGTCAAGAAGGGTGAAGTGTATGACGCCGTCGTGGTGCGTACCCGCAAGGGTGTGCGTCGCGCCGATGGCTCGCTGATCCGCTTCGACGGCAACGCTGCCGTTCTGCTGAACAGCAAGCAGGAGCCGATCGGTACCCGTATCTTCGGGCCGGTGACGCGTGAACTTCGTTCGGAGAAGTTCATGAAGATCGTCTCGCTCGCTCCCGAAGTGCTGTGAGCGACAGGAGATAATCATGGCTAACCGTATCAAGAAGGGCGACCAGGTTGTCGTCAACGCCGGCAAGGACAAGGGCAAGCAGGGCGAAATCGTCCGCGTCGACGGCGACCGTGTGGTCGTCGCCAACGTGAACATCGTCAAGCGCCACACCAAGCCGAACCCGCAGGCAGGTGTTGCCGGCGGCGTGGTCGAGCGTGAAGCGTCGATCCATATCTCCAACGTGAATGTGCTGAACCCGGCTTCGGGCAAGGGCGAACGCGTTGGCTTCAAGGTGCTGGAGGATGGACGCAAACTGCGTGTGTTCCGCTCCAGCGGTGAGGCGCTCGACGCCTGAGGAATGTGAAGATGACTTCCCGTCTCGAAAAGTTTTACAAGGAAGAAGTGGTGCCGGCGCTGATGAAGCAGTTCGGCTACACCAATCCGATGGAAGTGCCGAAGCTGGTCAAGGTCACCCTGAACATGGGTGTCGGCGAAGCGGCCACCAACAAGAAGATCCTGGAAAACGCCGTCGGCGACATGACCAAGATTTCCGGCCAGAAGCCGGTTGTCACCAAGTCGCGTATCTCGGTTGCGTCGTTCAAGATCCGTGATGGTTGGCCGATCGGCTGCAAGACCACGCTGCGTCGCCACAAGATGTACGAGTTCCTGGACCGCCTGATCAACATCTCGCTGCCGCGCGTGCGCGACTTCCGTGGTGTTTCCGGTCGTTCCTTCGACGGTCGCGGCAACTTCAACATGGGTGTGAAGGAACAGATCATCTTCCCGGAAATCGACTTCGACGCTGTCGACGCGATCCGCGGCATGGATATCGCCATCACTACCACTGCGAAGACCGACGCGGAAGCGAAGGCGCTGCTGGCAGCGTTCAAGTTCCCGTTCCGTAACTGATCCGTCGAGGAAACCGAAATGGCAAAGACCTCCATGGTCAACCGCGACATCAAGCGGAAGAAGCTGGCTGAAAAGTACGCTGTCAAGCGTGCGGCTCTGAAGAAGATCGTGTCCTCGCAGGACGCGACCTACGAAGAGAAGATCGAGGCCGCCACCAAGCTGTCGAAGCTGCCGCGCGATTCGTCGCCGAGCCGCCACCGCAGCCGTTGCGAACTGTCTGGCCGCCCGCGTGGCGTGTACAGCAAGTTCGGCCTGGGTCGCAACAAGCTGCGCGAAGCCACCATGCGTGGCGACGTTCCGGGCCTGCGCAAGGCCAGCTGGTAATCCCAGCCGGTCCTGCGATCAGGGGCCCCCTCGGGGGCTCCTGAACCGGGAGGGCAGGGCGTTCAGCTTTCCCTCTGCGAAAAAACCCGAAGAGCCCGACGCAAGTCGGGCTCTTTTGGCGTATACTCCCGCGTCTTACCCTGCGCAAACGGGGATGTAGGGGTGGGCTTCCGGCCCACTGCATGAAGGGACCTGGCCCGTTTCCAGGAGACAACAGATTTTCGCGAAAGCGGATATCGGTGCACTCAAAGGTACTCATATGAGCATGACTGATCCCATCGCCGACCTGCTGGTCCGCATCAAGAATGCGGCCGCGGTTGGCAAGCAGACGGTGAAAGCCCCGTCGTCCAAGATCAAGGTTGCGATCGCCCAGGTCCTGAAGGACGAGGGTTACATCACCGACCTGCGCGTGACCGCGCTCGAGAACAACAAGTCCGAGCTGGAAATCGTGCTGAAGTATTTCGAAGGCAAGCCGGTCATCGCGACCCTGAAGCGCTTCTCGCGTTCGGGCCTGCGCCAGTACCGCGGCAAGAGCGAGCTGCCGAAGGTCATGAACGGCCTGGGTATCTCCATCATTTCCACCTCCAAGGGCATCATGACTGATGCGCAGGCGCGCCAGCTGGGCGTCGGCGGCGAAGTCCTGTGCTTCGTGGCCTAAGGCGAAAGGAGTAGAACTATGTCCCGCGTAGCCAAGAAGCCGATCGACCTGGGTAAGGTTGAACTGAACGTCCAGAACGACAACGTCACCGCCAAGGGCCCGAAGGGCACCCTGTCGCTGGCCAAGCCGGCTGGTATTGCCATCAACGTCGAGAACGGCGTTGCCACCCTGAGCACCGAAAGCGTCGATCTGATCCCGCTGACCGGTACCGTCCGCGCCATCCTGTCCAACATGGTCAAGGGTGTTTCCGAAGGCTTCGAGCGCAAGCTGGAGCTGGTCGGCGTGGGTTACCGTGCCGCCATGCAGGGCAAGGACCTCAGCCTGTCGCTGGGCTTCTCGCACCCGATCGTGTTCGTGGCGCCGGAAGGCATCACCATCACCACCCCGACCCAGACCGAAATCCTGGTGCAGGGCGCTGACAAGCAGGTCGTCGGTGAAGTCGCCGCCAAGATCCGTGCGTTCCGCAAGCCGGAACCGTACAAGGGCAAGGGCGTGAAGTACTCCGACGAAGTCATCATCCGTAAGGAAGCCAAGAAGGCGTAAGTGCGAGTCCCTCGCAAGAGCCCGCACATCCCTGTGCGGACTCCTCAGGGAAAAGCCCATCCTTCAGCTTTCAAGGAATAATCAAAATGAACAAGAACATCGCCCGCCTGCGTCGCGCCAAGTCGACCCGCGCCCACATCCGTGAGCTCGGTGTCGCCCGCCTGTCGGTGCTGCGCACCGGTCAGCACCTGTACGCCCAGGTCTTCACCGCCGACGGCTCCAAGGTGCTGGCTGCTGCCAACACCACCCAGGCCGACATCAAGGACGGCCTGAAGAACGGCAAGAACGCTGATGCTGCTGCCAAGGTTGGCCGTATCGTTGCCGAGCGCGCCAAGGCCGCCGGCGTCGAGAAGGTTGCCTTCGATCGTTCGGGCTACCGCTACCACGGCCGCATCAAGGCCCTGGCAGAAGCCGCCCGCGAAGCCGGCCTGCAGTTCTAAGGGACAAGGGCAGGGGACCTCTGGTCTCCTGCCCGCCTGCTCGCCAGCCTGAGTGAGGCTGGACGGCGCCGCTCTTCTGCAGCGGCCCACCGGGTCAACGCGTCACTCCACAACCATAAGCGGCCTCGAGCCGTACATACCCAAACAACCAAGGAATCAAGATGGCAGAAGAACGTCAGCAGCGGGGTCGCGATCGCGACCGTAACCGCGAAGAGAAAGTCGACGACGGCATGATCGAAAAGCTGGTCGCGGTCAACCGCGTCAGCAAGACCGTCAAGGGTGGCCGCCAGTTCACCTTCACCGCCCTGACTGTTGTCGGCGACGGCGAAGGCAAGGTCGGTTTCGGTTATGGCAAGGCCCGCGAAGTGCCGGTCGCCATCCAGAAGTCGATGGAACAGGCTCGCAAGAACCTGGTCAGCGTTGACCTGAACAACGGCACCCTGTGGCACACCATCAAGGATGGTCACGGCGCAGCCCGCGTGTTCATGCAGCCGGCTTCCGAAGGTACCGGCGTCATCGCCGGCGGTGCCATGCGCGCCGTGCTGGAAGCGGTTGGCGTGAAGAACGTGCTGGCCAAGGCCACCGGTTCGCGCAACCCGATCAACCTGGTGCGTGCCACCGTGAAGGGCCTGTCTGCTGCGCAGTCGCCGGCTCGCATCGCGGCCAAGCGCGGCAAGAAGGTGGAGGAACTCAACCATGGCTAATGAGTCCAACAAGACTGTGAAGGTGCGTCTGGTGCGTGGCCTGCGTGGTGCTCAGTCGCGTCACCGCCTGTCGGTGCGTGCTCTGGGCCTGAACAAGCTGAACGATGTGCGTGAACTGAAGGACAGCCCGCAGGTTCGCGGCCTGATCAACACCGTTCACTACCTCGTCAAGGTTGAGGAGTAATCGATCATGACTCTGCGTCTCAATGAACTGAGCCCGGCACCGGGCGCCCGCACCGAGCGCACCCGCGTCGGTCGCGGTATCGGCTCGGGCCTGGGCAAGACTGCCGGCCGCGGCCACAAGGGTTCGTTCGCCCGTAAGGGTGGCGGCAAGATCAAGGCTGGCTTCGAAGGCGGCCAGACCCCCATGCAGCGTCGTCTGCCGAAGATCGGCTTCCGTTCGCCGATCGCCAAGGACACCGCTGAAGTGCTGCTGTACGCGCTGGACAAGCTGCCGGCCGGTGAGATCGACTTCGCCGCCCTGCGTGCTGCCAAGCTGGTCCCGAGCACTGCAAAGAAGGCCAAGGTCGTCGTCAAGGGCGAAGTGACCAAGGCGTTCACCCTGAAGGGTATCGCTGCCACGGCTGGTGCCAAGGCCGCGATCGAAGCTGCCGGCGGCAGCGTAACGGAGTAAGAAAATCATGGCGCAAGCTGGCATCGGTAACCTCGCGGGCGGAATGGGCAAGTTCACTGAACTTCGCCAACGTTTGCTGTTCGTCGTCGGGGCTTTGATCGTCTATCGCATCGGCTGCTATGTGCCGGTGCCGGGGGTCAATCCCGATGCCATGCTTGCCATGATGCAACAGCAGGGCGGCGGCATCGTGGACATGTTCAACATGTTCTCGGGCGGCGCCCTGCACCGTTTCAGCATCTTCGCGCTGAACGTGATGCCGTACATCTCGGCATCGATCGTGATGCAGTTGGCCGTGCACATCTTCCCCGCCCTGAAGGCGATGCAGAAGGAAGGTGAGTCCGGTCGCCGCAAGATCACCCAGTATTCGCGCATCGGCGCCGTGCTGCTGGCAGTGGTGCAGGGCGGTTCGATCGCGCTGGCCCTGCAGGGCCAGGTCTCGCCGTCGGGCGCTCCGGTCGTGTACGCACCAGGCATGGGCTTCGTGCTCACCGCCGTGGTCGCGCTGACCGCCGGCACCATGTTCCTGATGTGGGTCGGTGAGCAGGTCACCGAGCGCGGCATCGGCAACGGCGTGTCGCTGATCATCTTCGCCGGTATCGTGGCCGGCCTGCCGGGTGCGGTCATCCACACCTTCGACGCCTACCGCGACGGCAACATCCAGTTCATCCAGCTGCTGCTGATCGCCATCGTCGTGCTCGCCTTCACCTTCTTCGTGGTGTTCGTCGAGCGTGGCCAGCGCCGGATCACGGTGAACTACGCGCGCCGCCAGGGCGGTCGCAACGCGTACATGAACCAGACCTCGTTCCTGCCGCTGAAGCTCAACATGGCCGGCGTCATCCCGGCGATCTTCGCCTCGAGCCTGCTGGCCTTCCCGGCCACCCTGGCGATGTGGTCCGGCCAGGCTGCGAACCAGAGCAGCACCGGCCAGATCCTGCAGAAGGTGGCCAACGCCCTCGGTCCGGGCGAGCCGCTGCACATGATCGTGTTCGCCGCTCTGATCACCGGTTTCGCGTTCTTCTACACCGCGCTGGTGTTCAACTCGCAGGAAACCGCCGACAACCTGAAGAAGTCGGGTGCGCTGATTCCGGGCATCCGTCCGGGCAAGGCCACTGCTGATTACATCGATGGCGTGCTGACCCGCCTGACCGCGGCCGGCTCGGCTTACCTGGTGATCGTCTGCCTGCTGCCGGAACTGATGCGCACGCAGCTGAACGCCTCGTTCTACTTCGGCGGCACGTCGCTGCTGATCGTGGTGGTGGTGGTGATGGACTTCATTGCCCAGGTGCAGGCGCACCTGATGTCGCACCAGTACGAGAGCCTGTTGAAGAAGGCCAACCTGAAGGGCGGCAACCGCGGCGGTTTTGCCCGCGGCTGATTGGCCTGTTATACTTTCGTCTTCCTGACGTGATGGTCCCTCCGCTTCGCGGACTCCGGCCACACAAACGAAGGGCGGCCCCCGCAGCGGTTCCGGGTGGGGGTGTGATGAGGTGGTCTCGCGCTGGAGTAGCGCGGGCGACCCCGGGGGAAACCCCAGGATCAACCGCATCCGGCGCCGGAGCCTGGGCACACTCCCCAGGCCGGGTTCATGAAACCAATGGTTTCACGGGCTTCCATGTAAACCGGAACCTTGTTAGTATCGCTAGTTCACTTTTTTGATCCATCCTGCCGGATTGGCGTGCCCGAGGCGCGCTGTCGGCCATCACTCAGCTGGAGAACCGCGTCATGGCGCGTATTGCAGGCGTCAACCTGCCAGCCCAGAAGCACGTCTGGGTCGGGTTGCAAAGCATTTACGGCATCGGCCGTACCCGTTCGAAGAAGGTCTGCGAAGTCGCAGGCGTTGCTTCGACCACCAAGATCCGCGATCTGTCGGAGCCGGAAATCGAGCGCCTGCGCGCCGAAGTCGGCAAGTACATCGTGGAAGGCGATCTGCGCCGTGAAATCGGCATCGCGATCAAGCGCCTGATGGACCTGGGCTGCTACCGCGGCCTGCGTCACCGTCGCGGCCTGCCGCTGCGTGGCCAGCGCACCCGTACCAACGCCCGCACCCGCAAGGGCCCGCGCAAGGCGATCAGGAAGTAAGGGACCTATAAATGGCTAAGCCCGCTGCTAAAACCAAGAAGAAGATCAAGCGCGTCGTCACCGACGGCGTCGCCCACGTCCACGCTTCGTTCAACAACACCATCGTGACCATCACCGACCGCCAGGGCAATGCTCTGTCGTGGGCGACCTCCGGTGGCGCTGGCTTCCGCGGTTCGCGCAAGTCGACCCCGTTCGCTGCCCAGGTGGCTGCCGAAAAGGCCGGTCGTGCTGCGCTGGACTACGGCGTGAAGTCGCTGGAAGTCCGCATCAAGGGTCCGGGTCCGGGCCGTGAGTCGGCCGTGCGTTCGTTGAACAACGTCGGCTACAAGATCACCAACATCATCGACGTGACGCCCATCCCGCACAACGGGTGCCGTCCGCCGAAGAAGCGTCGCGTCTAAAGGGAGCGATAAGAAATGGCTCGTTATATCGGTCCTACCTGTAAGCTCGCCCGTCGCGAAGGCGCCGACCTGTCCCTGAAGAGCCCGGCGCGTGCGCTGGACTCCAAGTGCAAGCTGGAGCAGAAGCCCGGCCAGCACGGCGCCACTGCCCGCAAGGGCAAGCTGTCCGACTACGCCACCCAGCTGCGTGAAAAGCAGAAGGTCAAGCGTATCTACGGCCTGCTGGAGCGTCAGTTCCGCAACTACTACAAGAAGGCCTCGACCAAGAAGGGCAACACCGGCGAGAACCTCCTGCAGCTGCTGGAAACCCGCCTGGACAACGTCGTCTACCGCATGGGCTTCGCCGTGACCCGTCCGGCTGCCCGTCAGCTGGTGTCGCACCGCGGCGTCACCGTGAATGGCAAGTCGGTCAACCTGGCTTCGTACCAGGTCAAGGCTGGCGACGCCATCGCCCTGTCTGAAAAGGCTGCCAAGCAGCTGCGCGTCCAGGAAGCCCTGACCGTCGCCGCCCAGCATGACCTGAGCCCGTCGTGGGTTGAAGTGGATTCCGGTAAGTTCACCGGCATCTTCAAGGCTGTTCCGGATCGTTCGGATCTGCCCGCGGACATCAACGAAGCGCTGATCGTCGAGCTGTATTCGAAGTAATTCACATTGGAGAGCCCCCGGCGACGGCCGGGGGTTCACTAGGAGAACCCGCAACATGACGGTTACCGCCAACCAGGTTCTGCGTCCTCGCGGTCCGCAGATCGAACGCCTTACCGACACCCGTGCAAAGGTCGTTATCGAACCTTTGGAGCGGGGTTACGGGCATACGCTGGGTAATGCCCTGCGTCGCGTGCTGCTGTCGTCCATCCCGGGCTTCGCCATCACGGAAGTCGAAATCGACGGCGTGTTGCATGAGTACACCACGGTCGAGGGTCTGCAGGAGGACGTGCTCGAAGTCCTGCTGAACCTGAAGGACGTGGCCATCCGTATGCACTCCGGCGACAGCGCCACCCTGTCCCTGTCCAAGCAGGGCCCGGGCGTTGTCACCGCTGCCGATATCAAGGTCGACCACAATGTGGAGATCCTGAACGGCGACCATGTCATCTGCCACCTGACCAAGGACACGGCAGTCAACATGCGTCTGAAGATCGAACGTGGTTTCGGCTACCAGCCGGCTGCCGCGCGTCGTCGTCCGGACGAAGAAACCCGTGCCATCGGCCGTCTGGTCCTGGATGCCTCGTTCTCGCCGGTTCGCCGCGTCGCCTATGCCGTGGAAGCGGCCCGCGTCGAGCAGCGTACCGACCTGGACAAGCTGGTCATCGATATCGAGACCAACGGCACCATCGATGCCGAGGAAGCCGTGCGCACCGCCGCCGACATCCTCAGCGACCAGCTGTCGGTGTTCGGTGACTTCACCCACCGCGACCGCGGTGCGGCGAAGCCGGCCAACAACGGCGTGGATCCGGTGCTGCTGCGCCCGATCGACGATCTGGAGCTGACCGTGCGTTCGGCCAACTGCCTGAAGGCCGAAAGCATCTACTACATCGGCGATCTGATCCAGAAGACCGAAGTGGAGCTGCTGAAGACCCCGAACCTGGGCAAGAAGTCGCTCACCGAAATCAAGGAAGTGCTGGCCCAGCGTGGCCTGTCACTCGGCATGAAGCTGGAGAACTGGCCGCCGGCCGGCGTCGCCAGCCACGGCATGCTGGGCTGATAACGCCTTTCTGCAAGACCGCATGGCCCCGTCGGCAACGGCGGGGCCATTGCACCCAGGCAACACCGCCACGACGAACGAAGGTTCGCGGGCAGGTCGTCCAGGATGGATGGCCAGGACCAACCGCAGTCCGCGCAGCAACGCCATGAAGGCGACAACGATCCGCACAGCCACATCATTAACCAAGGAATATCACCATGCGTCACCAGAAGTCTGGCCGTAAGTTCAGCCGTACCAGCGCCCACCGCGAAGCGATGTTCAAGAACATGGCCGCCTCGCTGTTCAAGCACGAGCTGATCAAGACCACCCTGCCGAAGGCCAAGGAACTGCGCCGCGTTGCCGAGCCGCTGATCACCCTGGCCAAGGTCGACTCCGTCGCCAACCGCCGTCTGGCCTTCGCCCGTCTGCGCGACAACGAAGCCGTGGGCAACCTGTTCACCATCCTGGGCCCGCGCTACGCGAATCGTCCGGGCGGCTACCTGCGCCTGCTGAAGTGCGGCTTCCGCGCCGGCGACAACGCGCCGATGGCCTACGTCGAGCTGGTTGACCGTCCGGTCGTGGCCGAGGCAGTGGCCGAGTAATCGGACCGCTCCAACGCGACACAGCGAAAGCCCGGCCTCTGCCGGGCTTTTGCGTTTCCAGGGGGCGGATCCCTTTCCGCAGGAAAGGGCTCTGACCCCATGCCCGTAGCACAGCGGGTCCGGGCCCTTTGCGTTCGCAAAGAGCGTCTGACCCATACCGTTCCGACAGGCGTCACCTGCAGCGGTTCGAATGGCGCGCACTCTCGGTTACGCTTGGCGCCTGATCCGTTTGAGCGTTGACGATGAATCCATTGCGCTGGCCCTTCCGCGCCCAGTTCTTCCTGGGCTTCCTGATCTGCGCGGGCCTGCTTGGCTACGCGATCTTCCTGCAGCTGAAGATGGGGCTGGAGCCGTGTCCGCTGTGCATCTTCCAACGCCTGGCGTTCGCCGCACTCGGCCTGCTGTTCCTGATCGGTGCACTGCACGGGCCGTCCAACCGCGCTGGCCGCGCGACCTATGGCGTGCTGGCTTTCATTGCCGCGGCGGTGGGCGTCGGCATCGCTGCCCGCCACGTCTACGTGCAGATGCTGCCGCCGGAAATGGGCGCCACCTGTGGCCCGCCGCTGAGCTTTCTGAGCGAGACCATGGGGCCGCTGGAAGTGTTCCGCACGGTGCTGACCGGTACCGGCAACTGCGGCAACATCGACTGGACCTTCCTGGGCCTGACCATGCCGATGTGGTCGGGCGTGTGGTTCGTGCTGCTGGCGCTGTGGGCACTGGTGGTGTCGCTGCGCAAGGTCAAGCGCTGAAAGCAGGTTAGTGCCGGCCGCTGGCCGGCACACCGTGGGAATGCCGGCCAGCGGCCGGCACTACCTCAGAAGTCCTGCTGCAGGCTCAGGTAGGCGCCGCGGCGCGGCCCCCACTGTGGTGCGAAGACGCCCACGCCACCGCCATCGCGCAGCTGGTAGCTGCGGTCCAGTGCGTTGATCACCGCCAGCTGCACGTGCAGTGGATGGCCGCTGTCGGCATTGAAGTCATGTCCTGCACTGAGGTTCACCTGCAGGTATGACGGCAGCTCTCCACCGTTGGGGACGCCCTCGACATCCGAACGCAACCCGCTGCCGAACACGTAGTTGGCACCGATCCGGTTGTGGCCGGCGAAGGCGTAGCTGAAGCCGCCTGACGACGTCAGCTTCTGGTCGTGGTCCAGGTGGATCCAGTGGTTGGCCACGTAGGCCAGCGCCTCGGGATCGAGGTTGTACTGGCCGGTGATGACGTCGGTGCCGATCGCCTTGCTCAGGGCGGCATTGACGTAGGCGCTGAACGGGCCGTTGCTGTAGTCGGCACTGAACTCCAGGCCACGGATGTGGCCGCGGCGGTAGTTGAACGTCGAATAGATGTACGCGGCGCCGAACTGGCCTTCATCCTGCAGCCGCGCAACACGGCGGTCGTACGCGTCCAGGCCCAGGGTCAGGTGCTCGCCCAGCTGCTGGGAGACGCCGATGTCGTAGTAGTCGCTGCGTTCGGCCAGTGGCGTGCTGTTGCCTGCGCTGGACTGCTGGTTGCTGGTGCCGTCGTACAGGGCGATGTCGCTGCTGGCGATCAGTTCACTGGCCGGTGGCGTGAAGTAGCGCGAGTAGCCGGCGTGCACGGTGGTGCTGCTGCTGGCATTCCAGACCACACCCACGCGTGGGCTGAGCTGGCCCTCGGTGTGGCCAAAGGCCTTGTAGTGGTCGCCACGCAGCCCGTAGTTCACGGTCCAGTCGTCGCCGATCTTCCATTCGTCCTGCACGTACAGCGCCAGCGTACTGGCGTGGAACGCGCTGCGATCGGGAATCAGCCGTGGCGTGGTGCTGGACTGCTGGCCGTCGGCGCCGACCGGGAACACCCAGCTGTCGTTGCTGGCCCGCGCGTTCTCGTAGTTGCCGTACAGGCCGTAGCGCAGGGTGTGGTTGTCGCCCAGTGGCGTCGAGAAATCGGCCTGCAGGGTGTTGGCGCGGTTGCTGCGCTGGACCTGCGAGGCGACGCCACTGAACACCAGGTCGCCGGCCACGTCGGGATTGAAGCCGACATCGCTGTAGCGCTGGCCGGCGGACAGCTGGTAGGCGGTGCTGCCCAACGTGCCTTGCAGCACCAGCATGCCGAAGCGGGTGGTCTCGCGCTGGGTCTCATCCAGCTGGCTGGAGTCGAAGGTGGTGGTGTCCAGGTAGCCGAACTGTGGCGTCTGGCCGGGGTTGACCGGAATCTGGAAACGGTTGTTGGCGAAGCCGGCGAACACGCTCAGGCGGGTGTTCTCGTTGACCAGATAAGTGAGGTCGGCGAACGCCTTGCCCTGGTGGGTGTCGTCGTGGAGCGGCCTGCGTGAGTTGGTCGGGTTCTCCAGGCCGACCTCGTTCTGGTCGTAGTTGCCGGTCAGGAACCAGCTCCAGCGCCCCTGTGAGCCCCACCAGGAGGCATTCGGATTGACCTTGCCGAATGAGCCCGCGGTCAGCCCGGCGCTGCCGCCGTTGCCCAGCGCGGCGCCACTGCGGGTAGTGATGTCGACCACCGCAGCAGTACGCTCACCAAACTGCGCCGGCAGCGCGCCGTCCATCAGGCGGATGCTCTTGATGGTGCGCGCATCCAGGGTCTGGCCGAAGCCGGAGATCGATTCGGGCAGCAGTACGCCGTTGATGCGGTACTGCAGGTTGGCGTGGTCGCCGCGCACGTGCACGCCGCCGTAGGAGTCCTGGACCACGCCCGGGGCCTGCAGCAGCACTTGGCTGAGCGGGGCGGAAGCGCCCAGCGGCTGCTTCTGGATGTCCTCGGCGGTGATCTGGTACTGGCTGCTGCCGATGTCCGGTGACAGGGCGTTGCGGGCCTGGTCGAGCTGAGCACTGACGGTGACCGTATCCAGGTCCTTGACCGAGGTTCTGTCGTCATCGGTGGAGGCCGCGAAGGCGGGCAGGCTGGCCAGGGCCAGGGCGAAGGTGATGCCGGTAGCGAGGGGCGAGGGCTTCATGATGGGAAGAGTGATGGCAGGGCGTGGAAGGGGCTGGTCCATGACATGAGAGTGTTACTCCGTAACAAATCATGCGCTTGTCCCGGGCGGCTGACCATGCTCGATCTGGCTGCTCGCGTCGGCCTTTCTCTGCCGTTCAGGCGGCCGCGCCGGACCGGTTGGGCCTTTGCGGCAGCGGCTGGCGATGCGACCATGACGGCCCCCCACCCCGGAAGTCTGCAATGAGCCTGTCCGCCGTTCCGCCCGTCCCCGAACCCGCTGCGACCGCCGCTGGCGCTGCCTGGTCGCCGGAGAGCTGGCGTGGCAAGACCGCGCTGCAGATGCCGATCTATCCCGATCCGGTGGCGCTGGACGCGGCCCTGCACGAACTGAAGCGGCTGCCGCCGCTGGTGACCTCCTGGGAGATCCTGGCGCTGAAGCAGCAGCTGGCCGACGCCCAGGAGGGCAAGCGCTTCCTGCTGCAGGGCGGGGACTGCGCCGAGAATTTCAGCGACTGCGAGTCGGGAACCATCTCCAACCGGTTGAAGGTTCTGTTGCAGATGAGCCTGGTGCTGGTGCACGGCCTGCGCCAGCCGGTTATCCGCGTCGGCCGCTTTGCCGGCCAGTACGCCAAGCCGCGTTCGGCCGATACCGAAACCCGTGATGGCGTGACCCTGCCCAGCTATCGCGGTGATGTCATCAACGCGCCGGCCTTCACCGAAGCGGCGCGGCTGCCGGATCCGAAGCGGATGCTGCAGGCCCACGCGCACTCGGCGATGACCATGAACTTCGTGCGTGCGCTGATCGACGGCGGTTTCGCCGACCTGCACCACCCCGAGTACTGGAACCTAGAATGGGTGAGCCATTCGCCGCTGGCCGCCGAGTACCAGAAGATGGTGGCGTCAATCGGTGATGCGGTGCACTTCATGGAGACCCTGGCCGGGGCCCGCGTGCACAACCTCAACCGCATCGATTTCTACACCTCGCACGAAGCGTTGCTGCTGCCCTACGAGCAGGCGCTGACCCGCCAGGTGCCGCGCCAGCAGGGCTGGTTGAACCTGAGCACGCACTATCCGTGGATCGGCATGCGCACGGCCGCACTCGATGGCGCGCACGTGGAATACCTGCGTGGCGTGCGCAACCCGATTGCGATCAAGGTGGGCCCGTCGGTAACCCCGGACCAGCTGCTGCGCCTGATCGACGTGCTCAATCCGCATGACGAGCCGGGCCGCCTGAGCTTCATCCATCGCATGGGGGCGTCGCAGATCGCGCAGAAGCTGCCGCCGCTGCTGGATGCGGTCAAGCGCGACGGTCGTCGCGTGCTGTGGGTGTGCGATGCGATGCATGGCAACACCGAGAGCACCGCCAACGGCTTCAAGACGCGGCGCTTCGACAACGTGCGTGGCGAAGTGGAGATGTCGTTCGATCTGCATGCGGCCGCAGGCACGCGCCTGGGCGGCGTGCACCTGGAGCTGACCGGCGAAGACGTGACCGAGTGCACCGGTGGCGCGCGTGAGCTGACCGAGCGTGACCTGGAGCGCGCCTATCGTTCGACGGTGGACCCGCGGTTGAACTACGAGCAGTCGCTGGAGATCGCGATGGCGATCGTGCGCAAGCAGGAACAGGTGCGGTAAGTGTGTTTCGGCAGGGCTGCGCCCTGCACCTGCCGAATCAACGTCAACATCAAAGTCAACGTCAAAAGCGGGCTATCCGTGGGTTGGCGGGGCGGTGTCGGATTGCGGGGACGCCGCAAGTACGTCCCTGTAGGCTTGGCCGCGGCATCCATGCCGCGGACACCCCGCAATCCGACACCGCCCCGCCTTCGACAGTTGTCCGGTGTCTGAAGGATTCACGCCATGCGTGGATGAATCTCCATCGGAATCGAATATTTCGAATTGAATTTGAAGAGCATCCACGCATGGCGTGGATCTACGTGTCGACCAAGGTCGACACCCACCAACAGCGGCGGGAAATTGTCGAAGGCGGGGGGGGGGGGGGGGGGGGGGGGGGGGGGGGGGGGGGGGCGGGGGGGGGGGGGGCCGGTTGCGGGGGTGTAAGCGCCATGGATGGCGCGCCCAAGCCTCCAGGGACGGATTCACGGCGTCCCCCGCAACCGGCCCCACCCTGCCATCCCGCAGTAAACCGGCCTTTGCTTTTGCTGTTGCTGTTGAGGTTGCCGGCCAGCGGCCGGCACTACCGCGGGTGCAGGGCGCAGCCCTGCCGAACACCCCCGCCTACATTCTGCTTACGAACGGCTGACATCGCGCTCATGGTGCATGCGCCACGCTGGCTCCTTGATGCAGACAGCGAGAATGCGCAGTGATATGGCAACACCTGCAGCAGTATCTGTGGCCGATCGGAACCGCTTTGGTGGTCGGTGGCCTGGGCGCTTGGGTCGTACTGGCACTGTACCGCCGCCTGCGCGGGCGTGACCGGCGCCGCGCGCGCATTGGCCGGGTGATCGGACCGCCGCTGGCCCTTGCACTGCCCCTGCTGTTGCTGGTGCCGGCGCTGCAGGCCACGCCATTGCCGGAACACACACTCGATCAACTGCTGCGCGTGCTGCACATCGCCCTGACTGCCTGCTTCATCTGGTTGTTGGTTCGGGGCGTTGCGGCGGGCGAGCGCGCGATCCTGCGCAGCCATCCCATCGATGTCTCCGACAACCTGGAGGCGCGCCGCATCCAGACCCAGACGCGGGTGCTCAGCCGTGTGCTGATGGGCGGCATCATCGTGCTGGGCGCGTCGCTGGTACTGCTGACGTTCCCGATGGTGCAGAAGATCGGCACCGCGCTGCTGGCATCGGCAGGCCTGATCGGCCTGGTGGCCGGCATCGCGGCCAAGCCGGTGTTCGGCAACCTGATCGCTGGCCTGCAGATTGCGGTGACGCAGCCGATCCGGCTGGATGACGTGGTGATCGTCGAAGGCGAGTGGGGCCGTATCGAGGAGATCGGCAGCAGCTACGTCGTGGTCCGCATCTGGGATGAGCGACGCATGGTGGTGCCGCTGACCTGGTTCATCGAGAACCCGTTCCAGAATTGGACGCGGCGCAGCGCCGATCTGCTCGGCACGGCGTTCCTGTGGCTGGACTACCGCGCCCCGATCGCGGCGATCCGCACCGAGCTGGAGCGCATCTGCCGTGGTGAGGCGCTGTGGGATGGGCGGGTCTGCGTGACCCAGGTGACCGAAACCAGCGAACGGGCAATCCAGGTCCGCCTGCTGGTCAGCGCACGCAGTTCCGGTGATGCCTTCGACCTGCGCTGCCTGGTACGAGAGCGGATGCTGGATTTCCTGGCGCGCGAGCATCCGCAGTCGTTGCCGCAGGTGCGTGCGCGCGTGCAGCACGAAGACGAACTGGACATGCCGCGAGGACCTCGCGCACGCACCGCGGATGTACGGTCGCCGGGTGCGGAAGATGGTGAGGCGGCGATCGTGCCGGAGGAGCCTGCGGATCGGTAGTGCCGGCCGCTGGCCGGCGCCCCGGGATCTGCTGGCCAGCGGCCGGCACTACCACGCCGATCAAGGCTCGCCAGCGTCGATCAGCGCGTCAGTATCGAAGTGCGGCGGCCGTCGTGCGCGGGTGCGCTGTTCGTAGGCATAGGCCATCTCGATCAGCTTCGGTTCGCTCCAGGCGGTACCCATGAACAGCAGGCCGACCGGAAGGCGATCGATCTGCCCCATCGGCACGCTGAGGCTGGGATAGCCGGCTACGGCGGCAACGCTGTAGCTCTCGCCAGGGAAGTCGTCACCGTCACTGCGGATCGGCCACGCCACGCCCGTGGTCGGTGCCACCAGTGCATCGAGCTGATGGGCGGCGAGGGCGGCATCGATGCCTTCCGGGCCGGCCAGGCGGCGCGCATCGGTCCGCGCGCGGATGTAGGCCGGGTCGGCCAGGCCGGCGGTGGCATCTGCCTCAACCAGCAGTTCCTGGCCGAACAGGCCCAGTTCCTGCTTGCTGTGTGCCTGGTTGAAGGCGATCAGTTCGGCAAGGCTGCGCAGCGGCGCGCGATGGGTGCTGAGGTAGCGCTCCAGGCCGGCCTTGAACTCGTACAGCAGCACGCTGCGTTCGGCCTCGGCCCAGGCGCCCCGGTTGGGCAGTTCCACCGGCACCACCACTGCGCCGGCGCGGCGCAGCTCGGTGGTGGCCTGTTCGATCAGTGGCGGCATGCCGCGGTACTTCAGCAGGGGCGTCTGCAGCAGGCCGATGCGCTTGCCACGCAGGCCCTGCGGGTCCAGGCGCGCGGTGTAGTCGTAGACCGCGCGGCCGGGCATGGTTGCGGTGGCCGGGTCGGCGTCATCGCGACCGGCAATGGCGGTCAGCACGGCGGCGGCATCGGCGACGCTGCGTGTCATCGGCCCGGCGGTGTCCTGGCTGAAGGAAATCGGGATGATGCCGTCGCGGCTGACCAGGCCGACCGTCGGCTTCAGGCCGACCACGCCATTGACCGCAGCCGGGCAGACGATGCTGCCGTCGGTTTCGGTGCCGATCGCCACGCTGGCGAGGTTGGCGGCTACGGCCACTGCGCTGCCGCTGCTGGAGCCGCAGGGCGAATGGCTGAGGCGGTAGGGATTGCGGGTCTGGCCGCCGCGCGCGCTCCAGCCGGACACCGAATCATTGCCGCGGAAATTGGCCCATTCGCTGAGGTTGGTCTTGCCCAGCACCACGGCACCGGCCTCGCGCAGGCGACGTACCAGATAGGCGTCGTCCGGGCGGAAGCCCTGCAGCGCCAGCGAGCCGGCCGTGGTGGCCATCGGCGCGGCGTTGATGTTGTCCTTCAGCACGACTGGGATGCCGTGCAGCGGGCCGCGCAGGCGACCGTCACGACGCTCGCGATCGCGTTCGGCGGCTTCCTTCAGTGCATCCGGGTTGAGTTCGATCACCGCGCGCAGTCGGGGGCCGGCACGGTCCAGCGCGGCGATGCGCTGCAGGTAGGCCTGGGTGAGGGTGGTGCTGTCCAGTTCGCCGGCGGTCATCCGCGCCTGCAGGTCGGCGACATCGGTTTCGGCGTAGGGGAATGGCACGTTGCGGCTGGCAGGTTCGGCGGCGTGGGCGCTGGGCGTGGCCGGGCTGCAGGCAGCGACAAGCAGCGCAGGCAGCGCAGCGAGCAGGCAGATCAGGAGGGGCGGCAAGGACGGGCGCATGGGGCGGCTTGGTCGGCTCCAATCCCCAGTGTAGCCGGTGCTCAGCGGCGGCGCTTGCGCAGGTCGCGGGCCAGCACGTAGACCACGATCAGGTTGATCGCCAGGATCGTCCACGAGGGCCAGCCAGGATGGCGGATGATCGCGAAGATATCGAACGGCAGGTACAGCGAAGCGGTCAGGCAGCCCAGCCAGGAGGCCCAGGCCTTGGCACGCCACAGGCCCCAGGCTTCAACCAGATGCAGCAGGCCGTAACCGATCATCCCCGCCGCGGCCAGGTGCACCGCGTCGGGGCTGATCATGTGCAGCAGCGAGGGCAGGGTGCCATGGTCCGGATCCAGGCTGAAGCGCCGGATCAGGGCCATGATGCCGTGCCGCAGCGGCTGCGGTCCGAGCACTTCCAGCCCGGTTGCGGCCAACAGCGCCAGCATCGCCTTGCTCGCTTCGAGCAAGGCGATGACGTGCAGACCCGGATGCCGGTGTGGATCCGGGTTGTAGCCGCTCTGGTTCACGGGGTGCTGGCTCAGCCGCCGCGCGAAGCCTTCTTGCGGTCGCTTTCGGTCAGGAACTTCTTGCGCAGGCGGATCTCCTTGGGGGTGATCTCGACCAGCTCGTCGTCTTCGATGAAGTCCAGGGCCTGTTCCAGCGAGTACTTGATCGCCGGGGTCAGCTGGATCGCATCGTCCTTGCCCGAAGCGCGCATGTTGGTCAGCGGCTTGGTCTTGATCGCGTTGACGGTCAGGTCGTTGTCCTTGGAGTGGATACCGACCAGCTGGCCTTCATACACGTTGTCGCCTTCAGCGGCGAAGAGCTTGCCGCGCTCCTGCAGCGGGCCCAGCGAGTAGGCCGGCGTGGCGCCCGGCGCATTGGCGATCATCACGCCGTTGATGCGCTTGGCGATCGCGCCCTGCTCCTTCGGACCGTAGTGGTCGAAGACATGGAACAGCAGGCCCGAACCCTGGGTGAGGGTCTTGAACTCGTTCTGGAAACCGATCAGGCCACGGGCCGGGATCTGGTACTCAAGGCGCACACGGCCCTTGCCGTCCGATTCCATGTTCTTCAGCTGGCCCTTGCGGGTGCCCAGCTTTTCCATCACGCCGCCCTGGTGGATTTCTTCGATGTCCACCACCAGCTGCTCGATCGGCTCCATGGCCTGGCCGTCGATCTGCTTGATGATCACTTCCGGGCGCGACACGGCCAGCTCGTAGCCTTCACGACGCATGTTCTCGATCAGCACCGACAGGTGCAGTTCGCCACGGCCGGAGACCAGGAACTTGTCGGCGTCTTCCAGCTGTTCAACCTTCAGCGCGACGTTGTGGACCTTTTCACGGTCCAGACGGTCCTTGATCTGGCGGCTGGTCAGGAACTTGCCACCGGACAGGTCCTTGTTACCGGCGAACGGCGAGTTGTTGACCTGGAAGGTCATCGAGATGGTCGGCTCGTCGACGGTCAGTGCCGGCAGCGCTTCCGGGGTGTCCGGGGCGCACAGGGTGTCGGAGATGGTCAGCTCCTGGATGCCCGAGATGGCGACGATGTCACCGGCCTCGGCCGAATCCTGCTCGATGCGCTCCAGGCCCAGGAAGCCCAGCACCTGCAGCACCTTGCCGTTGCGCTTCTTGCCTTCACGGTCGATGACCGCGACCTGCATGTTCTTCTTCAGGGTGCCGCGCTGGATGCGGCCGATGCCGATCACGCCCACGAAGTTGTTGTAGTCCAGCTGGCTGATGCGCATCTGGAACGGGCCTTCCGGATCGACTTCCGGCTTCGGCGCGTGCTGCATGATCGCTTCGTACAGCGGGGTCATGTCGCCGTCGCGCACGGTGTCTTCCAGGCCAGCGTAGCCGTTCAGGGCCGAGGCGTAGACGATCGGGAAGTCGAGCTGCTCATTGGTGGCGCCGAGCTTGTCGAACAGGTCGAACACCTGGTCGATCACCCACTCCGGACGCGAGCCCGGGCGGTCGACCTTGTTGACCACGACGATCGGCTTGAAGCCCATCGCGAAGGCCTTCTGGGTGACGAAGCGGGTCTGCGGCATCGGGCCGTCCATCGCGTCGACGAGGATCAGCACGGTGTCGACCATCGACAGCACGCGCTCGACCTCACCGCCGAAGTCGGCGTGTCCGGGGGTGTCGACGATGTTGATCCGGTTCTTGATACCGGTCTTCTTGTCTTCCCAGGTGATGGCCGTGTTCTTGGCCAGGATGGTGATGCCGCGTTCCTTTTCCTGGTCGTTGCTGTCCATCACGCGCTCGGCGAGGACGGTACGCTCGGACAGGGTGCCGGACTGCTTCAGCAGCTGGTCGACCAGGGTGGTCTTGCCATGGTCGACGTGGGCGACGATGGCGATGTTGCGAAGATTTTCGATGGACATACGAAAGGGGGCCAGTCGGCGCCGGATTTGGAAAAAGAAGTCCAACATTATACGTCGAAGTTGACGATTGGCGAAAACCCGGATTTCACATCGGTCATGGTGCCCATTCAGCTGGGTGTCCCCCAAGCTGGGCCGGGGCCTGGGGGCCGTAGGTCTGGCCTCCCCCTTCCGGAGGCTGAAGCAGGGATCTGCGCCCATGGTCGAAGCCGCCGTCGCCACGAGGCGGGTGTAAACTAGGTGGCTAGACGCATTCCCCTCTGCATCAAGGATCTTCATGTCCCTCATCGCCACTTTCGACACCACCCAGGGCCCGATCAAGGTCGAGCTGTTCGCTGACAAGGCGCCGCTGACCGTTGCCAACTTCGTGAACCTGGTCAAGCACGGCTTCTATGACGGCCTGATCTTCCACCGCGTGATCGCCGACTTCATGATCCAGGGCGGTTGCCCGCAGGGTCGTGGCACCGGTGGCCCGGGCTACAAGTTCGAGGACGAGAAGAACGGCGTGAAGCACGAAGTCGGCTCGCTGTCGATGGCCAATGCCGGCCCGAACACCAACGGCAGCCAGTTCTTCATCACCCACATCAAGACCGATTGGCTGGACGGCCGCCACACCGTGTTCGGCAAGGTCCTGGAAGGCCAGGCCATCGTCGATTCGGTCAAGCAGGGTGACGTGATCCATTCGATCACCCTGGAAGGCGATACCGACGCCGTGCTCGCCGCACAGGCCGACCGCGTCGCGGAGTGGAACAAGCTCCTCGCCGCCTGATCCCCCTTCGAAACGGCCACCCATCGGTGGCCGTTTCCCTGTTCCCCGCCGCCCGCCAGGCCTGCTCGGCCACGCCCGCGGCGTTCCATCAAACGCTTGCAAGCAAGAGGAAACCCCCATGAAAGCACCCCTTCGTGTTGCCGTGACCGGCGCCGCCGGCCAGATCGGTTATGCCCTGCTGTTCCGCATCGCCTCCGGCGAAATGCTGGGCAAGGACCAGCCGGTCATCCTGCAGCTGCTGGAACTGCCGGTCGACAAGGCCCAGGCCGCCCTGAAGGGCGTGATGATGGAGCTGGAAGACTGCGCTTTCCCGCTGCTGGCCGGCATGGTCGGTACCGACGACGCCGAAGTGGCCTTCAAGGACGCTGACATCGCCCTGCTGGTTGGCGCGCGTCCGCGCGGCCCGGGCATGGAGCGCAAGGACCTGCTGCTGGAAAACGCCAAGATCTTCACCGCCCAGGGCGCGGCGCTGAACAAGGTCGCCAGCCGTGACGTGAAGGTGCTGGTGGTAGGCAACCCGGCCAACACCAATGCCTACATCGCCATGAAGTCGGCCCCGGACCTGAAGCCGGAAAACTTCACCGCCATGCTGCGCCTGGACCACAACCGCGCCCTGAGCCAGCTGTCGGCCAAGCTGGGCAAGCCGGTCGGTGGCATGGAAAAGCTGGTCGTGTGGGGCAACCACAGCCCGACCATGTACCCGGACTACCGTTTCGCCACCGCCGATGGTGCGTCGATCGCCGATGCGATCAATGACCAGGAATGGAACGCCAACACCTTCATCCCGACCGTGGGCAAGCGCGGCGCGGCGATCATCGAAGCCCGTGGCTCGTCCTCGGCGGCTTCGGCGGCCAACGCAGCCATCGACCACGTGCGTGACTGGGTGCTGGGCAGCAACGGCAAGTGGGTCACCATGGGCGTGCCGTCCGACGGTTCCTACGGTATTCCGGAAGGCGTGATCTTCGGGTTCGCAGTGACCACCGAGAACGGCAAGTACACCCTGGTCAAGGATCTGCCGATCGACGACTTCAGCCAGAAGTACATCGACAAGACCCTGGCCGAGCTGGAAGAAGAGCGCTCCGGCGTCGCCCACCTGCTGGGCTGATGCGGTCTGTGCCGGCAGCTTGCCGGCACTGCCTGAAATGAAACGGGGAGGCTTCGGCTTCCCCGTTTTCGTATGGAGCACCTGGCAACGATATGATCCATCTGCATTACATCGACGACACGCTGCTGGTGGCCGAGAAGCCGGCCGGCCTGCTGTCCGTGCCCGGTCGCAGCGCCGAGAACCAGGACTGCGTGATCGCACGGCTGCAGGCGCTGTACCCGGACGCGCTGACCGTGCACCGCCTGGACCAGGTGACCTCGGGCCTGCTGCTGCATGCGCGTGGCAAGGACATGCAGGCGGCGTTGTCGATGCAGTTCGAACAGCGCCAGGTCGGCAAGCGCTACGAAGCGATCGTGCAGGGGGGGCTGGACGCCGAAGCCGGTGAGGTGGATCTGCCGCTGATCGTGGACTGGCCGAACCGGCCGAAGCAGATGGTCGACCACGAACGCGGCAAGCCGGCGCTGACACGCTGGCGTGTACTTGCCCGTGATGTTGAAGCGCAGCGCACCCGCGTGGAATTGGAACCGATCACTGGCCGCAGCCATCAGCTGCGCCTGCACATGGCCAGTCTCGGCCATCCCATCGTTGGTGACGTGCTGTATGGCGCCGTGCCGGCGCAGCGCGTGCACCTGCATGCGCGCAGCCTGCGATTCAACCACCCGGTGACGGGCGAGGCGCTCGCGTTCGAGTCAGCGGCTCCGTTCTAGGGGTTCGGCAGGGCTTGCAGCCCTGCACCTGCAGAATCAACGTCAACGTCAAAAGCGGGCTATCCGTGGGTTGGCGGGACGGTGTCGGAGTGCGGGGACGCCGCAAGTACGTCCCTGTAGGCTTGGCAGCCGCATCCATGCGGCTGACACCCCGCACTCCGACACCGCCCCACCTTCGACAGATTCCCGCGGCTGTTGGTAACTGCGGCCGTTGTTCCGCGCGGCTGTTGGTAGGTGTCGACCTTGGTCGACACGATTTTTCCCTCAGATATCGAATGAATCATCCACGCATGGCGTGGATCTACCGTGTCGACCAAGGTCGACACCTACCAGAGCAGTCGACCAAGGTCGACACCCATCAGGGCAATACGCCGTTCCGACAGATCGCGGCCAACTGTCGAAGGCGGGGTGGGTCCGGTTGCGGGAGTGTCCGCGGCATGGATGCCGCGGCCAAGCCCCCAAGGGTGAGGGTGCTTTGCTTGCGAAGCACTGCTTCGCAAGCGCCTGAACGCACAGCCGCCAGCGGCTGGGCCGGACCGCGGAGCGGGGTTTACGGCGTCTCCCGCAACCGGACCCGCCCCGCCATCCCTCAGGAAACCAGCTTCTGCTGTTGCTTGGGCTTTGGCCTCTGCAGGTGCAGGGCTGCAAGCCCTGCAGAACAAAACCCACCCCCTACCAAGGTAGGGCGGCCCGCGCGGCAGCGCCGGACTATCCTCGAACCCATGACTTTGTCTGGGAGGGCTGCGTCATGAACTACGAGGAAACCTACCGTCGCTCGATCGACGAGCCGGAGGCCTTCTGGGGCGAGGAAGCCAAGCGCATCCATTGGCACAAACAGCCGCAGCAGGTGCTCGACTACAGCAATCCGCCGTTCCGGCGCTGGTTCGTCGGTGGCGAAACCAATCTCTGCTACAACGCCGTCGACCGCCACCTGGCCGACCGCGCCGACCAGCTGGCGCTGGTCGCCATCTCCACCGAGACCAACAGCACCCGCGAGATCACCTATCGCCAGCTGTATCGCGAAGTGAACGACTTCGCCGCCGTGCTCAGGCACCTGGGCGTCGGTCACGGTGACCGCGTGGTGATCTACATGCCGAACATGGCCGAAGCGGTATTTGCCATGCTCGCCTGCGCGCGCATCGGTGCGGTGCACTCGGTGGTGTTCGGCGGCTTCGCCGCGCACAACCTGGCGCTGCGCATCGACGACGCCAAGCCCAAACTGCTGATCGCCGCCGATGCCGGCATGCGCGGCGGCAAGCTGATTTCGTACAAGGCGATGGTCGACGCGGCCTGTGCCGAGGCCAGTAATCCGCCGCCACATGTGTTGATCGTGTCGCGAGGGTTGGACCCGGCAGAACCGCGTGTGGCGGGACGCGATGTGGAGTACGCCACGCTGCGTGCACAGATCGGCGAAACCGATGTGCCGGTACAGTGGCTGGAATCAAGCGAGCCGAGCTACCTGCTGTACACCTCCGGCACCACCGGCAAGCCGAAGGGCGTGCAACGCGATGTCGGCGGCTATGCGGTGGCGATGGCGCAGTCGATGGAGACCGTGTTCGACTGCCGGCCAGGGCAGGTGATGTTCTCCACCTCCGATGTCGGCTGGGCGGTCGGCCATTCCTACAACGTGTACGGCCCGCTGATCGGTGGCTGCACCTCGCTGCTGTACGAAGGGCTGCCGACCAACCCGGATCCGGGCATCTGGTGGGCGCTGTGCGAGCAGTACAACGTGCGCACGATGTTCTCTTCGCCCACCGCCATCCGCGTGCTGAAGAAGCACGACGCGGACTTCATCCATCGCCACGACCTGGGCGCACTGAAGTACCTGTTCCTGGCCGGCGAGCCGCTGGATGAACCGACCGCGCACTGGATCAGCGAGGCGCTTGGCAAGCCGATCATCGACAACTACTGGCAGACCGAAACCGGCTGGCCGGCGCTGACCCTGCTGCCAGGCCTGGAGATGAAGCCGGTCCGGTTCGGTTCGCCGGGCTTCCCCAACCTCGGTTACCGCATGAAGGTGATCGATGAGAACACCGGCGAAGAAGTGGCGCCGGGGCAGAAGGGCGTGCTGGTGATGACCCCTCCATTGCCGCCGGGCTGCATGAGCACGGTGTGGAACGACGACAGCCGCTTCCTGCAGAGCTATTTCAGCCACTTCAAGGAGCTGCTGTACAGCTCACTGGACTGGGCGATCCGCGATGACGATGGCTACACCTTCATCCTCGGCCGCACCGACGATGTGATCAACGTGGCCGGTCACCGGTTGGGTACGCGCGAGATTGAAGAAGCCATCTCCAGCCATCCGCGTGTGGCCGAGGCCGCCGTGATCGGGGTCAAGGATGAGCTGAAGGGGCAGGTGCCGCTGGTGTTCGTCACCCTCAAGCAGGGCCTCGATGGTGAGGATCCGGCGCCGGTGGTGGCCGAGATGATGGCCACGGTGACCGCATCGCTCGGTGCGGTTGCACGCCCGGCGCATGTGCACGTGGTCAACGCGTTGCCCAAGACCCGCTCGGGCAAGCTGCTGCGGCGTTCGCTGCAGGCGCTGGCCGAGCAACGCGACCCGGGCGACCTGTCGACGCTGGATGACCCCGGAGCGCTGGAGGAGATCCGCCGCGCGCTGGGCCGCTGATCCGGTAGTGCCGGGCGCTGGCCGGCAACCTCGGGAATCATGGGGTTGCCGGCCAGCGCCCGGCACTACCCTCCGCGTCCAGAACAAAGCTCGGACTGTCATCGACCTGCAACACGCGGCGCGCGCCGGGGAAGGCGCGCCCCGTCCGGGGATGGCACACAGGGGGGGCGTGCCCGCAAGGGTGCGCCGGCATTGCGCATCGAGGGAGGGGGAGGCAATGGCATTGCTGCACGCCAAGACGGCTGCTGGCCGTCAGGAAATAGAGGACCGTGGCCGGCGCCTGCCGGCGGCACTGCGTTCGATCCTGCTGATGGTTGACGGCCATCGCGATGACACCGAACTGCGCGGCCTGTTCGAAGGCCTGCGCGCACCACCCGATGCACTGGAGCAGCTGGCCGCACAGGGCCTGATCGAAGTGATCGGCGGAAGTGCCGAGGTGACACCGCTGCGTGGCATCAGCACCGGGCGCGAACAGGATCCGGCGCTGTACCAGCAGCTGTACGACGCGATGAGCGAGGCCGTGCGCCGCCACCTGGGCCTGAAGGGCTACTTCATGCAGTTGAAGATAGAACGCTGCACCGATGCATTGGCGCTGGAGCGCCTGTGCCCGGAACTGCTGGCGGCGGTGGGCAAGGCGCGCAGCCCGGCGCTGGCCCAGCGCTGGTGGCAGGAAACCCAGGCGGCCGTGGTGAATGACGGTGGCGAGGTCGTGCAGGCCTGAGCCACCGCGTAAAGTGACCGGTTCACTTCCCACAAGGAGTCTCCCGTGCAGGACGACCACGACGACACCGACACCCCTGGCTGGGACGCGATCAACGCCGCGCTTGCGCCGTTGCATGCCGGCCAGGAACCGCGCCATTACGGCACTGCATTGCCATACACGCTGGGTGGCCAGGATCCCCTCGATGGCATCAGCGTGTACTGGGCGGATGCGCCGGTCCCGCACTGGCACTACATCACCTATGGATTCTCCGAGCTGTACGCCAAGGAGAGCAGCGATGCCGCCAACAGCGGTTATGGCTTCGAACTGACGTTCCGCCTGGCTGCGAGCACCGGCGAGACCACTGGCAGTGAGCCGCCGGTGTGGCCGATGAACCTGCTGCAGAACCTGGCGCGCTATGTGTTCGGCAGCGGCAATGTGTTCGAGGACGGTCACCACCTCAATGCCAATGGTCCGATTGCGCTGGAGACCGACACCCGGTTGTGCCACCTCGCCTTCATCGCCGACCCGCAGCTTCCCGCGCGTGATACCGCCAACGGTCATCTGCAGTTCCTGCAGCTGGTCGGGTTGACCGACGAAGAAATGGAGGCGGTCAAACGCTGGTCGACGCGCGGTGTGCTGCAGGTGCTGCAGCCGGCGATGCCGCTGTGGATCAGCGACCTGCACCGCGGCAACCTGCTGGACGATGCGGGGTTGGCGCAGCAGGTGAGGGCCGGCAGCGAGCGCGAGGGCTCCAGTACCGGCATGTTGTTCATCGAGACACTGGATTGGCGGCAGGAGGCGGGCATCACTACCCTGGTGCTGGGGGCCGGCCAGGTCGCCAGCGTGTGCGAGCTGCTGCCGCTGCGCCTGCGCCATGGCAAATCGCTGGAACTGGTCAGCCGCGAGCGGCAGTGGGAATTCATTCCGGCCGGGCGCAGTGACGTCGGCGACGTGTCCGCCGACAGCGCGCGCTGGGCACTGGACGAGCCGGGACTGCAGGCGCTGGCGGGCGTGCGTGCCGAGCGCGGTATCTACCCGGTGGCGGCGGCGCTGCGCATCGAAGTGGTGCCGACCTACCTGCGCGATGCCAAGGGCGAAGTGATCCGCCAGATCGGCTGATCGGGTCGATGGAGCCGATGGGTCAGAGCCGCCTGCTGCGCAGACGGTTCCGACCCCGCCTCGGGGCCTCTGGGGCCGGATCCGCTCGCCACGCGAACGGCTCTGACCCCTGACCAGGGTCAGGCCAGGCCTTCGGCCTTCAGCACGGCCTGCACGCCGGCATCGGCGTCCATGCGCGCTTTGTAGGCGGCAAGGTTGTCCAGGCCGGACAGATCGACCTTGGTACCGGCGGCCCAGCGCAGGGTGATGTAGAAGTACGGATCGGCGAAGCTGCGGAAGCCGGCGAGCCAGGGCTTGTCGGACAGCTGCTTGTCGGCGGTCTCGAACAGGCCACGCAGGCGCTTGTGTGCGGCGGCGCGGATCGCATCGAACTGGCTTTCGTCGGCAATGAACTTGCCCGGCGCGAACAGCGGCGAGAACGCCGGATGCACATCGGAGTTGACGAAGGCGAGCCAGCGGGTGGCCTCGGCGCGCTGGCGCGGACTACCGTCGCCGCCGAGGCCGGCCTGCGGGAAGCTGTCAGCGATGTAGCCCATGATTGCCGCGTTCTGCAGCAGCACGAAGTCGCCATCGACCAGCGCGGGTACCGCGCCGGCCGGATTGATCTTGAGGAATTCCGGACCCTTCAGGGTGTCCTTGTTCAGCAGTTCAACCTCGAACGGCTGGCCGGTCCATTGCAGGGCGATGTGGTCGGCGGTGGAACAGGCACCGGGCTTGCTGTACAGCTTCATGGGAACTCCAGGTGATGCGTGCGGGAAGCACCCACTATCCCAGAGCCTGGCGGCGGGCGGCAACGCTGCCGCCAGCACGGATCGTTACGACTGCCGTGGCTTGAGGTTCTGCACCTTATAGAAGGTGTGATCGCCGATGGTGGCCACCTGGTAGGCGTTGCGCCAGTTCGGGCTGGCGATGGCCAGCGCGGCGAAGTGACTGGCACCGGGCACGATCTCGCGGCGCTCGCCGGCCGGCAGCGCCCAGTTGCGCTCGGCGTCGAAGGCCACGTTCATCGCCTCGCTCCAGGCCGCGTCGTTCCCCAGCTGGGTGCCGGGGGAGACGATGGTCGGTGCGAACTGCTTGCGCGCGGTCACCACCTGGCACATCGAGTCACCCCACAGGCCGCTGTCGAGGCGGCGCAGGGCAACCTCGGCCACGGCCTGTTGGCCACGCAGGGTCTGGTCGCGGGCTTCCAGGTACACGGTGGTGCTCAAGCACAATGAATCAGCGGCCGGCTGCGGCAACAACTGCGACAGCCAGAGAATCCAGGCCAGTTTCATATAACTCCTTGCTCCGTATGGGCCGCACGCTCCGGTTCCGGCCGCGGGCGCGACAGGAGGCGGGGTACGACTTGGCGTCATGGGGAGGCGGCCATCGGGGCCGCCCCGTGGGCAGCCCCAAAAGAACGATCAGTACCGATCGAGGGGGCCGCGCCGGCTCACCGGAAACTGGCTGGTGAGCGGAAAGATGGCGCAAGGTAGGGGGGGATAGCCGAACGCATCGTGAATCGCCCGGCTTGACATTCAGGTTCGGCAGGGGTGACGGAAATCACATTCCGCCCCCCATTCAGGTGCTCATCAAAGCGCAGCGGCGACCCGGCTGCCCTGGTCGATCGCCCGCTTCGCATCCAGTTCGGCGGCCACATCGGCGCCGCCGATCAACTGTGCGTTGATGCCGGCGGCCTGCAGTTCGGCCTGCAGCGTGCGGTTCGGTTCCTGGCCGGCGCAGATCACCACGTGATCGACCGGCAGCAGTTGTTCGCTGCCTTCAACGCGGATGCGCAGGCCTTCGTCGTCCACGCCCAGGTACTCGACGCCGCCGAGCATGCGTACGCCCTTGGCCTTCAGTGTGGCCCGGTGGATCCAGCCGGTGGTCTTGCCCAGCCGCGCGCCGGGCTTGCCCGGGCTGCGCTGCAGCAGCCACAACCGACGCGGCGACGCCTCGGCCTGCGGCCGCGCCAGCGAGCCGCGGGCCTCGAAGGTGGCGTCCACGCCCCATTCGGCCATCCAGCGCTGCGGGTCCAGCGACGGCGACTCGCCCGAATGGCTGAGGAACTCGCCGACGTCGAAGCCGATGCCGCCGGCGCCGATGATCGCCGCATTGGCGCCGACTTCGACACGGCCCAGCAGCACGTCCAGGTAGTTCACCACCTTGGCGTGGTCGGCACCGGGGAAGTCGACCCTGCGCGGGGTGATTCCCGTGGCCAGCACCACCTCGTCGAAGCCGGCCAGATTGGCGGCATCGGCGCGGGTGCCGAGGCGCAGCTGCACGCCGGTCTCGCCCAGCGTGTGGCGGAAATAGCGCAGGGTCTCGTGGAATTCTTCCTTGCCCGGGATGCGCTTGGCCACGTTGAACTGGCCGCCGATCTCGTCGTTGGCATCGAACAGGGTCACCTGGTGGCCGCGCTGGGCAGCGACGGTGGCGCAGGCCAGGCCGGCCGGGCCGGCGCCGACCACGGCGATCTTCTTCGGCGCGGCAGTGGGGTGGTAGACCAGCTCGGTCTCGTGTGCGGCACGCGGATTGACCAGGCAGCTGGCCAGCTTGTTCTCGAACACATGGTCCAGGCAGGCCTGGTTGCAGGCGATGCAGGTGTTGATCGCCTCGGCACGGCCGGCACGCGCCTTGTTCGGCCACTGCGGGTCGGCCAGCAGCGGCCGCGCCAGCGACACCATGTCGGCGCCGCCGCCGGCCAGGATGCGCTCGGCCACGTCGGGCATGTTGATGCGGTTGGTCGCCACCAGCGGCAGCTTTACGTGCGGCTTGAGCTTGGCGGTAACCCCGACGAAGGCCGCGCGCGGTACCGAGGTGGCGATGGTCGGAATGCGCGCTTCGTGCCAGCCGATGCCGGAGTTGATGATGGTCGCACCGGCAGCCTCGATGGCCTGCGCCTGCTGCACGATCTCGTCCCAGTTGCTGCCGTCTTCCACCAGGTCGACCAGCGACAGGCGGTAGATGATGATGAAGTCCGGGCCGCAGGCTTCGCGGATGCGGCGCACGATTTCCACTGCGAAGCGCATGCGCTGGCGTGCGTCGCCGCCCCATTGATCAGCGCGCTTGTTGGTACGCGGTGCGATGAACTCGTTGATGAGGTAACCCTCCGAGCCCATCACTTCGACGCCGTCATAGCCGGCCTCGCGGGCCAGCTTCGCGCTGCGTGCGTAGTCGGCGATATGGCGTTCGACACCACCGGCCGACAGCGCGCGCGGGGTGAACGGGTTGATCGGCGCCTTCAGCTTCGACGGCGCCACCGACAGCGGGTGGTAGGCATAGCGGCCGGCATGCAGCAGCTGCAGGCAGATCTTCGCGCCGTGCTGGTGCGCGGCGGCGGTCAGCTGGCGGTGCGGCCGCACTTCCCAGGGCCAGGAGAGCTTGCCGCCGAATGGCTTCAGCCAGGCGACCACGTTCGGGGCGAAGCCACCAGTGACGATCAGGCCGACACCGCCCTCGGCGCGCTCGGCGAAGTAGGCCGCCAGCCGCGGGAAGTCGCGGGCGCGATCTTCCAGGCCGGTGTGCATCGAGCCCATCAATACGCGGTTGCGCAGCTGGGTGAAGCCCAGGTCCAGCGGGGCGAACAGGTGGGGATAGGCGCTTTCGTTGGCTGGCGACATGGTCGATACGCTTGCGTACGGAAGCGCGAAGGGTGCCGCGAAACGGCGGCCGGGGCAAGGGCCGGCCTTTGGGTAGTGCCGGCCGCTGGCCGGCATTCGGGGTAGCTCAGGGGGACTGCGGCTGCCGGCCAGCGGCCGGCACTACCGCGGGACGACCAATCCCGAACCAGCCCAGCGTCACCCCGCACAGCGGGCCGATCAGCAGGGCGAAGGCCAGCGTACCCAAGCCGACATTGCCGCCCAGCCACCAGCCCAGCAGCAGCACGCTGCCCTCGATCAGGCTGCGCACCTTCCAGATCGGCCAGCCAGTGCGGGCGTGCAGGCCGGTCATCAGGCCATCGCGCGGGCCCGGGCCGAGCTTGGCACCGATGTACAGGCCGGTGGCCAGCGCGACCAGCAGCATGCCGGCGCAGAACATCGCGAGCTGCCAGCCGAGGCCGACTGCTGGCGGCAGCAGCCACAGCCCGAACTGGGCCGAGGGACCGATCAGCATTACGTTGAGCACGGTTCCCACGCCCGGCTTCTGCCGCAGCGGCCACCACAGCAGCAGCACCAGTGCGCCGATCACGTTGGTGGCCAGGCCGAAGGACAGCGGCGTCTGCGCGGCGATGCCCTGCGACAGTACATCCCAGGGCGCCACGCCGATGGCGGCGCGGATCATCAGCGAGGCACCGAAGCCGTACAGGAACAGGCCGATGATCAGTTGCAGCAGGCGCAGGGGCAGAGCGGTGGGCATGGCGGTCTCGGGGGGAGGGGAATCTGTTTCCACCGTAATCCCGATTCCGTTGATTCAATAGATACAGATGCAGGCCAATCCACCGCCACAGGCGGGCCGCACAGCCGAGCATGGGCTCGGCTCTACATCAGCATTCGAGCAAAGCCGAGTGTGGACGCGTTCCTACCCGACCGCTCACTCGCCCCAGCCCACCAGTGCCAGCTTGCCGAGCGTGCGTCCGCTGGCCAGGCGCTGATGCGCGATGTCCAGATTCGCCGCATTGATCGTGCCCAGCGTCTCACTGAGCGTGCCACGCAGCTGGCCGGCATCGATCATGCTGGCTGCGCGACTGAGGATGCGGTGCTGCTCGATGCGGTCGGCCGTGGCGAAGCGCGAGCGCGCGAACATGAATTCCCAGTGGATGCCGATGCACTTGGCTTTGTAGGGATCGCCGATACGCAGCGGGCCGCGCGGTTCGACGATGAGGCCGACATGTCCCTGCGGCGCCAGCAGCAGGCCCAGTTCGTCCCAATAGTGATCAGTGTCGGCCAGGTTGAGTGCGACCTGCACCGCATCGATGCCCAGTGACTGCAGTTGTGGCAGCAGCGGTTGCCGGTGGTCGATCACGTGCTGGGAACCCATTCGCCGGCACCAGTCGATCGAGGCCTCGCGGGATGCGGTGGCGATCACCTCGAAGCCTGCGTGACGGGCCAGCTGGATCGCCATCGAGCCGACGCCACCTGCGCCGCCGATCACCAGCAGGTGCTGGCCGGATTGGCGACGGTCATCCAGCCGCAGGGGCATCCGCTCGAACAGCAGTTCCCATGCGGTGAGGGTGGTCAGTGGCAATGCGGCGGCCTCGGCGAAGTCGAGGGTGGTCGGCTTGCGTGCGACCAGGCGCTCATCCACCAGCTGGTACTGCGCGTTGCAGCCGGGGCGGGTGACATCACCGGCGTAGTAGACCTCGTCACCGGAGGCGAACAGGCTGGCCTCGTCGCCGATCGCCTCGACCACGCCGGCGGCGTCCCAGCCGAGGACGCGGTGGGCATCGAGCGTGGCCGGATCGGTGGCGGCGCGCTGCTTGCTGTCGACGGGGTTGACCGAGACCGCCTCGACCCGCACCAACAGGTCGCGGCCGCCCGGAGGCAGCGGTGGAGGCAGATGAATATCGTGCAGGGCGGGGGCGGATTCACGACTCAGGGCGACGGCTTTCATCTCGGCTCCGGCTGGGTTCGTATCTGCATCATAAGGTTCCTCACCTTTCCGCAAACGCGCTGAATCGCGTGACGCAGTGTGTGGCGAAGAATGTCGCTTTTCGCACTTAAACCCCGTCAAACCCTTGCAGCGTGAGGGTCTTGCGGATTTTCATCATCCTGTATAGGGTTTCAACGTCGGACCGGTGGAGGGTCGGGCACAACACTTCACATGTTACGGGACTGTTAACATGACCTTCACCCGCCTGAGCATAATGTTCGCGGCGGTGGCGTGCTGAATCGGCTGTCGAGCTTCGACGCAGTAGTGCTGGCCCATGCCTCTACCGGTTTCATACCCCCGAAATAGGAGCTGTACTCAATGAACAAGAAGATCCTTACTGCCGCGCTGCTGGGTGGTCTGGCTTTCGCCCAGGCTGCTTCCGCGCAGGAGTTCGATGACCGCTGGTACCTGACCGGTTCGGCCGGCTTCAACTTCCAGGACAACGACCGTCTGACCAATGACGCTCCGTTCGTGACCCTGGGCCTGGGCAAGTTCATCAGCCCGAACTGGTCGCTGGACGGTGAGCTGAACTATCAGAACCCGAACTTCGATTCGAACAAGGACCTGAACTGGTCGCAGTACGGCGTCTCGCTGGACCTGCGTCGCCACTTCATCAAGGAAGGCCGCGGCTGGAACCCGTACATCGTCGGTGGCCTGGGCTACCAGAAGTCGGAAGAAGAGTACCCGGCGCTGAATGCCAATGGTCCGCGCCAGCGTAAGGACGGCAACGTTGCCGCCAAGCTGGGCGTCGGCCTGCAGACCACCTTCGAGAAGCGCGTTGCTGTCCGCGCCGAAGTGGCCTACCGCGCTGACTTCGACGACCAAAGCGTTGCCGCTCCGAAGGAAGACTGGTTCGGTGACGTGCTGGCTTCGGTCGGCGTCGTGATCCCGCTGGGCCCGGCCCCGGTGGCAGCTGTGCCGGCTCCGGCTCCGGTTGCCCCGAGCTGCGCCGACCTGGATGACGACGGTGACGGCGTCAACAACTGCGACGACAAGTGCCCGAACTCGCAGCCGGGTCAGACCATCGGTCCGGACGGTTGCCCGGTGCCGGTCTCCATCGACCTGAAGGGCGTCAACTTCGACTTCGACAAGTCGAACCTGCGTCCGGACGCCGTGGCGATCCTGAGCGAAGCCACCGAGATCCTGAAGCGTTACCCGGATCTGCGCGTTGAAGTCGCCGGTCACACCGACTCGAAGGGTACCGACGCTTACAACCAGAAGCTGTCGGAGCGTCGTGCTACCGCCGTGTACAACTACCTGACCAAGAACGGCGTTGACGCCGGTCGCCTGGTCGGCCCGATCGGCTACGGCGAGAGCCGTCCGATTGCCCCGAACACCAACCCGGATGGTTCGGACAACCCGGAAGGTCGCGCCAAGAACCGTCGTACCGAGCTGAACGTCCAGAACTAAGTTCTGACGCTCTGCCAGTAGGACACAGCAGGACCCGGCTTCGGCCGGGTCTTGTTGTTTCTGCGGCCTGGACTGTCCGGCCCCCCCGGAGTCGCCCGCTGACGGCCAACCGTTCGTCGGTAATTTTCTTCTAGAACCAATGAGTTGCCGTATTCATTGAAAGTGGCGCTTGAAAGCTGTCGCGGCATTGCTAAACTCGCCGCGTCACTTCCTTTCCTGGATGCCCTTCATGCTGCGCTCTGCATCGGCCGCCGTCCTGGCGCTGGCCCTGGTTCCCGCCGCCCACGCTGCGGTCGATTGCTCGGTCAACACCAGCGCCTCGCCGCTGCCGTTGCCGGCCACGACCATCGCACCGGTGGCTGACGAGCTGTACATCCGTGGCAACCAGCTGGGCATGCCGGCCGGCGTGCTGAGCGGCAACTACGATCCGTCGCAGTCGCTGGACCAGGTGCTGCAGCGTCTGCGCATTGATGGTTGCCAGAACATCGCCAAGGCCATTCCGAGTGCACCAGCGGTGAAGCCGAACGATCCGGCCGCCTACAAGCCGCAGACCGAGTTCGACAATACGCCGTGGCGCTTCGACATGAGCCAGAACGGCAAGCGCATGACCGCCGAGGAGTTCGACGCCTGGATGAAGGCGCGTGGTGTGCGCGTGGTCAAGGCGCGTCCGGCTCCGGCAGCGACCCCGGCAGCCACCCCGGCCGCAGCCGAAGTACCGGCTGAGACCAAGCCGGTCGACAAGAAGTAAGCGACGCGGGGAGCAGCGGCTTGCGCACGCGCCGCCCACCTGCCGCCCCCGCCGCCCGCTCCCACGCCCCGCGTGGGCGTGCGAACCCGAACGCCTCCAGTGGTGTGCGCCATGGCCTGGCGCGCGTGCTGTCCAAGGCCGGCGTGTGCTCGCGCAGCGAGGCCGCGCGCTGGATCGCCGAAGGGCGGGTACGCGTCTCTGGCCGCATCGTCCGTGATCCTGAATTTCCAATTGCCAGCCCGGCACCGCTGATCGAGGTCGACGGCCAGCCGATGGCTGCGCCGCAGCGCCTGTACCTGATGCTCAACAAGCCACGGGGCGTGGTCACTACCGCACAGGACGAGCGTGGACGTGACACGGTCTACCGTTGTTTCGATGGTGCCGGCCTGCCGTGGATCGCACCGGTCGGGCGCCTCGACAAGGCCAGTGAAGGCCTGCTGTTGTTCAGCAATGATCCGCAGTGGGCGGCGCATCTGACCGATCCGGAGACCGGGCCGCAGAAGACCTATCACGTGCAGGTGGACCGCCTGCCCGACCAGGACACCCTGGCCGCGTTGCGCGCCGGTGTCGAAGACGAGGGCGAGTTCCTGGTCGCCCTGGCCGTGCGCGTGCTGCGCAGCGGTGACAAGACCGCGTGGCTGGAGGTGGTCCTCGACGAGGGTCGCAACCGCCATATCCGTCGCCTGTTGGCGGCCTTCGACCTGCAGGTGCTGCGCCTGGTCCGGGTTGCGATCGGAGAGCTCACGCTCGGCGATCTCGGCAAGGGCCAGTGGCGGGTGCTTGAGGTCAGCGACCAGCAGCGGCTGGGGGCCGCTGCAACAGGCTGATCATCGCCTGCGGCCGGCAACTGCCGGTCACCGTTCCAGGCGTAGGGGGCGCCTGGTTGTTGAATTTCCCGAACGGAGCCTGCCCACCATGTACCACCCGACCCTCAACCAAACCCTGCGCTGCGCAGGCCTGCTGCTGCCGATGGTGCTGCTCACGGCCTGTGGCGGCCACAAGAAAGTGGCCAAGGCGGAAACGCCTGCCGAAACCCCGGTGGTGGAAGTGAAGACCCCGGAACTGGACGGTCGCGGCAGCTACCGCTTCCTGATGAGCAACGGCGACAAGAAGATGACCGCCGACGAATTCGATGCCTGGATGAAGGCCAACGGCATCCGCGTTGCCAAGGGCAACGGCCAGAATGCCGCTGCCAAGCCGGTGGTGGTGGCCAGCAAGGACGAGCCGAAGGGCAAGAAGAAAAAGAAATGACGCCTGTGGGTGTCGACCTTGGTCGACACGCCTTGACCGATGGGGTCAGAGCCCTTTCCGCAGGAAAGGGATCCGACCCCGGCCATGATCAACCCTTGATCACGCCCAGCTCGACGCCGATGCGGGTGAACGCATCGATGGCGCGATCCAGGTGGGCACGCGTATGCGCGGCGCTGATCTGGGTACGGATGCGGGCCTGGCCCTTGGGCACCACCGGGAAGAAGAAGCCGATCGCATAGATGCCTTCCTCAAGCAGGCGCTCGGCGAACTTCTGTGCAAGCGGTGCGTCGTACAGCATCACCGGGCTGATCGGGTGCACGCCCGGCTTCACGTCGAATCCGGCGGCGGTCATCTTTTCGCGGAAGTAAGCGGTGTTCTCGGCCAGGGCGCCGCGCAGGTCATCGGCGGCGGCCAGCATCTCGAATGCCTTGATGCCGGCAGCAACCACGTGCGGCGGCAGCGAGTTGGAGAACAGGTAGGGACGCGAGCGCTGGCGCAGCAGTTCGATCACTTCGGCGCTGGCGCAGGTGAAACCGCCCAGCGCACCGCCCATGGCCTTGCCCAGGGTGCCGGTGATGATGTCGATCTTTTCCAGCACGCCTTTCACCTCGGCCGAACCGCGGCCGGTGGCGCCAAGGAAGCCGGTGGCATGGCACTCGTCGATGTGCACCAGCGCGTTGTACTTCTTCGCCAGCGCGGTGATCTCGTCCAGCGGGGCGATGAAGCCGTCCATCGAGAACACGCCGTCGGTGGTGATCAGCTTGGTCTTGCAGCCGGCGGCATCCGCGGCCTGCAGCTGCGCTTCCAGGTCGGCCATGTCGCAGTTGGCATAGCGGAAGCGCTTGGCCTTGCACAGGCGCACGCCGTCGATGATCGAGGCATGGTTCAGCGCGTCGGAAATGATCGCGTCGTTCTCACCGAGCAGCGGCTCGAACAGGCCGCCGTTGGCGTCGAAGCAGGCCGCGTACAGGATGGTGTCCTGCTTGCCGAAGAAGCTGGCGATCTGGGCTTCCAGCTGTTTGTGCAGGTCCTGGGTGCCGCAGATGAAACGTACCGACGCCATGCCGAAGCCATGGCTGTCCAGTGCGTCCTTGGCCGCCTGGATCAGGTCCGGATGATCGGCCAGGCCCAGGTAGTTGTTGGCGCAGAAGTTCAGCACCGTGCGGCCGTCGTCGAGGGTGATCTCGGCCGACTGCGGGCTGGTGATGATCCGCTCGGACTTGAACAGGCCCTGGGCGCGGATGGCGTCCAGTTCCTCGGCATAGTGGCGGGTCAGGGCGGAGGAGGCGTCGGTCATGGCGTGGGCACGGTTCTGAACGGGGAAACCACTGATTCTACCGGGCATCGCCGCTCGCCAACCGGCCTTGGTGGGGCATCGCCACGGCCGGCACATGTTGCATCGCAATAGCAAACTGGTTAAGAATTCGTGAACCGGAGCTGTCGGGCTCCGGCCGCTACGCCCGCTCCTGCCTTCCACGCCACCGCCCCCACCGGAGACGCTCATGACGCACGCCCGTGCCTGCCTCGCCATTGCCGCTGCCCTGACCCTGGCCGCCCCGTTCGCCGCCAGCGCCCAGGAAAACGAATCGCCGTACAGCTGGAACGTCACCGCTGTTTCCGATTACCTGTTCCGTGGTGTGTCGCAGACCGATGAGGATCCGACCCTGCAGGCTGGCTTCACCTACACCAGCCCGGTCGGCCTGTATGCCGGCGTATGGGGCTCGGGCGTGGACTTCGGTGCAGGTGATCCGAAGACCGAGGTCGACTACCTGATCGGCTACGGCGTGGATGTCACCGAGCGCGTCAACTTCGACGTGCTGCTGAACCGCTACACCTACCTGAAGTCCAGCCACCAGAACTACAACGAGCTGATCACCACCACCACGCTGGATGACACCTACAAGCTGACGGTGGCCTACACCAACGATGTATGGAACAGCAGCACCGATGGCTGGTACTTCGGCCTGGGTGGCAGCTGGGGCCTGCCGAAGGACTTCACCCTGAATGCCAATGTCGGCCGCAGCACGTTTGAAGACGGCATCGCCAAGGATTACACCGACTGGAATGTCGGCGTTGAGCGCCAGTTCGGGATGGCCAAGGTCGGCCTGGGCTACTACGGCACCGACGGCAACGGCCGCGACAACTCCGGCAAGCTGGCCCACAGCCGCGTGATGCTGAGCGTGGCCATCGGTAAGTAACGCCGCAGGCGTTACGGTAGGTGCCAGGCTTGCCTGGCACGCTTTACGAAAAAGGCGCCCATCGGGCGCCTTTTTCAATTTCAAGGTGTGCCGAGCAAGCTCGGCACCCACTCATCGCGCGCGGCGAAGGGTCAATTCCAGCTCAAAACAACCTTGCCGGCCTTGCCTTCTTCCATCAGGTCGAAGCCCTTCTGGAAGTCGTCGATCGGCAGCTGGTGGGTCATCACCTTGCCGAGCGGGAAGCCGGACAGCACCAGCTGGGTCATCTTGTACCAGGTCTCGTACATCTTGCGGCCGTAGATGCCCTGCACGGTCAGGCCCTTGAAGATGATCTTGTCCCAGTCGCAGCCGGCGCCCTTGGGCATGATGCCGAGCATGGCGATCTTGCCGCCGTGGTACATGCAGTCGAGCATGTCGTTGAACGCACGCGGGTTGCCGCTCATTTCCAGGCCCACGTCGAAGCCCTCCATGTGCAGTTCCTTCATCACGTCCTTCAACGAGGTGTTGGCGACGTTGACCACGCGGGTGGCGCCCATGTCGGCGGCCAGCTTCAGGCGGAAATCGTTGACGTCGGTGACCACCACGTTGCGTGCGCCGATGTGCTTGCAGATGCCTGCGGCGATGATGCCAATCGGGCCAGCGCCAGTGATCAGCACGTCTTCACCGATCACGTTGAACTCCAGCGCGCAGTGCGCGGCGTTGCCGTACGGATCGAAGAACGCGGCCAGCTCGGACGGAATCTGGTCCGGGATCGGCCACAGGTTGCTGGCCGGCATCACCATGTATTCGGCGAACGCGCCGTTGACGTTGACGCCGATGCCGACGGTGTTCGGGCACAGGTGCGGGCGGCCGCCACGGCAGTTGCGGCAATGGCCGCAGACGATGTGGCCTTCGGCCGAGACGCGCTGGCCGATCTCGTAGCCGGTCACGCCCGGGCCGATCTCGGCGATGCGGCCGACGAACTCATGGCCGATGGTCAGGCCCGGCTTGATCGTGCGCTGGCTCCATTCGTCCCACAGGTAGATGTGCAGGTCGGTACCGCAGATCGCGGTCTTTTCCAGCTTGATCAACACCTGGTTGGGGCCCGGGGTAGGCACCGGAACCTCTTCCATCCAGATGCCCTTGGCTGCTTCGCGCTTGACCAGGGCCTTCATCGTTTGCTGCGCCATCGGGGTGGAACTCATCAGGGGGAAAACGCGGATTATAGAGGCCCGCGCGGAATTCCCATGTTGCGCTGCGGGTGCAGTGGCGGAACGAAAGGCGTGTGCTGGCGGGCGTTTCGAACGTGGCCGCTGTGCTCGCCGGGCCATGCCCGGTGGATGCGCGGGTGCCAACCAAGGTTGGCTGCTACCGGGGCATCGGTGAGCCAGGTCCATGACTTCCGGGGTTCGGGGCGGGGCAGGGCGGCGGGCTACAATCGAAGGTTCCACTACCAGGGGCCGCTCCATGCGCTCGAACCTGCTTGCATTCTCCATCGTCGCCAGCCTCGGGCTGGCCCAGGTCGCCCATGCCGCTGAAGGCATGTGGGTGCCGCAGCAGCTGCCGGAAATCGCCGGCCCGCTGCAGAAGGCCGGCCTGAAGCTGTCCCCGGAACAGCTGTCCAACCTGACCGGCGACCCGATGGGCGCCGTCGTCGCCCTCGGCGGCTGCACCGCCAGCTTCGTCTCGCCGCAGGGCCTGGTGGTCACCAACCACCACTGCGCTTATGGCGCCATCCAGCTGAATTCGACTGCGCAGAAGAACCTGATCAAGGACGGCTTCAACGCGCCGACCCTGAAGGATGAACTGAGCGCCGGCCCGAACGCCCGCGTGTTCGTGCTCGACCAGATTACCGACGTCACCACCCAGGCCAAGGCCGCCATCGCTGCCGCCGGCAACGACCCGCTGGCCCGCAGCCGCGCGTTGGACGCCTTCGACAAGGCACAGGTCGCCGCCTGTGAAGCCGACGCCGGCTTCCGCTGCCGCCTGTACAGTTTCTCCGGTGGCAACACCTACCGCCTGTTCCGCAACATGGAAATCAAGGACGTGCGCCTGGTCTACGCGCCCCCGGGCAGCGTCGGCAAGTTCGGTGGCGACGTCGACAACTGGATGTGGCCGCGCCACACCGGTGATTTCTCGTTCTACCGCGCCTATGTAGGCAAGGATGGCAAGCCGGCCGCCTTCGCCGCCGACAACGTGCCGTACCAGCCCAAGCACTTCCTGAAGTTCGCCGACCAGCCGCTGGGTGCCGACGACTTCGTGATGGTGGCCGGCTACCCAGGCCGCACCAACCGCTACGCACTGGCCGGCGAGTTCAACGAAACCGCCAGCTTCACCTACCCGACCATCGCCAAGCACTACAACGCAGTGCTGAAGATGATCGCCGATGCCGGCAAGGCCGACGCCGACGTCAAGGTGAAGTACGCCGCCACTGCCGCCAGCATGAACAACGTGGCCAAGAACTACCTGGGCCAGCTGGAAGGCTTCAAGCGCATCGACGCCGCCGGCCAGAAGCAGGCGGAAGAAGCCGCCGTGCTCGCCTGGCTGAAGAAGCAGGGTGCTGCCGGCAAGCCGGCCCTGGCCGCACACGCGCAGCTGCTCAAGCATCTGGATACCAGCAAGTCCACCCGCGAACGCGACCTGTTCGTCGGTCAGTTCAACAACACCTCGGCCGTCGGCGCGGCGATCACCTTGTACCGCCTGTCGATCGAGCGCAGCAAGCCGGATGCCGAACGCGAAGCTGGTTACCAGGAACGCGACCTGACCACCATCGAAGGCGGTCTGAAGCAGATGGATCGCCGCTACGTGGCGAAGATGGACCAGCAGTTGCAGGCCTACTGGCTGGACCAGTACGTGGCTCTGCCGGCCGCGCAGCGCGACAACGAAGTGCTGAACAAGTGGCTTGCCGGCAGCGATGCCGCTGCGGTGAAGTCGCTGGTGGCCAAGCTGGGCGGCACCGAGCTGGGCAGCCTGGACACCCGCCTGAAGTGGTTCAAGGCCGACCGCGCTGCGTTCGAAGCCAGCAACGATCCGGCCATCCAGTACGCCGTTGCGGTCATGCCGGCGCTGCTGAAGCAGGAAGAGCAGAAGAAGATCCGCGAAGGCGAATCGCTGACCGCACGTCCGCTGTACCTGCAGGCGGTGGCCGATTACAAGAAGAGCCAGGGCGAGTTCGTCTATCCGGATGCCAACCTGTCGCTGCGCATCACCTTCGGCAACGTCATGGGGTACGGCAAGGACGGCGTGAAGTACACCCCGTTCACCACCCTGGAAGGCGTGGCGGCGAAGGAAACCGGTGAAGATCCGTTCGATTCGCCGAAGGCCCTGCTCGATGCGGTCAAGGCCAAGCGTTACGGCGGCCTGGAAGATAAGCGCATTGGTTCGGTGCCGGTGAACTTCCTGTCCAACCTGGACATTACCGGCGGCAACTCGGGTTCGCCGGTGCTGGATGCCAACGGCAAGCTGGTGGGCCTGGCCTTCGACGGCAACTGGGAATCGGTCAGCTCCAACTGGGTGTTCGACCCGGTGATGACCCGCATGATCGCCGTGGACAGCCGCTACATGCAGTGGATCATGCAGGAAGTGGCGCCGGCGCCGCAGCTGCTGAAGGAACTGAACCTGGCGAAATAAACCGGTTGCGGTAGTGCCGGCCGCTGGCTGGCAACCTCGACCAGATAGCCGGAGTTTCCGAAACCCCGCGACCTACGTCGCGGGGTTTTTTCATGCCCGGCCCGGCCGGGTCCGCCGAACAGGTATCATCCCTGTTCCGTGGACTTCACAGGATGTGAACGAAACGCGGAAACCTCCTCCCCCCAGGACCCCTTGCACGCATGCGCATCCTGCTTGCCCGCCACGGTGAAACGCCGTGGAACGCCGAAGGCCGCTACCAGGGCCAGATCGATATTCCGCTTTCGCCGATCGGCGAAGCTCAGGCCCAGGCCCTCGGTGCCCGCCTGGCTTCGGTCGACATCACCCGTGCGGTGGCCTCGCCGCTGTCGCGCGCCCAGCGCACCGCGCAGCTGGCGCTTGGCGCCGCGCGTGCCGACATGCTGCTGACCGAGCCGGAGCTGCAGGAAATCGCGCACGGTGAGTGGGAAGGCCTGCTCGCCAGCGAGATCAACGAGAAGGACCCGTCGCGCCTGCAGGCCTGGCGCGAGGAGCCCGATACCGTGCTGATGCCCGGCGGCGAATCGCTGCGCCTGGTGCTGGAACGCAGCTGGCGTGGCCTGGCCCGTGCCACCGAAGGTCTCGGCGAGCACGACACGCTGCTGGTGGTTGCCCATGACGCGGTCAACCGCGTGATCCTGTGCAAGGTGCTGGGCCTGCCGATTTCCCGCCTGTGGACCTTCCGCCAGGCGCCGACCACGCTCAACCTGCTCGAAGGCGCCGATCTGGACAGCCTGGAAGTGGTGCGCCTGAACGACTGCGCCCACCACACGCCGTTCTTCGGCGAAGCCAAGCACCGCGCACTCTGACCCGCCACACCGAACCACCTGTACCTGCTGGAAGCACTGCCGTGACGAACACCCCGACCACCCTGGCCGATTGGCTGGATTACATTGAACGCCAGCACCCGGCGAGCATCGACATGGGACTGGAGCGCGTGCGCACCGTTGCCACCGCGATGGGCCTGGGTGCACCGGCCGGGCGCACCATCGTGGTCGGTGGCACCAACGGCAAGGGGTCCACCGTGGCCTTCATCGAGTCCATCGCGCGTGCTGCCGGCTGGAAGGTCGGCGCCTACACCTCGCCGCACCTGCTGCGCTACAACGAACGTGTACGCATCGATGGCCAGGATGTCGACGATGCGGCGCTGGGTGCTGCGTTCAATGCCGTCGAAGCGGCGCGCGGTGACACCACGCTGACCTATTTCGAGTACGGCACGCTCGCTGCGCTGCAGCTGTTTGCCGACGCCGGGCTGGATCTGGCCGTGCTGGAAGTGGGCCTCGGTGGCCGCCTGGACGCGGTCAACATCGTCGACGCCGATGTATCGGTGATCACCACCGTGGACATCGATCACGCCGAATGGCTGGGCGATGACCGCGAAGCCATCGGTACCGAGAAGGCCGGCATCATCCGCGGCTGGAAGCCGGTGATCCTGGGTGAGACCGATCCGCCATCAAGCGTGCTGGCGCGTGCCTACCTGGTGGGTGCCAACGCGATCCGCGGCGGCAGCGACTACTTCTACGAGCCGATCGATGCCCAGCGCTGGCGCTGGCGCGATGTCGGTACCCGTCTGGAGCTGCCGACCCCGGCGCTGGCCGGGCCGATCCAGCTGGCCAATGCCGGTGCTGCGATCGCTGCACTGCGTGCGCTGGACAAGCCGGTGCCGCGCGCCGCGTGGGCCGAAGGCGTGGCCGCCGCCCGCATCGCCGGCCGCCTGCAGGCGTTCGAGCGTGACGGCGTGCAGATCCGCGTGGACGTGGGCCACAACCCGCAGGCCGCCGGCCAGCTGGCGCGCGCGCTGAAGGCCGAGGCGGTACCTGGGCGCACCCTGGCGGTGTACGCCGCGCTGCAGGACAAGGACGCGCTGGGCGTGGTGCAGGCACTGCAGGACGTGGTGGGCGAGTGGACCCTGGCCGGCCTGGACGGCCCGCGTGGGCAGAGCGCGGCGCAGCTGCAGGCGCGCCTGGCCGATACCGCTGCCGCTGCCGCACAGCTGTCCGACAGCGTCGAACAAGCGCTGGCGCAGGTGCTGGCCCAGGCCAAGCGCGGTGACCGGGTGCTGGTGTTCGGCTCGTTCCACACCGCCGCCGCGGCCCTGCAGTGGCTGCAGGACCCGGCCTGATCCACGTTCAGCCAACGCCGACGCCGTCCGGTCCGGCACCCGTATAATCGACCGCAACCCCCGGACAGTTGCCTGCCTCACGTGGATACGCCTCTGAAACAGCGTCTGATTGGTGCCATCGTGCTGGTAGCGCTGGCCGTGATTTTCCTGCCGATGCTGGTCAAGGGGCCGGCCCCGGACAGTGGCGTGGCCAATGTGCCGATCGCCGCGCCGGATGCGCCAGCCGATGGCCAGTTCGAAACCCGCGAACTGCCGCTGGTTGCGCCGGCGGGCGGTGCCACCGGCCTGCAGACCGGCCAGACCAAGCCGCTGCCGGATGCTGCCGCACCGGCCACGCCGCCGACCGTGGACACCTCGCCTGCGGTGGCCGCCGGCAACTACGCGGTCACCTTCGGTGCCTACGGCAGCAAGGCCGACGCCGATGCGGTGATTGCCTACCTGAAGCGTTCGCAGCTGCCGGGCTTCGCTGAGAGCGCCACCATCAACGGCCGCCAGGCATGGCGCGTGCGGGTCGGGCCGTATGCCGACCGTGCCCAGGCCGAGGCGGCCCGGCTGCAGGCGGTGAAGATCCGTGCGGATGTGAAGGCTGAGGTTATTGCTCTGGATGCGGCGACGGGCGGCAACGCCGCAGTTGCCGCCACTCCGGCGCCTGCGCCGGCGAGTGCGAGCACCCCGGCGGCAGCCACCGCACCCTCGGCCAATGGCAATCCGGTGCGCAGCGAAAGCCTGCCGCCGAGCACGCCGACTGCCACCACCACCCCGGTGGCCAAGCCGGAGCCGCCGAAGCCGGCACCGAAGCCGGAAGCCAAGCCTGAGCCCAAGCCGGAAACCGCGGCCAGCAAGCCGACGACGGCGCCGGCCACGCCTGCAGCCCCGGCCGCCAGTGGCGTCGGCTTCGCGGTGCAGCTGGGCGCTTTCGGCCAGGCCAACGATGCCAATGCCCTGCGCGACAAGGTCCGCGCCGCTGGCTTCAGCGCCTTCGTCGAGCAGGTGCGTACCGACAAGGGCACCCTGCATCGTGTCCGCGTCGGACCGGTGGCCAACCGCGCCGACGCCGAACAGCTGAAGGCGCAGGTCGCCGCCAAGGTCGGCGTGGCCGGCATGGTGCGACCGCACCCATGACCCACGCGCAGCCCCGTTGCCAGCGCCGCCGAAGGAGCGGGGCGCCATGATCGACGTGGTGCTGCTGATCGTGATCGCCGCCTCGGCCCTGCTGGGGATGCTGCGCGGCTTCGTCGGCATCGTCATCGGCACCCTGTCGTGGCTGTTGGCCGCGTGGGCCGCCTTCGCCTTCGGCAATGACGCGGCCCACTGGTGGGCCGCACCGGCCGCACCGGGCGGCGAGCACTTCGTCGGTGGCTACCTGGGCGTCGGCATCGGCGTGATGATCGTGGTCGCGGTGATCGGCATGGTCATCAAGGCCATGGTCCATCGCAGCATGCTGACCAGCCTGGACCGCCTGCTGGGCGGCGTGCTGGGCGTTGTCCGTGGCGGCCTGATCGCCGCGATCCTGCTGCTGCTGGGCAGTTTCACTCCGCTGACCGCCGAGCCCTCCTGGCAGCGTTCGGCGGTGCGCCCACTGCTGAACCCCACCGTGGCTTGGATGAACAGCAAGCTGCCGCACTGGGAGGTTCCCGGGGCCGATCTGCTGCCCAAGGCCTTGCCGACCGACGCGCTGTCCCCATCTGCATTGATGGAGTTGGGCAAGAATGCAGGCGCCGGGTTGGGAAAGCCGGGCGCGGCAGGCGATAATGGCATCCTCAATCAGGTAGTGGCAGGCAGCGGATGGCTGCGGCCTGCGAAAGCGGAACAGGGCGATTCCTACGATCCGGCCGAAGTGCGTCCGGACGCCCCAGCACTGCCGGACAGTATCGAGCCGGGCGATCCGGCCAATGTCGACCGCGCGCGCGGCGACCACCGCGGCCAGGTACGGCCACCTTCCTTGTAACTGGGCACAGCCCAGCGGAGACCTCGCACCATGTGTGGCATCGTCGGAATCGTCGGCAACCAGAACGTCGCCGGGCAGTTGTATGACGGCTTGACCGTTCTCCAGCATCGCGGCCAGGATGCGGCGGGCATCGCCACCGTCAATGGCAGCCGCCTGCGGGTGCAGAAGGCCACGGGCCTGGTCCGCGATGTGTTCGATGCACGCACCATGTCCACCCTGGAAGGCAGCGTCGGCATCGCCCATGTGCGTTACCCGACCGCCGGCTCGGAAGGCATGGACGAGGCACAGCCGTTCTACGTCAATTCGCCCTACGGCATCGCGCTGGCCCACAACGGCAACCTGATCAACACCGAGGCGCTGCGCCAGCAGGTGTTCGAGCAGGATCGCCGCAACGTCAACACCGATTCGGACAGCGAAGTGCTGCTGAACGTGTTCGCCTACGAACTGGAGCAGCAGCGCCAGCTCAGCCCGGAAGCCGCGATCCGCGCGGTGGCCGGCGTGCACCGTCGCTGCAAGGGCGGTTATGCGGTGGTCAGCGTGGTGCTGGGCCTGGGCCTGGTCGCCTTCCGCGATCCGCATGGCATCCGTCCGCTGGTGCTGGGCAGGCGCAGCCACGCCGAGGGTGACGAGTACATCGTCGCTTCCGAATCGGCTGCGCTGGACGTGCTGGGCTTCCAGCGCGTGCGCGATGTGCAGCCGGGCGAAGCGCTGGTGATCACCGCGCGTGGCGAGCTGTTCTCGGAGATCTGTGCCGAGCCGGCCGAGCACACCCCGTGCATCTTCGAATACGTGTACTTCGCGCGCCCGGATTCGATGATCGACAACGTCTCGGTGCACAAGGCGCGCATGCGCATGGGCATCAAGCTGGGCGAGAAGATCCTGCGGCTGCGCCCGGACCACGACATCGACACCATCATCCCGATTCCGGATACCTCGCGCGATGCCGCGCTGGAGATCTCCAACGTGCTTGGGGTGAAGTACCGCGAAGGCTTCATCAAGAACCGCTACATCGGCCGCACCTTCATCATGCCGGGCCAGGGTGAGCGGGTGAAGTCGGTGCGCCGCAAGCTCAACCCGATCCACCTGGAGTTCCGCAACCGCGTGGTGCTGCTGGTGGACGACTCGATCGTGCGTGGCACCACCAGCCAGCAGATCGTGCAGATGGCCCGTGATGCGGGCGCACGCAAGGTCTACCTGGCCAGTGCGGCACCGCCGGTGCGTTACCCGAACATCTACGGCATCGACATGCCGGCGGCCGAAGAGCTGGTCGCGCATAACCGTACCGTGGAAGAGATCGAAGCCCACCTGGGCTGTGACTGGCTGATCTACCAGGACCTGGAAGACATGGAAGCGGCAGTGAGCGAGGGCAACCCGGCGCTGCGCAACTTCGATTCGTCCTGCTTCAATGGCCATTACCCGACCGGCATCGAGCCGGGCTACTTCGAGCGCATCCAGCAACTGCGTTCGGATGACGCCAAGCACAAGCGCCGCGCCTGAGGTCCAGGCGTGGTTGACGTGCCCGACGTCGGTGGCGATCTGCTGCGCGCCGCGCAGCAGTGCCTGGCGGAAGCCGACCCGCTGCGCAAGGTTGCGCTGACCCAAGCTTATGCGGCCGCGTTCCGTGCTGGCCGCCTGAAGGTGGCGGCCGATGCGCCGCCGCCCGAGCCGATCCGCATGCCGGGCCGGCCGGCGCAGCTGGTACTGGTGCATCCGCGCGAAGTGCCGCGGCGCGGGCTGGGCGGCGTGGAAGGGCGGGCTGCCTTCATCCATGCCATCGCCCACATCGAACTCAACGCGATCGACCTGGCCTGGGATGCGGTGTATCGCTTCCGTGGCCTGCCGTCGGCGTTCCTTGCCGATTGGGTGAGTTGTGCCGACGACGAATCCCGACACTTCATGCTGCTGCGCGAACGCCTGCAGGCACACGGCCATGATTACGCCGATTTCCCCGCGCACAACGGCTTGTGGGAGATGTGCGAAAAGACTGCGCATGACGGCCTGGCACGCATGGCATTGGTGCCGCGGGTACTGGAAGCACGTGGCCTGGACGTGACTCCGGGCATGATCGAGAAACTGCGCAATGTCGGTGACGCTGAAACCGCCGACGTGCTGGAGGTGATCCTGCGTGAGGAAGTGGCGCACGTCGCTGCGGGTTCGCGCTGGTTCCGCTGGTATTGCGACCGTGCCGGTATCGAGCCGCGCGCACGCTTCAAGGAGCTGCTGGTCGAATACGCTGGCGGCTATCTGTATGGCCCCTTCAATCTGGAGGCGCGACTGCTGGCCGGCTTCGATGCCGACGAACTGGCCAACCTGGTCGAGCAGGCCGGCTGAAAAAAGGGACGGAGGGGATCAGGTCGTTTGAGGCACAAACGACCTGATCCCCTCCGTCCCTTTTTTTGCTTCACCCGTTCGGCAACACCACGCGCCTGCCATCCACCGTCGGCCGGTTGATGTAGAACAGGCCGGGCCCTGGCCGGTAGGGCAGTTCGCTCACCCCGGCATCGGCGGCATAGGTCAGTGCGGTATCGCCCAGTGCATCGAAATTCCAGTGCGCCGACTGCATCAGATAGCGCCGCCTCAGCAGCGACTCCTGGGTCGGGGTCAGCGTCTGCCCGGCGACCAGTCGCCGTGCAATCGGCAGCAGCGCGGAGGGGAGCGCCCAGCCTGGAACATCGGCTGCATCGGCACGCCACTGAACGCCGGCATCGCGTGCGTGCTGCTGCATCACCTGCAGCGCAATCAGCTGGTACCGCCAGTCGATGCGCCGGCGCAGCACCACGGCAGCAGTCACGTACAGCACCGGTGACAGCAGGACGCTGCGGCTGCCGGCACGACGCTGCTGCTGCCACTGGTGCCAGACATCGACCCACACTTCCTTCTGGTCCGCGCCCAGCTGCTGCCGCCAGCGCTCGGCATCGGCCTGCGCTTCGGCATAGGCCGTGGTTGCCTGCAGCACCGTCAGGGGCGGTATCTGGTAATCGGCAACGGCCGTGCGACGCAGCTGCTGCCGACGCGGACGACTGAGCAGCTTGGGGCCTTCTTCGATCTGGTTGTAGCCACCGCCGATGTTGGCGTGCACGCCCGGCAGTGCGATTTCGGTGAAGGGAGGGGCCACGCTGGTGAGCGGATAGTGCTGGCGGTGTTCGTCGCGTGCGCTCAACTGCAGCACCTGACCGGCGATGCCGGTACGCAGCGCGAGTCGTGGCTGTTCGTCGGCGCGGCCACCATTGACTGCAACCACGGTGTCGAACAGGCCGATGAAGCGCAGTGCCGGTGTTGCGGCAGCGAAGTCACCGGCACAGGCCAAGCCGGACGACTGCAGCAGTTGCCGCCAGCGTGCGTTGTCCCAGGCCTGCAATTGGTTGGCAAGATCACGTGCAGCGGCGGCACCGCGCGAATAGCCGAACAGGTCGAGCTGCACGCGGCGCAGCGGCTGCTGCCAGCGTGTGGCCAGTTCGCCCAGCGCGGCCGGCAGCAGCACCTGCAGCGCGCGTTGCACTTTCGCCCGCACGCCGCTGGCGCCGATACCGAAGGCCAGGCCGATCAGGTCGTCGTCTGCATCATCGCGGGTGCCGACGCCTTCCACATAGATCGACAGCGATGCAGTCGCCAGCGTATCGCGGCGACTATCCGGGTACAGCTGCTGCAGGCGGGCGATGTTGGTCAGGCCGTTGTCGTAGCTGCTGGTCAGCCGGCTCTGGTAGGTCGAATCGTCATCGGCGCGGAGCTGGGCCGGGCGCGGCTGTGGCAGCTGCGGGCGGCCGCGTTCCAGATTGTGTGCGTTGTTGCGGGTGCCATCGAAGAACAGGCCGATCCGCAGCAAGCCGACATCTTCGTCCGTGTCCTGCGATGGTGCCATGTGCATTCCCCGTCGTGGCTGCGTCACCGTAGCGCGAAAGCGGTGTGTTGGCGAAGTGTAGTGACGCTTTTGACCTGACTGAACGCAGATGCAGTCGATCACACTTCCTGATTTTCATTCCCATCTTCTATTGAATTCACACGACCCGCGCAGGCCAGATGGCCAGACCCGGCAAACCCGGGCGTGCTGCATCAACGCTGTTCACATCATTCAAGGAGCGACGCAATGTTGTCCAGATCGATTGGCAAAGCGGCAGGTGGCCTGGTATTGGGTTTGTCGGTGGCGGCGGCCGCGCACGCCGCACCGTTGTTCGAGCCGGTGACGGTCATCAGCCGGGCATCGGCAAACAGTGAGCCCGCGCTGGGCAAGCTGCTCGCCACCCCGTCCACAGCGACGGTACAGGAAGTGCGTGTCGATGCTGCTGCCACCGCGCAGCCGCAGCTGGAGTTCGAACTGCTCGGCCAGCGCGTACAGGCACTACGCAGCAAGGTCGAGTCGCTGCCCGATGGCGGCAGCATCTGGTATGGGCAGTTCCGCTCGCCCTCCGACCGGCTGACCGCTGCCACTTCGAACGGCCAGGATGATCCTGGCAATTCAGTGATCCTGGTGCGTTCGGGCAACACCATCACCGGTTCAATCCGCAAGGACGGCAAGCTCTACCGGCTGCGTCCGCTGGGTAACCGCCATGTGCTGGTGGAAGTGGACGAGTCGCGCATGCCGGCCGACCATCCGGCCGACTACAACCAGCTGCCGAAGATTCCGATGGGCGACAACGATCGCATCGGCATCGCGCAGGCTTCGTCCGGTACGCCGGCGACCATCCGCGTGCTGGTGGTGGCGACCAATGCCGCCGTCGCAGCCTATGGCGGCAACATGCAGTCGCTGGTGCAACTGGCGGTAGCCGAATCCAACCAGGGCTACGTCAACAGCAACGTGGGCATCACCATGCAGCTGGCCGGCTACGAGACCACCAGCTACACCGAGTCCGGCAACTTCACCACCGACCTGACCCGCTTCCGCAACACCAGCGACGGCTACATGGACAGCATCCATACCAGCCGCAACAACACCGCTGCCGACGTCGGTGTACTGCTGATCAACAACACCAGCTACTGCGGGTTGGCTTCGGGTATCGGTTCCACCGCATCGACCGCGTTTGCCGCGGTGTACTGGGATTGCGCCACGGGCTACTACTCGTTCGCTCATGAAATCGGCCACCTGCAGAGCGCACGGCACGACATCGCCAGTGATCCGAGCACGTCACCGTACGCCTATGGCCACGGCTATCGTTATGAGCCGGCGAGCGGATCGCGCTGGCGCACGATCATGGCCTATGACTGCTCGGCCGGCTGCCCCCGGCTGAACTACTGGTCCAATCCGAACATCAGCTACAACGGTGTGCCGATGGGCATCGCCAGCAGTGCCGACAACCAGCGTGTGCTGGTCAACACCAAGGCCACCATCGCGGCCTTCCGCTGAGTCCAGGCGCCGGCCAAGGTCGGCGTCTACCAGGGCGCGTGCACCTGCTCTGGTAGATGCCAACCTTGGTTGGCACCCTGCGATCCATCATTCGCGGCTGAGCGTGTCCAGGGTCCAGCCATTGGCGTCCACGCGCAGCACCGAACCCTGTTCGTACCAGTCGCCCAGCACGATGCGGGTGCAGGCACGGCCACCGACCTGCAGTGCATGGATGGCCGGGCGATGAGTATGGCCGTGGATCATGGTGTCCACCCCATGGCGCACGAAGGTGGCATCGACTTCGGCCGGGGCCACGTCGGTCACGGTCTCGAACTGCGCACGATCGCCCTGCTTCATTTCCGACTGGCGGGCCTGGCTGGCGTCGCGTGCCTTCTGTGCGAACGCGATGCGCGCGGCCAGCGGCTGTGACAGGAACTGCGCCTGGAATGCGGGGTCGCGCGTCTGTGCGCGGAACTGCTGGTAGGGGATGTCATCGGTGCACAGCAGGTCACCGTGCTGCAGCAGCACCGGGCGGCCGTACAGCTCGATCACGCACGGGTCGGGCAGGATGCGCAGGCCGGCGCGGCGTGCGTAGTCCTCGCCGAGCAGGAAATCGCGGTTGCCACGGATGAAGTATGCGGGCACGCCGCTGTCGGTCAGCACCTTCAACGCATCGGCCACCGCATCGGCGGCGGGCGAGGGGGTGTCGTCGCCGATCCAGGCTTCGAACAGGTCGCCGAGGATGTAAAGCGCATCGGCGGTGGGCGCCTGCTCGCGCAGGAAGCGCAGGAACAGGTCGGTGATCTCCGGACGGCTGGGGTCCAGGTGCAGGTCGGAAATGAACAGCGTGGTCATGCCTGCATTCTAGGGCATCCGCCCGCCGGGGATGCCGCTGCGTTCGCCGGACACGGCCCGGCGCTACCAAGGGGCCGCTGCGCTCGCTGGGCCTGGCGCGGCGTTGCCCGGGAATCGCGTGCTGACCGGTAGCGCCGGGCCATGCCCGGCGGAAAGCACGTCACACCGGCAGCGGCAACCAAGCCAGGCTGGCCGCGGCCAGCAACGCGGCGATGCCGGTGGCAGCGAGGACATCGCTGGGGTAGTGCAGGCCCAGCACCACGCGCGACAGCGCCACACCGACGGTGAACGGCACCAGCAGCGGTGCCAGCCACGGATAGTAGGCCAGTGCGACGATGGTGAACGACACTGCGTGCAGGGTGTGTCCGGAGGGGAAGCTGAATTCGTCCAGCGGTGCCACCCAGGCGCGAATGCGGAGGTCGGCGGCGTACGGGCGTGGGCGCCGGGTCCAGCGCTTGAGGCTCTTGTACAGCAGCAGCGCGGCCAGGCCGGTGGCTGCCATGTGCACCGAGGCGCGCAGGCCATCGAAGCCATCGAGCAGCACCAGCGCGCCCATCAGTACATACCAGAACACGCCATCGCCGAGCCGGCTGATGACCGAGAACAGGCGGCGCACGCGGCGGCGCCGGCAGTAGTGGTTGGCCCGCCGGCACAGCCTTGCTTCGCGGCCGGCCAGCAGTTCAAGCGGCGTGGTGCGCATGGCCGCTCCTCCGCGACTGGGCCAGCTCGGCCAGCAGGGCATCGAACTCGGCCACCACCTGCTGTGGATGCAGGCGTTTCATCGCCTGCGCGGCATTGCTGCCCAGTGCGTGGCGCTGCGCATCATCAGCGGCCAGTTGCACGGCCGCTTCAATGAACTGCTCGTCGTTATCCACCGCTGCGCCGTTCTCGCCGTTGCGCAGGTACTCGCGGGCGGCACCGTAGTCGAAGGCCACGGTTGCCAGGCCGCTGGCCATGCTTTCCAGGGTCACGTTGCCAAAAGTCTCGCTGCGGCTGGGAAACAGAAACAGATCGCCGCTGGCGAAGTGCCGTGCCAGGGCATCGCCGCGCTGGATGCCACAGAAAATGAAGTCGGGGTTTTCATGCGCGAGCTTCTCGCGGGCCGGGCCATCGCCGACCCACACGAAGCGTGCCTTCGGCCGGATCTGCTGCAGCCTGCGGAACGCCTTCACCGCCAGGCCGAGGTTCTTTTCTGCGGCGATACGCCCGACGTAGATCGCTACCAGGCCGTTGCCGTCCACACCCCATTCCTCGCGCAGCGCAGGGTCACGACGGCTCGGATCGAACTGCTGGCTGTCGACTGCGCGCGCCAGCAGGCGCACGCGTTCGAAGCCCTGTTCGCCGAGGAACTGCTGCAGCTCGCGGGTTGGCACTAGGGTCGCATCGGCCTGGTTGTGGAAGCGACGCATCCAGCGCATTGCCGCTGCCTGCAGCCAGGCCACGCCGTAGTCGGGCAGGTATTCGTCAAAGCGGGTGTGGAAGCCACTGGCGACCGGGATGCCGAGGCGGCGCGCGGTGCGCAGTGCCGACCAGCCCAGCGGGCCTTCAGTGGCGACGTACACTGCATCCGGGCGTTGCTGCTGCCAGTGGCGGCCGAGCCGGATCGGTGCGGGCAGGCCGAAGCGCAGGCCGGGGTAGCGCGGCAGCGCTGCACCCGGGACCAGCAGGGTGCCGGGTGCCGAATCCAGCGCTTCGCTGGCCTGGCGTGGCCGGATCAGGTCGATGTCATGCCCCGATGCGCGTAGCCCCTGTTCCAGGCCCTGCACGGTGAGGGCAACGCCATTCACTTCCGGCGGATAGGTCTCGGTGACGATGGCATAGCGCATGGCGGGCCTCCGGGTTTCCGGCATGCTCGGTCCTGGCGATGTAGCCGATATGACCGCTTTGCGACCGCCAGATGACGCAGGCCTGGACGCGAGACGCCACGGCCCCGAAGGGCCGTGGCGTAACAGCTCACGCCGTGTGGTGGATCAGAAGCGCTGCTGGTATTTCATGTAGATGAAACGGCCGATGTCAAAACCACCGTAGTAGGAGAAATTGGAACTCGGCTGGCTGTACATGACCGGGCCCTGGCGGCCGAACACGTTGTTGGCGCCGATTGAAACAGTGGCGTCCCATGGCAGGTTGTAGCGGGCCTGCACGTCGTGGAAGGTGACCGATCCGCGGCGGTTGTAGTCGCGCGTGCCACTGAACCACGGTGCGCGCTGGTTCGGGTGCGAGCACTCGTTCGGATAGTCCGCCAGGCCCAGGCAGCGTTCCTTCACTGCGGAGAAATAGCGCAGGCTCCATGTGAGGCCGAAGTCGCCACGCTCCCAGCCCAATGACGCGTTGGAACGCACGCGGAAGCCGATGCCCCCATTGGTGGCGATGCCATTGCTGGGAATCGGCGGTACATCGACCTCGTTGGTGGTCCGTTCTTCCCCAGCAACCACATAGGTGGTTTTCCAGTCGGCGCTCAGCGTGCCCCAGGACGTTTCGATCTTGTGGCCGACCTCCAGGTCATAGCCTTCGGCCTGGCGGAAGCCGCTGTTGCGGCTGCCATAGTTGAGCTTGTTGACGATGCCCAGCTCCGGATCGCGGGTGAAGCTGCCGCAGCGCTCGGCAATGCCCAGCTCGTAGCAGTCGCGAAGGATGTCGTTGGGGTGGTCGGCGACGATGGTGTTGTCGATGCGGATCTTCCACCAGTCCAGGGCGATGTTCAGCCCTTCGGCGAACGTCGGGCTCCAGACCAGGCCCAGCGTACGGCTGGTCGAGGTCTCGGGCTTCAGGTTGGGATTGGAGCCGTTGGTGAAGGGCAGGGGAGTCTGCCCACTGCTGCCGGTGATCGGTTCATTACCCTGGCCGAGCTGGCGGTAGCTGTCCGCATTGGCAATGTCGGCGGCGCAGCGTGCACGCACTTCCGGACTGCTGGCCGCAGCGCCGTAGACGGTGTCGCAGGGGTCACGGAAGCCGGTGGTGAAGGTCTCCGAGCCACCGCCGTACAGGTTGGAAATGGTCGGTGCGCGGAAGCCCTGGGCCCAGGTGCCGCGGACCAGCAACTGGTCGATCGGCTTCCAGGTGAAGCCGAACTTGCTGTTGAGGGTACCGCCGAAGGTGGTGTAGTCCGAGTAGCGAGTCGCAGCGCTCAGGCTCAGCTCACGTGCACCGGCCAGGTCACGCAGCACCGGCACGCTCAGCTCCAGGTACGCCTCGTCGACACGATAGCCGCCGCCGGTAGGACCTGAGGCCAGGTTGGTGGTGGCGCCGGTCTGTGCCAGTGCATCGGGGATGAAACGTCCATCTTCGCGACGGCTCTCGGCACCGACGGCGAAGCCCAGCTCACCGGCCGGCAACGTGGCGAGGCTGCCGCTGAGGCTGGCGAACAGGTTGCGGGTGGTGGTACGGCCACGGGTGAGTTCTTCCGGGAACAGCCAGTCCTGCAGTTCCGGATTGTCGGTCAGGCCATAGGGATCATCCTGGCCATACGGAACCAGCGGGTTCCAGGGCTTGCAGCCGGCAATCGGCGCCTCCGGCGTACCGCATTCGACCTTGCCGGTTGCCGGGTTGTAGAACGAGGGGCCGGTGGCATCGGCAACGCGCTGCTTGTGCAGGTTGCCGGTGGCGCGCTGGCTCAGTTCACTGCGGTTGTACTGGTAGCCTGCTTCCCAGTCGAATTCGCGACCGCCGAACGCGAAGTTGCCTTCAAATGCTGCAACGCCCTGCCAGGTGGTCAGTTCGCTGGTGCTGACGCGTGGAATCTCCCAGGTGCGGCGGTTCCAGTGCACGTCGCTGGGGCTTTCATAGCCATGGTGGCTGCCGAACGGATTGAACCAGCTGTCGGCGGACATCGGCGTGATGCCGGCGGCAGCGGACTGGAACGGATAGCCCGCGATCTGGCGGGTGGTGGTGCGCCGGTTGTAGGCCAGCTGGGTGTTGAAGCGGACCTGGTCATTGAGATCCATGCGTGCGTCGACGAAGATCGAGTCGCGCTTGATCGGCGTCTGCACGTGCATCTGCTCGTTGCTGTTGCTGACGTCGCCGGTGAACGGCGTGTTGTCGCTGAGATGGAAGCTGTCCGGACCGCCCGGCTGGCTGCCACGGTCGAGCGAATAGCTGCAGCCACGGCTGTTGCTGCAGCCCGGGCCCTTGAAGCCGGTGATGCGGCCCCACTGGCCGACCGTGGTCCAGCCGTCGTCCGGATGGCGATCAGTGTAGGTGTAGGCACTGAAGCCACGGTCCTTTGCCCACACGCCCTTTTCTTCGACATGCTCGGCGGCGACGCTGATCGAGGCGCGGTCATTGGACCAGCCGGCCACCACGTCGTACTGGGTGCGGGCGCCGTCGCCCTCGCTGTACTGGCCGTGGTAGACGCTGGCGGTCACGCCCTCGACGTTGCGGCGGGTGATGATGTTGACCACGCCGGCCATCGCATCGGAACCGTAGATGGCCGAGGCGCCATCCTTGAGGACTTCCATGCGCTCCACGGCAGCGGCAGGAATGCTGGAGATGTCCTGGTAGCCGGAGGTGGTCATGCCCAGGCGCTTGCCATTGACCAGCACCAGGGTGCGCTGCGGGCCGAGGCCGCGCATGTCCACGTAGCTGCCACCAGAGGCCTCGCCCGCGCTGAGCGGGCTGGCACGGCTGAGGGCAGGGCTGCCGGTCGCGGTCAGGTTCTGCAGGATGTCGGCGACGGAATTGAAGCCCTGCCGCTCGATGTCGGCACGGCTGATGGTCAGCACCGGTTGCGCGGTTTCCAGGTCGACCTGGCGGATGCGCGAGCCGGTGATCTCGATGCGATCGAGCGTGGTGGCGTCCGGCGCGTGCTGGGCGAATGCAGGAACGGCGAGCGCAGTGGCTGCGGTCATCGCAAGCGCGCGACGGATCGCCAACCCCAGTTCGGGAGTACGGATGGTCATGGGTCTCTCTCTCTTCTAGGTCTTCGGTGCGCTGCCAAAGCGGACGGCGCAAATACCACCGCAGACGGTGGAGACTCGACGCTAGTGAAGGCCCGATGAGAGAGGTATGGGAAAGGTACGAATCTGCAATCGGCGAGGCTGACGCATCTGCACAAAGTCGATGCGAATCAGGTGGCTGCGCTGTTCGATGACGCGTCACCGCCATTCCGGGATTGCCGCGATGGAGACGCAGCGAAGGAGGCCGAGCCTGTCAAACACGTCAACCTGCGCAGAAACAAAAAAACCACGGCCCCGAAGGGCCGTGGTCGTGGTGCATTGCCGCGCGATGGATCAGAAGCGCTGCTGGTACTTCATGTAGACGAAGCGACCGATGTCGTAACCGCCGTAGTACGAGAAGGCCGAGTTCGGCTTGCTGTACATGACCGGGCCGTACTTCTCGAACACGTTGTTGGCACCGACCGAGACGGTTGCATCCCACGGCAGCGAGTAGCGGAACTGCACATCGTGGAAGGTGACCGAGCCACGCTCGTTGTAGTTGCGTGCACCCTTGTACCACGGGGCGTAGACGTTCGGATCCGAGCATTCACCCGGGTACGAACGGATGTCCACGCACTGTTCCTTCACGCCGGAGTAGTAGCGCGCGGTCCAGCTCACGCCGAAGTTGCCCAGGTCCCAGCCCAGCACCAGGTTCGAACGGACGCGGAAGTTGCTGCCGATGCCGTTGGAAACAGTCGGCACCACCGTGGTGTCGTTGGTCGAGCGGTAGATGCTCTTGCTGACATAGGTCGTGGCCCAGCCGGCGTTGAACTTGCCGACGCTGGTATCCAGGCGGTAGTTCAGGTCCAGGTCGTAACCTTCGGTCTCCATGAAGCCGGAGTTGCGGCTACCGAAGGTCAGCTTGTTGACGATGCCGGCGGTCGGACCCGTCGAGGTGTCACGGGTAAAGCGGGCGCAGCGGGCAGCAACGCCCTGCTCATAGCAGTCGATCAGGATCTGGGTCGGGGTATCGGACACGATCGTGTTGTCGATACGGATCTTCCACCAGTCCAGCGAGGCGTTGAAGTTCTTGATGAAGCTCGGGCTCCAGACCAGGCCCAGCGTCTTGCTGGTCGAGGTTTCCGGGGTCAGCTTCGGATCCGAGCCGGACACGAACGGCACCGGGGTGGCGTCGGTGGCGGTGGTGACAGCCTGGTTGCCCTGCTTCAGCTGGCGGAAAGTGTCGGCATTGGCGATGTCACGCGCACAGCGGGCACGCACTTCGGCACTGGTCTTGGACGAACCGAACTGGACGTCGCAGGGATCGCTGAACTGGGCGAAGGTTTCCGAACCACCGCCGTACAGGTCGTTGATGGTCGGGGCGCGGAAGCCCTCGGCCCAGGTGCCACGGACCAGCAGCGAATCAAACGGCTTCCACTTGAAGCCGAACTTGCTGTTGAGCGTGTTGCCGAAGGTGTCGTAATCGGAGAAGCGGGTCGCGCCGTTGAAGGTCAGTTCCTTCGCACCCGGCAGGTCGGCCAGCACCGGCACGTTGATTTCCAGGTACGCCTCACTGACCTTGTAGTCGCCACCGGTCGGGCCAGCGGCCAGGTTGGTGGTGGCACCGGTCTGCGCCAGCGGATCCGGGCGGTACTGGCCCGATTCCTTGCGGCTTTCGACACCGAACGCGAAGCCCAGGTCGCCGGCCGGCAGGGTCACGATGGAACCGGCGATGTTGGCGAAGAAGTTCTTGCTGGTGGTCTTGCCGGTGGTGACCTCCGGCGGGAACAGCCACTGCTGCAGAGCCGCATTGCCATCGATGCCGTTCGGATCGATCTTGCCGTACGGCACCAGCGGGTTCCACGGCATGCAGTTGGCGATCGGCGCGCCCGGGCGGCCACATTCGACCTTGCCGGTGGCGGCGTTGTAGTACGACGGGCCTACGCCGGCGGCGACGCGGCCCTTGTGCAGGTTGCCGGTGGCGGTCGATTCCAACTCGTTGCGATTGTACTGGTAGCCCACTTCCCAGTCGAAGAAGCGCTCACCAATCTCGAACGAACCGTCGAACGAAGCTACCGCGCGGTAGGTCTTCAACTCGCTGGTGGTCACGCGCGGCACTTCCCAGGTGCGGCGGTTCCAGGCCACGGCGGTCGGGTTGGCGTAGCCGTGCTGGTTGCCGAACGGGTTGAAGTAGCTGTCAACCGACATCGAGCCAACGCCGGCAGTGCTCGACTGCAGCGGGTAGCCGGCGATCTGGCGGGTTGCCTCGCGCTTGTTGTAGCCCAGCTCGGCGCGGAAGTTGACGTTGTCGGTGATCTTGAAGCGACCGTCGAAGTACACCGAGTCGCGCTTCAGCGGGTAGTTCACGTGCATCTGCTGGTTGGCGTTGCTGACGTCGCCGGTGAACGCAGACGGATCGGTGATGTGGTAGTTGGCCGGGTTGGTCGGGTCGGCGCCGCGGTTGAGCGAGTAGTTGCAGCCGTCCTTTGCGTTGGTGCAGCCCGGGCCGCCCTTCAGGCCGGTGAACTGGCCCCACTGGCTGATGGTGGTCCAGTTGGTCAGGTTCTCGGCATGGCGGTCGGTGATGCCGTACTCGCTGAACCAGCGGTCCTTGGCCCATACCGACTTTTCTTCGGAGTGTTCAGCGGCCAGGGTCAGCGAGATGCGGTCATTGCTCCAGCCGGCCACCACGTCGAAGCGGTCGCGCGCGCCGTCGCCCTGGCTGTACTGGCCGTGGTAGACGTTGGCGGTCACACCGGTGACATTGGAACGGGTGATGATGTTGACCACGCCGGACATGGCATCGGAACCGTAGATGGCCGACGCGCCATCCTTCAGTACTTCGATGCGCTCCACGGCAGAGACCGGAATCGTGGAGATGTCCTGGTAGCCCGAGGTGCTGATGCCCAGGCGCTTGCCGTTGATCAGCACCAGCGTGCGCTGGGTGCCCAGGTTGCGCATGTCGATGTACGAACCACCCGCGTTCTCACCGGCAGTCAGCGCGTTGGCGCGGCTGATCGCCGGGCTGCCCATCGCGGTGACGTTCTGCAGGATGTCGGCGACCGAGCTGAAGCCCTGCTGCTCGATGGCCGAACGGGTGATCGCGAACACCGGCTGGGCGGTTTCCACGTCCACCTGGCGGATGCGCGAACCGGTGATCTCGATGCGGTCGAGGTTGGTGGGAGTGGCGCCGCTGCCGTCCTGGGCGAACGCAGGCAGCGAAGCCAGCGCTGCGGTGGTTGCCAGGGCATAGCGGATGGCCTGCCCCAGTGCGGTGGTGCGTGAAGTCATGGCGAGCTCTCTCTCTCAGGTCGTGCAAAAGACGCCAAAGTGGGCGTCGAAGAAGCCGGCGGGTCCAAGGACTGAGCCGGTGACCTGATAGTAGTCTCGTTGGTTAATGATCTGTAAAGACTTCGTATCCAATTATTTCGCGATACGCCGCTTCTTTTCACAAAAAATGAACAAAAGCATCGACTTACGCGAAGCGGGCCTGACGCGCAGTCGTTCGAGGTCGCTGCATCGCAACAAAAAAAGAGGCCAGATTGCGCAAAGTGTGACGGATTCGGCCCCGAGCACGGTCCACATAGACCCGAGGCCCCCCCCCCTCGATCAAGCCACGAACGGACGGAACTGGATGCCCAGGCCGGCGATGCCGTCGGTTTCGCCGATCAGGTCGGCGCGCAGCAGCGGGCGCGCATCGATGAATGCCTGCGGCACGATCAGCGACAGCCGGTTGTCGTCGGCGGTCAGCTCCAGCACCGGCATAGGGTCGTCTTCGTGGGCACGGTTGAGCAGCACCGCCAGGCGCAGCAGCGCGGCCAGCCGGCGTGCGGTCAGCAGCAGTCGCTCGGGCAGGGCATCGAAGGCGGTCTTGGTCACGCTGCGACGGTGGCTGCGCACCAGCGCGGCCAGCATCTGCTGTTCCTGCCGCGAGAAGCCGGCGATATCCGAGTTCTCCAGCACGTAGCTGCCATGCACGTGGTAACCGCTGTGGGCGATCATCAGCCCCAGCTCGTGCAGGCGCGCGGCCCAGCCAAGCATGCGCGCATCGTCGGCGTCGAGCTTCCAGCGCTCCTGTACCTGCTCCAGCAGCGACAGCGCGGTGTCCTGCACACGGTCGGCCTGCACCGTGTCGATGCCATAGCGCTGGGTCAGCGCGGTGACCGATTCGTCGCGCAGGTCGTTCTCGCCGGCGCGGCCGACGATGTCGTAGAGGATGCCTTCGCGCATCGCCGCCTTGCTGACCAGCAGCTTCTGCAGGCCCAGCGCCTGGAAGGCAGCCTCCAGCACCAGGATGCCGCCGGCGATGATCGGGCGGCGATCGCTGGACAGGCCCGGGAGCTCGATGTCGTCGATCTTCTTGGCTTTCAGCAGTTCGTCGCGCAGCTGCGGCAGGGCTTCGGCGGTGATCGCGCCCTTGCTCAGCTTCATCGTCGCGCAGATTTCGCTGATTGCCTTGTGCGTACCCGATGAGCCCAATGCTTCCTGCCAGCCCAGGGCGCGGTACTTGCTGGCGAAGGGCTGGAACTCGCGGCCGATCTCGGCCAGCGCATCTTTCCAGCGCTTCTTGCTGAGCTTGCCGCCCGGGAAGAAACGACGGGTGCTGGCGATGCAGCCGGCCTGCAGGCTTTCGCGCTCCAGGGTCTGCATGCCCATGCCGATGATGAACTCGGTGGAGCCGCCGCCGATGTCGATCACCAGCCGGCGCTGGCCGGGCTTGGGTGGCTGCGCGTGGGCCACGCCAAGATAGATCAGGCGCGCCTCTTCTCGGCCGCTGACCACTTCGATCGCATGCCCGAGCGCGGTCTCGGCCGGAACCAGGAACGATTGCGGCGAGCGCAGCTGGCGCACGGTATTGGTGGCCAGCGCGCGTACCTGGTGCGGCGGCACATTGCGGATGCGTTGGCCGAAACGGGCCAGGCACTCCAGCGCGCGCTGCCGCGCGGCGGCGGAAAGTCCACCCTTGCCATCCAGGCCATCGGCCATGCGCACCGTTTCGCGCAGGCGGTCGATCACCCGCAGCTGGCCGAGCGTGTAGCGCGCGATGACCATGTGGAAACTATTGGAGCCAAGGTCGATGGCGGCCAGCAGGTCGCCATCCTGCAATGCGGGCGGAGTCGTGGTGGTATGCGGCATGGACGAATGTTAGCCGAAGGGGCGGTGTACTCGTCACCGCGCGGTCTTCACATTTTGGAAGAGGAGGGGGCGGCAGGGCTGCGCCTTGCACCTGCCGAATCAACGGCAACGGCAACAGCAACAGCGGGCTATCCGTGGGATGGCGGGGTGGGGCCGGTTGCGGGGGGCGCTGCAAGTACGTCGATGTAAGCTCGATCGCCGCTTGCTCGTGTGCGCAGTCCTGCGCACACGGCAAGACCGGGGTTGGGCGTCCTGCCCAACCCGCCCGAGGC
>NZ_JBWKOO010000020.1:0-67237 GCF_059416125.1 Stenotrophomonas sp. GW821-FHT09E08
CGATGCGTCCAAGACCGGCTTCATCCCGCTGGAGGCAGCATGCCGATGATTTCTTCCCGTGGCCGCAAGGCATTGGCCGCGTTGGCCCTGCTGGGGGGCGTGCTGCTGGCGCAGCAGGCCAGTGCAGCTTGCAACATTCGTTCTAGCACGTTCGTTGCGCAGGACGTGACGATGGACATGGGTCAGATCGTGATCCTGCCCAGCACGCCGGTGGGCGGCGTGATCAAGGAGATCAGCGAATCGATTATCCAGCACACCAGAGTTGGCACCTGTAGCCTGTCGGGGGGAGGCTTGATCGGCGAGTACGTCAATGCGGCGCAACGTCGACCGGTCACTGGCCTTTCTGATGTCTACGAAACAGACATCGCCGGCGTAGGTATCCGCCTGTTCCGCGACTCCGGCTTAATACAGACCTACTACCCTCACACCATCAAATATGAAGGCCTAGCTATAGTCAGGCTGCTCGGAGGCCAGTTTCGTATCCAGTTGATCAAGACCGCCGCGCAGACCGGTTCGGGCGTGATCGCGCCGAACGGTCGCTTCACCACCTACTACTTCGATGGTGATGGCCCCAGCCGCCCGGTGCTGACCTCCACCTTCAGGGGCTCGGGCACCACCGTGGTCAGCCCGACCTGCGAAGTGCAGGCCGGCAGCCGCAACATCGCCGTTGATTTCGGCAGCGTGCCCAACACCACCTTCACCGGCGTTGGTTCGCGTGCGGTCGATCGTGACTTCGAGATCCGCCTGAACTGCCAGGGCAGTAACGTCGCCACGAACCAAAGCACGATCGGCATCCGCCTGGACGCCGACCAGGACAGCTCGAACATGCCCGGCGTGCTGAAGCTGAGCGCGGCCACCAACAGCGCCACCCGCATCGGCATCCAGATGGTCCAGCGCGATGGCAGCACCGAGCGCGAAGTGCGTTTCGGCCAGACCGTCAACGTCGGCACCACCGTGCCGGGTACCAGTGTCATGACTCTGCCGATGCGTGCCCGCTATGTGCAGACCCAGGCCGGTACCGTCGATGCGGGTGTCGCAAATGGACGGGCGACCTTCACCATTGTTTATCAGTGATCGGCCCATATCGAGTCGTACAGATCAGAGCCTCAATTCAGGGCTGACTGACTTCGAAACCTCGATAGATACATGTTGCGTGAAAGGATGGAAGGGGTTGGTCATCCGACTGGATGAAATGGGGGGGAGCGGGAGATCTCTTTCTAAAGCCTTTGAATTGATATCGATTGAAACAGTTGGTCACCGACGGTGCTCTGTGCATGTGAATGAATTTATCAGATACGTATCAATTCTAGCTCCGAAAGATGCGTGGATCCTGAAGTTAGGGGAGTGTCACCGTTGAACAAAAACCAAGGCAGAGAGAATCGGGGGTACAGATTGGTCGCTTGATATAGCCTGGAAGAGCACTGGTATCAGTCAATCATGACCAATGATGCTCCACATGTGTATGGGGGCAGCATCTTGGTCGCGACGTATGATTTTGTGGCCCCCGCGAGGGACTTAGTATTTCAGCGAACCCGCCATCTGTACCCAGTGCGCGCATTGCCTCCACAGTCCTATGCTACCTCTTCTAAATAGACGCCTTGTAGATAACTTATCTAGGCTTGCCGGTGACTGGATAGGTTTGGTAGCCAAAACTCTGCAATGATGCACAAAGTGAAGAACTTAACGAGGTATCACAACTGGTTGCCTATAGTTTCCTGCAAATTTCTCCGCCCACACTGATTCGAAGTGCTCTGAATGATGGCTATGATTCAAGAGGGTTGCTCGCATTGTGATTCATGCTGAATTCTCCGTGGCCTCTACGCAGCGGCCGAGCTGAATGAATCCTTGAATCCCCTGCCATTAGCGAACTTAACTTTATTGGAGTACCCATGCCTGAAGTGCTCGCCGTTTTCGCAATTGCCCTGCTAGCCACGATCAGTCCCGGGCCTGATTTTGCGATGGTTTCGCGAAACAGCCTGATGGTATCGCGCCGCGCGGGTGTCGTCACCGCCGCCGGTATAGGCTTTGCTGTACTGGTGCATGTTAGTTACACGCTATTGGGTGTTGGCATGTTGATCCGCCAGTCGATCTGGCTGTTCAATGCGATCAAGCTGGCTGGTGCGGTGTATCTTATCTACCTAGGCATCAAGATGCTTCGTTCGAAGCCGGCGACTGACTTGCAAGCGATCAACGTCGCGCAGTTGTCGGACACTGCAGCACTGCGAACAGGATTTCTGACGAACATGCTCAATCCGAAGACTACGATCTTCATCGTTAGCCTGTTCATGCAGGTGATCCGGCAAGACACGCCGTTGCATGTGCAGATTGGCTATGGTGTATTCATCGCCTTCATCCACTTCGCTTGGTTCTCGGCCGTGGCATTGTTCTTCTCGACGCGCCGGGTGCGCGATCGGTTGTTGGCCCTCCGCCATTGGATCGATCGGGTCTTCGGTGGTCTGTTGGTGGGCTTCGGCCTCGTTCTGGCTGTAGCACAAGGACAGCGTTGAACTTACTCTGTCATGACATACCGGTTTCTGCTTGGATTACACGGTTGAATGGTAGCGGCATAGATCGTATTGGCTCTCGTTATTTTCAGGACCTGACGCGGGCGCAGCTAATTTTGGCGTATCCCCCCCTGCCCCCTCTCTCTGAAAATCGGGCCAATGTAAAGTAGAGGCTTCGCCCCGAATGGGCCCCGTGGATTACGAGGAATCAGGCGATGAAGAAGTCCCGTTTTACCGAGGAGCAGATCGCGTACGCGCTCAAGCAGGTCTAGCTTGGAAGGGGGGCGGCGGTCGGCGAGGTGTGTCGCAAGATGGGCATCGCGGAGGCGACGTTTTATGTGTGGCGAAAGAAATACGGTGGGCGGGGGCCGTCCGAGCTCAGGCGGCTGCGACTGCTGGAGGAGGAAAGCCGCAAGCTCAAGCAATTGGCGGCGGACTTGAGCCTGGGCAAGGCGACGTGGGCCGGCGCGTGGAGCAGGACCGGGGCGCGGAAGTGCGCCGGCTCAAGGCTGAGCTACTCCGCGTCACTGAAGAGCGAGACATCCTAAAAAAAGCCGCCGCGTACTTTGCCAAAGGGTAAGAGCAAAGTACGCCTTCATGAAGCAATACGCAGGTGATTTCGGCCTTGCGGCGATGTGTCGGATAGAGGACTACTGGTCCCGTTGCGATCCCAACTATGTGGATGGACCTGGGGCGGAGTCATTTGCCCAGCTAATTGCCCGCGCTGAGCGAGCGCTACGCATTCTTGAATCCCATTCCGAGCATGAGCAGGTGGTCGTGTTTAGCCACGGCCAATTGATGCAGGCAATGCGCTGGATTTACGAGAACAAGGCTCCCTCGGTGGTGAATGCCTCAGCGATGGATGCATTTCGAAAGCTGGATTTGGATCAGCCTATAGCCCATTGCCAGAGGGTATTTTTCGAATAGAAGGCGATCGCGGATACTAGCCGACCTTCCGGCTCCGCCCTCGGCCGCAGATCTTTGGCCTCGTCAGCGCAGAAGACTACCCGTTTCGCGCGAACAGCAAAGGCTGTTGATGAGGGGCGCACTTTTGGTATCGGTAGGAGATGATTGGGCTCTCAGGCTCTGGGATGTGAACGCCACGCCTTTCAGCAGCACGCCTCATCAAGTAGGAGGGCTCGTGGACGTCGTTCCGGATCTGCTCCCAGATCACGTCGTCATTCACGTGAATTGGAAAGCTCGTGTCCGGCAGCAGGCGAAGAAGTTGCTTCGTCTGTGTGATCAGTTCATGGGCGTATGGACGCACTCTGGGATCTCTGCATGCTCCAGATAGTGCTCGAATCATGTGGCTTCTGGGCGACGTGGGACAGAGCTTACGACGAGCGCCACCGGACCAAAGACGGAGGAGATTGGTACCCCGCCTTCAAAGAACGGGGTTATCACTGGCTGTATGCCATTGAGGGATTGGATCGGCTGCTCGACCCGAATCCATGGGTCGAGAATGGTCAGACGATTGAGGAGATCCCGCAAAGCCGGGCGCGTCGTCAGTCATTGGCGCAAGCTGTATGCCGCACAGACTTCTTCAGAGATCTCGCCGCTAAGGAGAACCAATCACACTTGCGACGCCGCGCATGGTTGATCGTGGCAAAGGCTCGAAGGCTGTCGCGTAACAGCTCATGTGGGCATTCAGTTAGCATCCATCATGCGGGGGCGGTGACCTCCGTGGAATGGCTCTGTTTGGCTGCTGAAGCGCTGTACTCCCCGCCTCATTCAGGTGAGCGTGCAGATCGGGAGCCATTGAACGAACTAAGGAATCGAGAGAATTCTCGCTCGTACGGAGATGATGGCCTGCGTCTTGCAGATGCCGTTAGAGATCTACTGAAAAATAAAGTCAGTCGACCTGAGGATGAGCCACGAGATGATGTCGTCCGAGGATTGGCTATAGACTTCGTCTTGAACAGCGCTCCCGGGTGCAAGGGCCTAGAAACTCTGATCGGGTTCGATAATCTGTTCAAGGTGCCAGGGGCTGGCGATATAGAGCTGATTGCGCACCTTCCGGTTTCGGATGGAGCTAGCTCGCTCTATGCATTGGAAAGTACTTCTACCTCTCAAGGTAAGCGGGTGTATGTGTACACGGCGCCGCGCACGACGACGCGATCACGGACATTCATTGGTGCAGCATTGGGTGAGGAGCAGCTCACACCTGAATTCTCAACGTTAAAGTTCAGTCCTGAAGATAGTGAGGCCACACGTTTAGGTGTGGAGAGAAGCGAGGACGTGGTCCCTTGGTCGCTCGCTGGCCCAGAGTTGGTCAAGTCGCTTGGCTCCACAACAAGGGCAGCTGCCAGGCTATTTGACGGTTTGTACGCGATTCATCTTGACGTCAGTAGGGGCGAAGAGGCTGCTTATGTACCCTTCATGCCGCAGTTGGTACACCAAGAGCGTGACGACCAAGTTCTGATCCATCTACTCGGCGAGCCGGTGAAGCGGGAGTCTTTGGGTGTCAATGCATGGTTCCATGATTGGGACGGCCGGGTCCGTACCACGAGCGTTCCCATGGCGCACGCTGATATATGGCGGGTCGGGTGGACGGTAGCCGATCTCCTTGGTGTTGCGGCAGATATGTCGGGGGAGACGGAAAACCGTGAAGAGACGTTGGCCGAAGAGGCCCTCTCGGTCGAATCCTCCGGTGAGCGCCGGAAGCAGGCGCACGCTGAGCTCATTGAAGGCTATGTCCTTAGGCAGCAGCTTCGGAAGTTGCAGGGTGCCTATTTGTCAGAGGCGCAGGTTGACATTTCCACTGCTGGATTGGGCGAAAGGACGCTGCCCAGAACGGTACGGCGGGCATTGGACCTGTTAAGAAATTATCCCGCAGACGAGGATCTGCGGACTAGGACATGGTATGTGTTGCTCATGGAGGCGCATACCCGGGCCATGGCAGCTCGCCTGCGCCCTGGCGGTGCCGCAGGTCTACGCAACACTTTGCACCTAGTGTTCCCCGAGGCTGGTCCTTCGCGCCAGCGGAGGCCGTTTCCCTGATCATCGGCCTATTTGCATCGGAACGGCGCGGGAGTCCTTCCTTTGACTCCCTAGGTTGTCTGCTTTTGCCCCTCACCTGACCGAACCAATGAATAAATTGCCCGAGTGCGGCAAAGTCTGTAGTCACGCGGATCACCATAGATAGTTGGTGCGAACAGCACAGACTTTGCCAAACCGTCCACTTTCCATACGGAAAGGACTCTGACCCCGGATCCGGTTTTTGCACTACATTGGTGCAATGTCCGACCCCACACCGCCGCCATCCCTCGACGCCCTGGGCACGCCGCTGGCCTGGGCTGGGGCTGATGGCCGCATCATCGGCTGCAACCCGGCCTTCGCGCGTTGGCTGGGTGTCAGCATCCGCCGCCTGCTCGGCCAGCCCCTGGCCGCGCTGGAGGTGCAGGGCGAGGCGCTGGCCCATTTCCTGGCCCGCGATGAGCGCGACAGCCTGCGCCTGAACCGGCTGGCGCTGGCGGTGCCCGGCGAGGCACCGCGCTTCGCCGAGGGCTGGATGAGCCGCCGCGACGATGGTGGCTGGTTGCTGGAGGCGCACCCGGTCGATGAGTTCCCCGGGCTCGACCCGACCCAGGCCCTGCCCAGCGCGCTCAGCGCGGCGCTGAAGGGGCTGGCCCATGAACTGCGCAATCCGTTGGCTGGCTTGAAGGGCGCGGCCCAGTTGCTGGCCCGGCGCGCGGCCCAGCGTGACGCCAGCGAACGTGAGCTGATCGAGCTGATCGGTTCGGAGATCGAGCGCCTCAACGGCCTGCTCGACCAGCTGCTGTCACCGGCCCCGGCCGCGCCTCACGCCGAACTGAACATCCACGCCGCGCTGGAACGCGTGCTGCGCCTGGCCGAGAACGAGGCCGGCTGGGCGGTACGCCTGCAGCGCGACTACGACCCCAGCATTCCCGAATTCCATGGCGACGCCGACCGCCTCACCCAGGCAGTGTGGAACCTGGTGCGCAACGCGATCCAGGCTGGTGCCGGCAACATCACCCTGCGCACCCGCGTCGAGCACGGCGTACGCATCGCCGAGCAGCTGCACACGCTGGCGCTGCGCCTGGAGATTGCCGACGACGGCCGTGGCGTGCCCGAGGAGCTGGCCGAGCATCTGTTCCTGCCGCTGGTCAGTGGTCGCGCCGAAGGCACTGGCCTGGGCCTGGCGCTGGCGCAGCAGGTCGCACGCGAACATCGCGGCACGCTGACCTACCGCTCGCGCCCGGGACATACCGTGTTCACTCTGCTGCTGCCGATCGGCAACGGCGCCGCCCCGGCCGAGGAGGCCCCGCGCGATGTCTGACACCTCCACTCCCGCACAACGCATCTGGGTGGTCGACGACGACCGTGCCGTGCGCTTCGTGCTGTGCACCGCGCTGCGCGAGGCGGGCTATCAGGTGGTCGATTTCGACAGCGCCGCTCCCGCCCTGCAGGCCCTGAGCGAGGGCCCGCCGCCGGCGCTGCTGTTCACCGATGTACGCATGCCCGGCGACGGTGGCCTGGTGTTGCTGGACAAGCTGAAGGCCGCGCTGCCGCAACTGCCGGTGGTGGTGATGTCGGCCTATACCGATGTTGCCAGTACCGCCGGTGCATTCCGCGGCGGCGCGCATGAATTCCTGTCCAAGCCGTTTGATCTGGATGATGCAGTGGCGCTGGCGCAGCGCGTGCTGCCGGCGGTGGCGCCGGCAATGGCTGCGCCCACAACCGCAGCCGAGACCCGCAGTGATCAGCCACCGCAGCTGGTGGGTGACACCCCGCCGATGCGTGCGCTGTTCCGCGCTATCGGCCGCCTGGCGCAGGCACCGCTGGCGGTGTTGATCACCGGCGAGACCGGCACCGGCAAGGAGCTGGTGGCGCATGCCCTGCACCGCGAATCGCCGCGCGCACAGGCGCCCTTCGTTGCGCTCAATACCGCCGCCATCCCAGCCGAGCTGCTGGAGAGCGAACTGTTCGGCCACGAAGCCGGCGCCTTCACCGGTGCCCAGCGCCGCCATATCGGTCGCTTCGAGCAGGCCAACGGTGGCACCCTGTTCCTGGATGAGATCGGCGACATGCCGCTGCCGCTGCAGACCCGTCTGTTGCGCGTGCTGGCACAGGGCGAGTTCTTCCGCGTCGGTGGCCGCGAGTTGATCCGCGTCGATGTGCGCGTGGTCGCCGCGACCCACCAGGACCTGGAAGGTCTGGTGGCGCAGGGGAGGTTCCGCGCCGATCTGCTGCACCGCTTGGACGTGGTGCGCCTGCAGCTGCCGCCGCTGCGCGAGCGCCGCGAGGACATCGCGCAGTTGGCCAGCACCTTCCTGGCTGCCGCTGCACACAGGCTGGATACGCCGCCGAAGCGGTTGACCGCCGCCGCCCTGCAGGCGCTGCGCGAGCACGACTGGCCGGGCAACGTACGCGAGCTGGAGAACGTGTGCTGGCGGATGGCGGCGCTGGCCGCCGCCGATACCATCGGCGTGGCCGACGTTGATACCGCGCTGAATCGCACGCGGGGCCGCCGCAGCAGCGCCAGTGGCGCCGATCCGGGGCAGTGGGAGGCGCTGCTGGCCGAATGGGCACGCCGGCAGCTGGGTGAGGGCGTGGAAGGACTGCACGCACAGGTGCGCGAGCGGGTCGATCATGCCTTGCTGGAGGCGGCGCTGCAGATCACCCATGGCCGCCGTGCCGAAGCCGCTGCCCGCCTGGGCCTCGGCCGCAATACCCTCACCCGCAAGCTGGGCGCCGGGCGCCGCCGCGGGGGCCATTGAACGGTCCCTGCACGCGATCCTCGCACCCGCTTGCCGAACTGTTGATCGTTCATGGACGATGCCGTCCGTAGTGTCACCTGCAAGGAGTCTTCGATGCGTCTGTCCTTTGCCATCCTGCCGTTGTCCGCCGCCGTGCTGCTGTCTGCCTGTGGCAGTGCGCCGAAGAAGGCCGAGCCCACCCCGCCACCCCCGACCATGGTCAGCGCCGCCAAGCAGGCCGAGGCCAACCTCTCGCCGGCCTCGGCCAGCATCGTCAGCGGCCGCATCGCGCTGATGGTGGAGCCCGGTGGCATCCACATCACCGGCCTGGTCGGTGGATTGCAGCCCCTGCAGCAGGCCGGCTTCCACATCCACGAGCGCGGCGACTGCAGCGCGGTGGATGCCAGTAGCGCCGGCAACCATTTCAACCCCGGTGGCACCGCGCATGGCCGCGCAGGCACCGGCAAGCACCACCTGGGCGACATGGACAATCTGCGTGCCGACGCCCAGGGCCGCGCCAACGTCGATATCCACCTCAAGGGGGTTACCCTTGGCGGAGGCGCCGCCACCGATATCGCCGGACGTGCACTGGTCGTGCATGCAAATGCCGACGACTATCGCAGCCAGCCCGCCGGCAATGCCGGCGTCCGCATCGCCTGTGGCGTGATCCGGGTTGTCCGTTGATCGTTGCCGGCATCATCCAGGGAGAGATTCCATGCGTCTGATCCACACTTCGCTGTTCGCGGCCATTGCCGCACTGGGCCTGGCGGCCTGCAACCAGCAGCCCGCTGCGCCGCAGACTGAAACCCCGCCGGCCGCCCCGGCCGAGGGCGCCACCACCGAACCGGCCGCAGCGCCGGCAGCAGCTCCGGCTGCCGACGCCTCGGCCACGGCCGAACTGGCACCGACCCAGGGCAATGAGACCAAGGGCAGCGTCACCTTCAAGGTGGTCGACGGCAAGGTCCACGTGACCGGCCAGATCAGCGGCTTGAAGCCGGGCAGCGAGCACGGTTTCCACATCCACGAGAAGGGCGACTGCAGCGCGCCGGACGGCATGAGCGCCGGTGGCCACTTCAACCCGGGCAAGCAGGACCACGGCAGCGTGGCCGTCGATCCGCACCACGGCGGCGACATGCCCAACATCAAGGCCGACGACAAGGGCGTGGCCACCATCGATGGCCCGGTGTCGAGCAATGTCAACATCGGCAAGGGTGATGACTTCGACATCATCGGCCGAGGCCTGATCGTCCACGCCGATGCGGACGACTACAAGACCCAGCCGACCGGCAATGCCGGCGCACGCCTGGCCTGTGCTGTGATCCAGAAGGCGCCGTAAGGACGGCCTTGCCGGAAATGGAAAACGCCGGCGCAAGCCGGCGTTTTTCTTGATCGGTAGTGCCGGCCGCTGGCCGGCAATCGCAGATCTGGAGGTTGCCGGCCAGCGCCCGGCACTACCTGCTTTTCGGAGAACCTGAGCCGAGCATGGGCTCGGCTCTACAACACGCGGCGGTCGCTGTTTCCGATCAGCGCGCCAGCAGCTCGCGCGCGTCCTGCCCGGCTTCGCAGTGCACGAACAGCACCGGCACGCCGTGCGCTTCCAGCACCGCAGCCATCTGCCGCTGGCGCATCAGGAACTGCTCGTAGATACCCTGCAGGCGGTCGCAGTCGTTGTTGCCGTGGTCGTAATGCGCGCACCAGCCGGCCGGATCGAACAGCGCCATGCGTGCTTCGCCATGGGTATAGCGCAGCAGCGGCTCGGGCGCGGCATTGAGCCACTCGTCCTCGCCCGGCGCCATGATCGCAGTCTCGATCAGCGGCCACAGCGCGGCCAGGCCCTGGTTGTCGTACTGCATCGACATCATCGCGGCCAGGTCGTTCACGGTGAAATAGCGCGCATGCTCGATACGGGCGCCGAACGCGTTCTGCGCCATCAGCGCGGTGTCGGCATGGGCCATGCCATTGGCCAGCAGCGTGTCTTCCAGCGCTTCGGCCACCGCATTGGTGGTGGCCACGTCGCTGCCGGTCAGCAGGAACGGCACCACGCGCAGGCCACCGCCCACCAGGCTGGCATCGGCCTGGAACGGCAGCGGCACATCACCACTGGCGTCGGTACCGAAGGCCAGCAGCCGCGGCCCCTGGTTGCGGCCCGGTGCGCGCATCTGCAGTTCTTCCAGGCGGCGGTGGATCGGCCAGCCCGGGCGCAGCACTTCGGCCGGGTCGAAATGGGCGGCGGCGAACACCAGGTCCAGCTCGGCCACCTGCGGCACTTGCTTGGCCAGGTCACGGCCGACGCGTTCGGCCAGTTCACCGGCCTGTTCGGCGCTGAGCACCGCCTGGCGGGGGATTTCGCCGCCGGCCAGTTCCAGGGCCAGCACGCCAAGGGCATTCATCGCGGGGTCGGGTTTGCTCATGGTTCCACGGTTGGCCCATCACAGGGCGGCAGCTACACTTGGCTCCATTATGCCTGCTCCGTCGTGCAGGCCATGTTGCAGACACCCTCATCCATGCCAGGTATCTCCATGCCCAACGCTCGTCCCGTCGCCATCCTCGGTGGCGTCCGCATTCCGTTCTGCCGCCAGAACACCGCGTATTCGGATGTCGGCAACCTCGGCATGTCGGTCCGTACGCTGGGCGCGCTGGTCGAACGTTTCGGCCTGCACGGCCAGCAGCTGGGTGAAGTGGCGATGGGTGCGGTGATCAAGCACTCCAGCGACTGGAACCTCGGCCGCGAAGCCACGCTGTCCTCCGGCCTGTCGCCGTTGACCCCCGGCATCACCCTGCAGCGCGCCTGCGGCACTTCGCTGGACAGCATCATCACTGTCGCCAACAAGATCGCGCTGGGCCAGATCGAATCGGGCATCGGCGGCGGTTCGGACACCACCTCCGACGTGCCGATCGTGTACGGCAAGAAGCTGCGCGCGCGCCTGCTGGCTGCCAACCGTGCCAAGAGCACCGGTGACAAGATCCGTGCACTGACCTCCGGCTTCAAGTTCTCCGAGCTCAAGCCCGAATTCCCGGGCGTGGCTGAGCCGCGTACCGGCAAGAGCATGGGCGACCACTGCGAGGACATGGCCAAGGAATGGAACATCTCGCGCGACTCGCAGGACGAGTGGGCAGTGTCATCGCACAAGAAGCTGGCCGCGGCCTATGAGCGCGGTTTCTTCAGCGATCTGATCGCACCGTTCCGCGGCGTCGAGCGCGACAACATCCTGCGCGCCGACACCTCGCTGGAAAAGCTGGCGACGTTGAAGCCGGCGTTCGACAAGGTCTCCGGCCGTGGCACGCTGACCGCCGCCAACTCGACCCCGCTCACCGATGGCGCCGCCGCCGTGCTGCTGGCCAGCGAAGAGTGGGCACGTGCGCACGGCCATGAGCCGCAGGCCTACCTGCGCGACGCGCATGTCTCTGCCGTGGACTTCGTGCATGGCGAAGGCCTGCTGATGGCACCGACCGTGGCCGTGCCGGAGATGCTCAAGCGCAACGGCCTGACCCTGCAGGACTTCGACATCTACGAGATCCACGAAGCCTTCGCTGCACAGGTGCTGTGCACCCTGCGTGCGTGGGAGAGCGAGGACTACTGCCGCAACCGCCTGGGCCTGGATGCACCGATGGGCCGCATCGACCCGGACAAGATCAACCTGCTGGGCTCGTCGCTGGCCACCGGCCATCCGTTCGCCGCCACTGGCGCACGCGTGATCGCCACCGCGGCCAAGCAGCTGGCCGAACGCGGCGGTGGCCGCGCGCTGGTGTCGATCTGCACCGCCGGCGGCATGGGTGTGGTCGCGATCGTCGAACGCTGATCGTTGCGACCGCGCGCCAACCAAGGTTGGTGACTACCGGGAATGCGCGCTGGATCTGCTGTGGTAGATGCCGACCTTGGTCGGCCATGCGATGTCATCGTTCGGAAGATGTCAGAGCGCCAACCAGGGTTGGCGACTACCGGGTTCCACAGATGAAAACGCCGCCCACTGGGCGGCGTTTTTTCTTGCTCCGGTGGGTGCCGACCGTTGGCCGGCACGCTTCGGCAGGGATCACGGCAACCGCGGGTTGCCGAATTCGTCGCGCTCTTCGTTGGCGTCGTACACCGGCGGTTGCACCGCGATCGGCTGCTCTTCCACCGTGGCACGCAGCGGCGCCTCGGTGCCGCGCACCAGTTCCACGCTGTCCTCGCCACGCTGCAGGCGCAGCGCATTGGCAAGGCACTGCGCGGCCAGCGCGTGGTCGCCACGCTGTGCGAACAGTTCACCCAGTGCTTCCCAGGCCGGGGCACCGGCACCGGCGGCAATCGCCTCGTGCAGGAACGTATCGGCGGCATCCCACTGCTGCTGGGCCAGGGCCACGCGGCCCTGCGCCAGGCGAAGCGCGGCCGAGCTGTCATGCACGTTGCGCCAGCGCGCCAGATTGGCCTGGCGGGTGGCCAGGCGCTCGGCTGGGAGGCGGCCGTACAGCGCCACCAGCTCATCGTCCCAGCGCTGGTCCAGGGCGTGTTCCAACGCCAGCAGCGCCGGTTCGTCCCAGCTCAACGCAACCGCACGACTGGCATACGCACCGACCACGTCCGGGGTCGGGCGCAGCGCCTTCGGCGTGGCTTCCCACTGTGCGGCCAGCGCATTGACGTCGGCTGCTTCCAGCAGTGCCTGTGCGGCGAGGCGTGCTTCCAGTTCGCTGTTCGATTCGGCCGGCAGCACCTTGCTCTGGCGTAGTGCGCCCAACTGGCCGTACGCCTCGTGTGCGCGGCCGGCGCGGGCCAGTGCCTCGGTACGCAGCCACAGGCCACGCGGCGGCAGCGGCTGGATCGCTGCCACGTCCAGCGCGTTGATCGCATCCACCGGCAGGTCGCGCGCCAGCAGCTGCTCGGCGCGCAGCAGCGCCTGCAGGGTGGCATCGCTTTCGCCCAGGCGCTGCAGCAGTGCTTCACCGGCGGGACCATCGGCACGCGCCTGCGCACTGCGCACGGCGTTGGCCAGCGCCACCGCGCTCACTTCCGGATCCTTCGCCGCGCCATCCAGCAGTTTTTCCGCGCGCTGCCACTGGCCATGCTCATAGGCCTGCAGGCCGTCGATCAGGCGCACCCGGCCCTGCTTGCGGCGGTAGCGGCCCCAGGCACGGAACGGTGCGGCGATCAGGCTCCACAGCAGCCACAGCACCAGCACGGCGACCACGGTCAGCAGGGCAACCTTCGGCAGGTTGCTGTGATAGTCGTAGCCGCCATAGCGCAGGGTCACTTCGCCGAAGCGGTTGAGGTCATCGGCGCCGAGCCATTGCGCGGCGACCACGCCGATGGCCACGGCCAGCAACAGCACGACCAGGGATTGCAGGGGTTTCATGCGGGATTACCTCCGGTCGGTCTGGGTGCGCAGTTGCTGCAGGGTGCTGCCAAGAACGGTGTTGCTGGCCTGCAACGGAAGCTCGCGCAAGGCCTTCAGTTCAGCACGTTGCGCGCGCAGGGCCGGTGAATCCGGCCAACGCCGCTGTGCCCAGTGTTCCACGCGCGCCAATGCGGTATCGCGTCCGCTGCGGTCGCCACGTTCAATGGCCGCACGCGCCAGGGTCAGTTCCAGCTGCAGCGCATCGTCGGCGTTGTGGCGCTCGGCGGCAGTCAGTGGGCCGTTCTGGCGGCTCGGGGTGATGTCCACGAACGGTGCCAGCGTGGCCTGCCACCAGGGCCTGGCGGTCGCGGTGGCGCTGCCCGTCACCTGCGAAGGCAGGCCCTGCAATGCCTTGGCCAATGCATCCAGGCGCTGCAGCGACTGCACACGTGGGCCGGCGCCGAGCGTGTCCAGCGCTTCGCGCTCCTGCACCAGTGCCTGGCGCAGGTTCAGGCCATCACTGTCGGGCAGATCGGCCAGCGCGGTGGCAGCCTGCGCGTACAGACGACGCGCACCTTCCACATCGTCGGCGTAGTTCAGGCGCTGCGCGGCCTGGGTCAGCAGCAGCTCGGCCTCGTCGCGCTGCACCGCCTGCCGGCCCTGGTTGGCGCTGTCGGCCAGCTTGGCCAGATTTTCTTCCAGCAGCGCACTACGCTGTGAAAGGCCAAGCATCTCGTCGCGCAGCACGCGGTTGGTGGCGGCGGCATCCTGCAGGCGTTGGCTGGTCGCGCGCTGGTCGCGGCGCAGGGCATCCAGCGTGGCTTCCAGGCCCTGCAGCTGCACGGCGGTGGTCTGTGCCTGTGCGTCCTGTGCGTCCTGTTGCTCATGCCAGAAGCGCCAGCCGGCATAGCCACCCACGCCAAGCACGACCACGCCGGCCAGCGGCAGCAGCCAGCGCACCGGTCGACGGGGCGGGGAAACGGGCGGGGTCTCGTTCATCGGGCTTCCTTGTCGGCAAGTCGCCGGTGGGGTTCCGGCAGGCCGCGTTGTGCACAGCATCACTGTTGCCGACGACAGCGGCAAGCGTGATCCACGTCCCTGTTCAGGTCGCTGCCGGGACGGTGAGCGTGGCGTGTGCAGCGCTCACCAGCTGTGCACCGGCAGGGCCGGCGCTACGGCTGATGCGCTGCAGGCCCAGTGCCTGCGCCTGCTCGCCAAGCCGATCGCTGGCGACCACCACGCTGGCGTGGGCCTGCAGGCGTTGTTGCAACGCACGTGGAAGCTGTTGCCAGAAATGCTGCAGCGCTTCGCCACTGCTGACTGCCAGCACCCACGGATACGCTGAATGCGCCAATCGAGCCAGTGCGCGTGGCGACAGGCGCAGCAGGCGACGCTGGTAGACGTCGGCACGTTCGATGCTGGCGCCGGCCGCCTGTAGCTGCGCAGCGATCAGGCCGCGCCCGCCGGGGGCGGTCACCAGCCCGATGCGCAGGCCGCGTACGTCGGCCAGCACCGGCAGCGCCAGCAGGCCCTCGCTGTCCATCCGCTGCGGCGCATGTACCTCGTTGACCCCCTGCGCCTGCAGCGCACGCGCGGTGCCGTCGCCCACGGTCAGCCACGGGCTGCGCTGCGCGTCGGCCAGCGGCAGCAGGGACGCGGCCGCTGCCACTGCGGCCGGGCTGGTGAACACCACCCGATCGCAGTTCAGCGCGCGTTGCAGCTGGCGCACCACTGGCGTGCCATGCAGGCGCTGCAGCCGCCAGGGCGACAGCGCCAGCAGATGCCCGTCCAGCCCAGCAACGGCGCGGCGCAGCGCCGCATGCTGGCCCTGCGGCCGCAGCGAAATGAAGGTCCAGTCCGCGTCGGAACCGGCGGCGCCAGTGGGTATCGTATGGTCGGCCATTGCCTGCATTATGCGGGCCCTTCGTTGTCGTGGTCTCTGCTCCGATGTCCGTTGATGCTCTGACTTCCTCGCTGGCCGCCCTGCAGGACGTGCTGGACTGCATGCCGGCGGTCCGCGCCATGCAGATCCAGCTCGACGGCTATGCCGATGGCGTGCTGCGCATCACCGCGCCGCTGGCCGCCAACGTCAACGACAAGGGCAATGCCTTCGGTGGCAGCCTGGCCTCGGTGCTGACCCTGTCCGGCTGGGCGCTGGTCAGCCTGCGCCTGCGCCTGGCCGGCCACGATGCCGAGGTTTACGTGGCTGACAGCAACCTGCGCTACCTGGCGCCGGTCTACGAAGACCTGCACGCCCATGCCGAAGCGGCCGAGGCCACCGGCTGGGACGCCTTCCTGAACACCTTCCGCCAGCGCCGCAAGGCCCGTATCAGCATCGTCGCCATCCAGCCCGGCGCCGACGGCAAGCCTGCCGCCGAGTTCAGTGGTCGCTTCGTAGCCTTCGCCAAAGGGTAGGATGGCAGGCTGACGTTCTGGGGAAACCACCGATGCGCCGCCTCATCCAGTTCCTGATGTTCTCCCTGCTGCTGGTCAGCGCCGTGGCCTCGGCCGACGATTTGAGCCGCAAGCAGCGCAAGCTGCTGGAAGAGACCCAGATCGCCTACGGCGCCACCATCCGCTGGGGCAGCATGGACGATGCCATTGGCTATCTGGACCCCAAGCTGCGCAAGGAAAAGCCGCCCACCGAGTTCGAGCTCAACCGCTACGCGCAGCTGCGCGTGTCGTCCTACCGCGAGCGCAGCAGCGCCGCGCTGGAAGGGGGCCTGGTCGAGCGCCGGGTCGAAATCGGGGTGATCAACCAGAACACACAGGCCGAGCGCACCGTGGTGGTGGTCGAACGCTGGCGCTGGGATGCCGAGGCCAAGCGCTGGTGGCAGACCGCTGGCCTGCCGGACCTGTGGAAGGGGCAGTGACGGGCCGCGTCCGGCTTGTGCGACAATCGGCGCCCGCTTAATCGACCCGTGACCTGAGTGAATTACGAAGAGTTGCTGGCCTTTGCAGGCCGAAACCCGATGCTGTCCGCGGCCCTGGTCGGCCTGACCGTGGCCATCATCGTCACCGAGATCCGCCGCCTGTTCCGGGGCTTCAAGGGCATCAAGCCCGCCGAACTGACCCAGCTGATCAATGCAGGTGGCACGGTGGTGGTCGACCTGTCGGCCAGCGGTGACTTCGAGAAGGGCCACATCGCCGGCAGCCGCAATGCCCAGGCCAGTGCCTTCGGCCCGGACAACAAGCTGGTGGCCAACGCCAAGCAGTCGCCGGTGGTGCTGGTGTGCCGCAGTGGCAACGCCTCGGAAACCGCCGCCAAGGCGCTGAAGAAGGCCGGCTTCGAGAAGGTCTACGTGCTCGACGGCGGCATTCCCGCCTGGCAGCAGGCCGAGCTGCCGCTGGTCAAGGGCCGCAACTGATTGTCGCAGGTGGCGGATCCGGCCTTGTATGGGCCTGGAACCGCCCCCATCGCAGTAGTTCGACCATCGTTTTCATTGCATTCACCTGGAGTTACTGGAAATGTCCGAAGAGACCACCAACGGCGCCGTTGCGCCGGCCGATGCCGCCACCGGCCCCGCTTTCACCGTCGAGAAGATCTACGTCAAGGACGTTTCCTTCGAGTCGCCGAATGCTCCGACCATCTTCAATGACCAGGTGCAGCCGGAACTGCAGCTCAACCTGAACCAGCAGGTGCAGCGCCTGGGCGAGAACGCCTTCGAAGTGGTGCTGGCCGTGACCCTGACCTGCCAGGCCGGTGAGCGCACCGCCTACGTCGCCGAAGTGAAGCAGGCCGGCGTGTTCGGCCTGGTCGGCCTGGACCCGCAGTCGATCGACGTGCTGCTCGGTACCCAGTGCCCGAACATCCTGTTCCCGTACGTGCGCCAGCTGGTCAGCGACCTGATCCAGGCCGGCGGCTTCCCGCCGTTCTTCCTGCAGCCGATCAACTTCGAAGGCCTGTACGCAGAAACCCTGCGCCAGCGCCAGGAGCAGGGCGACGCACCGTCGCTGGCTGACTCCGAGCCGGCTGGCAACGCCTGATTCCTGCCGCGACGTCACGGATGAGCACTACCGCTGACAAGATCGCCGTGCTGGGTGCCGGTTCCTGGGGAACGGCGCTGGCCAGCCTGCTCGCACGGCACGGTCACCCGACCGTGCTGTGGGGGCGCGACGCTGCCATGGTCGAGGCCATCGACCAGCGCCACGAGAACCCGCGCTACCTGCCGGGCATCCCGCTGCCGGACAGCCTGCGTGCCACCACTGACCTGGCGTCGGCGGTGGAAGGCGCGGCCTGGATCCTGGTGGTGACCCCGTCGCACGCGTTCGGCGAAACCGTGCGCGCGCTGGCGCCGCTGCGTCCGGCTGGTGCCGGCGTGGCCTGGGCCACCAAGGGTTTTGAACCCGGTTCGGGCCGCTTCCTGCACGAAGTAGCGCGCGAAGTGCTGGGCGAGGACGTGCCGCTGGCCGTCGTCACCGGGCCGTCGTTCGCCAAGGAAGTGACCCAGGGCCTGCCGACCGCGATCACCGTGCACGGCGACGTGCCCGAGTTTGCGCAGACGGTGGCCGAGGCGATGCATGGCCCGGCGTTCCGCGCCTACACCGGCGACGACATGGTCGGTGCCGAATTGGGCGGTGCGATGAAGAACGTGCTGGCCGTGGCCACCGGTGTGGCCGATGGCATGCAGCTGGGCCTCAACGCCCGTGCCGGCCTGATCACCCGCGGCCTCAACGAGATGCTGCGCCTGGCCGCTGCGATCGGCGCCAAGCCGGAAACGCTGATGGGCCTGGCGGGCCTGGGCGATCTGGTGCTGACCTGCACCGGCGACCTGTCGCGCAACCGCCGCCTGGGCCTGGCCCTGGGCCGTGGCCAGACGCTGCAGGATGCCGTGCGCGAAATCGGCCAGGTGGTCGAGTCGGTGCAGACCGCCGACGAAGTGATGCGACAGGCGCGCCGTCATGGCATCGACCTGCCGATCTCCGACCGCGTGCGTGCGGTGCTGCACGGCGAGCAGACGCCTGAAGAAGGCCTGCGCGCATTGCTGGCACGGGAACAGAAACCGGAGTATCCGGACACGCTGTTCAAGTGAATCGAAAAACCCCGGCCACGCGCCGGGTTTTTTTTGCGCGCTGCATCCACGCATGGCGTGGATCTACTCCGGAACCTGCTTCTGGTAGCTGCCAACCTTGGTTGGTGTCCGGTAGCGCGGGGCCATGCCCGGCGGAAAACCCTCACCGCGCCCGTGGCGGCGCGTTGCCGTTGTCCATGTCCGAGAAGATCATCCACGGGGCGTCACCCACGCGCTTCAGCGTCAGCGTGAACTTGCCGGTATCCCCCACGTTGTTGCTGTAGCTGTAGGCACCGATGATGTAACCGGTGTTCTCTTCCGCGGCGTAGGCCAGCGCACGCAACCGCAACGGGCTGCCGCCCTGGCCGGCATACGCCGCCTCAATGGCACTGCGCCCGCGCACGGGTGGCTGGTTGCTCTGCAGTACGAAGCCATCCTCTGCAAACAACGTGGCCAGCGCCTTGGCATTACCGCTGCGCCACACCTGCTCGTAATCGCGCAGTACGCGATCCAGCGTCGCGGGCAGGGCTGCATCGGGCAGCCGGGTGGCGGCCGGCGCGGAGGGCGGACTTGCGCTTGCCAGCAGGGGGCCGCACAGGGCGAACAGCAGCAGGCAGATACGCATGGACTCGGTCCTTTGATGTGCCGGGCAAGGGAAGCGCGAGTATCCCTCGTTCGCGCCCGCATGGCCTTCGCGCCGCCCCCATTGAAAGCGTGCGACGGCTTGGGCATGCTCGCTTACAACCGGGGGAGGGGACGCATGCACTTTTTCCAGCTGGACCAGTTCGCAGGTCATCTCAACGAAACCTTCAGTGCCGACATCGAAAACACCGGCATACCGTTCGTGCTCGTCGAGGCCGCACCGCTGCCCGATCAGCGCTTGACCGGCCAGATGCGCGCGCCATTCTCGCTGCTGTTCCGCAATGAATCGGCGGTGCTGTTTCCGCAGCGCACCTACACCATGCGCCATCACGGCCTGGGCGAGTTCGGTATTTTCCTGGTGCCGATCGCACGTGACCGCACCGGTTTCATCTACCAGGCGCTGTTCAACTGAATCAGGCCGTCGGCCAACGCATCTGCAGGTGGCTGCCGATATCGGCTTCGGTGATGAAGTGCAGGCGATGGTAAAGCCGCTGTGCTGCCACATTGCGTTTATCCACGTGCAGCACAACGGCCGCCAGGCCATCGCGCCGGGCAATCTGCTGGACCAGGCGCAGCAGGTGTGAGCCGATACCGCTGCCGCGCATCGCGCTTGTCAGTGCGATGTCGATGACGGTGGCCTGGTGCCCGTCACTGTGCAGGTAAAGACGGCCGGCCGGCGTGCCCGCATGCTCGACCAGCAGATAATGCGCCGGCTGGTAATAGGTAGTGAAGTGCAGGTGCTGCAACGCGAACTGGCTGTCGAGGAACTGCTGCCGCAGTGTCTGTGGCCACGCCGCAGCTGCCAGCTCGGCCGCGCGGGTGTCGGCGTAGAGCTGGCGCAGGAAGGGCAGGTCATCGTCGTTCGCTTCGCGCCATCGCAGGTGCGGCGGCAACGTTCCCTCCGCCGCCGGCAGCCACGCCGCCCGCAACGAAGGAAACGCCAGTGCAGCCATCGTGCTCACGGTCGCGGTGGGAAGACACCGGCCAGGGCGATGCAGAAGTTCATCGCCAGATACGGCTGCCTGTTCTCGTGTGGAGATCCGCCACCGGCAACGCCGATGGTGGTGATGGGATAGGCACTGTTGGCTGTGGTGGTAGGGGTGAGGATCGACACCGCCCCTGGCGTGACCAATGCATCGCTCGCGGCGGGAATGCCGGTGCGGTAAGCCTTGTTGGGCTGGTTGTAGATGCGCGCGGCATGGGTATGGGAAGGGATCTCGCTCAGGTTGAGGCTGACCTGGTCGACGCCGAAGGTCTCACCCATATCGCGCGGTGTCAGCCCGGGGCCGGTGCCTTGGCCGCAGCTGGCCCTGTTGATGTAATTGGGCAGCTGGAAGGTGACGCGACCGTCGCCGCCGAACGTCGTGCCCAGCAACGAGAACAGTGCGGTGTTCTGCTGGATGGGAACGAGTTGCCCCAGGCACGTGGCCCATCTGTTCGGGGCGAAGTTGAAGCCGAAAATCTGGATCTCGCCAAGATACGGATCGCTCATGAGATAGGTCCTTGTAGCCGAATGGTGATCGTCAGCCCTGCGACGGATAGATGCCGGCCCATGCGATGCAGTAGCGCGCCACCAGCGAAGGCATGGTGTTGTCGTGCGGCTGGCTGCCGCCGCTTGCACCGACTGCGCTGGGCGCAAGGTTGCCGCTGGCAATGCCGGCGATGTTGTTGGTGTACAGCGTCTCGCCGCTGACCGCGCCCAGCTGCAGGGTGTTCGCCGGTGTTGGCGAGCTTGCAGCCGACGTCACCGCATTGAACGCATGGGTGTGGGCCGGCAACTGCGCGCTGGTCAACGTCACCGTTTCTGTACCGCCCGACTGGCCAAGAACATAGTTGGACAAGCCGCCTCCCTGGCCCTGGTGGACAGGCACGCGACCGGACAGGTTCGGCAGCCCGAAGGTATCCACGCCGTTGCCGCCGTAGGTGGTGCCGATCAGGTTGAACAGCACCTCATATTCCGCAATGGGGAGCAGGCGCCCATCGCATTCGAACCAGCCGACCGGCGCGAAGTTGTAGGGGAACAGACGCACTTCACCGAGATACGGTGTTGACATGTCGAGGCTCCGGTCAGTTGCGCGAGGGGAAAACGCCGCTCAGCGCGATGCAGAAATTCAGCGCCAGATAGGGCTGGATATTGGCGTGTGGCGTATTCTGGCCAGCATTATCAAGCGCGTTGAGCGGAACCTGCGTGCCACTGGCCGCAGCGTAGACATTCAACGTGCCGGTGCTGCCAAGTAATACATTTCCGGCGGGAATGCGTGTACTGGCAGCAGTGGTGGTGCCATTGAAAGTATGGTTGTGCGGTGGAATCTGCGAAGCCAGCAGCGTGACATTCTCGACGCCGCCGATCACGCCCAGCGGTCCACCATTTTCCGCGCCGATGGGCGTACGGCTGCGCAGATCGGGCAGCTGGAAATTGATCGTGCCGTTGCCCCCGTACGTGGTGCCCAGCAGTGAAAACAGTGCTTGATTCTGTGCGATGGGCAGCAGCTGGCCATTGCAGGACGCGAAGTTCTTCGGCGCAAAACTGAACGCCGCGGGCATGATCTGCCCGAGGAAAAGTTCCGACATACGTTCCCCCCTGGGGTTTAGTGCCGGCACGAGGCCCCTTGCCGGTCGCGCAACTCTTGCGCATTTACCTGGGTCTTGACAAGTACTTCGCATTTTGTATGAAAATATGGCGCTGCCCGTCGGGGGGGAGACCCGGGGCAGAATCGTCAGGCAGGGGCAAAACATTATCTGGCGGTGAAAACCGGATCCACGGCGCGTGCATTTGCGGGCCGGGGTAGTTTTCTCAATCAGCGCTGGAAGGCGCACCGCCCGTCGGGAAGAGGGGCATCAGGGGGCAGGTCATGTTGCATGCGGAGTTGATGCATCGCGTTGCGGTGCGCCAGGGACTCGGCTGCGTGGTATTCAGCCGTCTGGCAGCGTTCCTGCTGCTGCTTGCATCGCTTGCGGCGCCAGCTCTGGCACACGCAGCCTGCAGCAGCTTTACTCCACCCAACGCCAGCCTTGGCACGCCGATGGCCTCCGGCGGCACCATCATCATCGATGCCAGCACCTGCGAGGGTGCTCCGGGCTTCGGTATCGGCAACGTTACCGGCGCTGCCAGCCACGGCACGGCGGTGGTCACCGACAACGCCGCCTCGATCATCACCTACAGCAACAACGGTGGTGGCGCGACCACCGATACCTTCATCTTCGACGACGGCTCGGGCAGCAACTTCGTCACGGTGACCGTGCATATCCAGGCAGCGGCGTCACCGATCACGATCGCGCCGGCAACGATGCCAAACGGTACGGTCGGCGTGGCCTACCCGAGCACAACGCTCACTGGCAACGGCGGAATTGCGCCGTACACCTTTGCGGTCACCAGCGGTGGGTTGCCGCCGGGCCTGGCACTGAACGCAGGCAGCATCACCGGCACGCCCACCACGCAGGGCACCTTCGCATTCTCGGTCACCGCCACCGACAGCACGGCGGGCACGCCGCTCACCGGCACGGCCAGCTATTCGGTCACCATCGCCGCACCGACCATCAGCGTGACCAACGCACCTGGCCCTGCGGTGATCGGTACACCGTACTCGTTCACCTTGACCGGTGCCGGCGGCACGGGGCCCTACACCTACCTCCTGGACGGTGGCACTACCCTGCCCGCCGGCCTGGTGCTGGCCGGCAACGGCACCATCAGCGGCACGCCGACGGTATTGGGCCTGAAGAACTTCACCGTGCGCATCACTGACAGCAGCACGCCGACGCCGTTCTTCTCGGCCGCCAACCTGTCGATCAACGTGCAGAACGTGGTTCCGCCGGTGGCCGGCGCGGTCAGCGCTACCGTGGCCCATGGCAGCAGCAACAACCCGATCACGCTGAACATCACCGGCGGCACGGCCACCTCGGTCGCGGTCGCCAGTGTGGCCACACATGGCACGGCCACCGCCAGCGGCACCACCATCACTTACACACCCACTGCCAGCTATTCCGGTCCGGACAGCTTCACCTACACCGCCACCAATGCCGGCGGCACCTCGGCGCCGGCTACCGTCACCGTCACCGTGTCGCCGGCCACCATCAGCTACGCACCGTCCAGCCCGGCAGCCGGCACGGTCGGGGTGGCCTACAGTCAGTCGCTGGCCGGCGCCAGCGGCGGCACCGCGCCGTACACCTACACGATCACCAGCGGCAGCCTGCCGCCGGGCATCACCCTGGCCAGCAACGGCACGCTGTCCGGCACGGCCAGCGCCAACGGCACCTTCAACTTCACCGTGCGCGCCACCGACAGCAGCACCGGCACCGGCCCGTTCAGCGCCACCAGTGGACCGCTGACGCTGACCATTGCCGCCGCAACGCTCACCTATGCACCGGCCAACCCGCCGGCGGCGACGGTCGGCGTGGCCTACAGCCAGTCGCTGGCCAGCGTCAGCGGAGGCGTCGCGCCGTACACCTACGCGATTGCATCGGGTAGTCTGCCGCTGGGCATCACCCTGGCCAGCAACGGCACCCTGTCCGGCACACCGAACGCGGGCGGCAGCTTCAACTTCACGGTCAACGTGACCGACAGCAGTGGTGGCAGCGGACCGGTCAGCGCCACCAGTGGCCCGCTGCTGCTGACGGTGAATGCACCGACGATCACGATTACCCCGCCCACGCTGCCAACGGCGAGTGCCGGCGTCGCCTACAACCAGAACCTGACCGCCGCCGGCGGTAGCGGCACCTACACCTATGCGGTTACCGCAGGTGCGTTGCCAGCAGGCTTAACGCTGTCCAGCGCCGGGGTGATCAGCGGTACGCCGACGGCGGCGGGCACCTTCGCGCTGACGATCATCGCCACCGACAGCAGTGGCGGCAGCGGCCCCTACACCGGCAGCCAGCCCTACACCCTCAACGTGACTGCGCCGTCGCTGACGCTGACGCCGCCGGCAGGCAGCCTCTCCGGCACGGCCGGCGCACCATTGAACGTGCCTTTCAGCGCGGGCAATGGCACCGCGCCGTATACCTTCGATATCAGCGCCGGTGCGTTGCCCAACGGCGTGACCCTGTCGCCCACCGGTACGCTGTCCGGCTCGCCGACGGTGTCCGGTCTTTTCACCTTCTCGGTGCGCGTCACCGACAGCACCACCGGTACCGGCGCGCCCTTCAGGCGAACCCAGAACTACGTCCTGTCCATCGCCGCGCCCACCATCACGGTGTCGCCGGCGAGCCTGCCGTCGCCGGTGGCGGGGGTGGCCTACAGCCAGACCATCACCGCCAGCTCCGGCCAGCCAACCAGCTTCACCTATGCCATCACGGCGGGGCAGGTGCCGGTCGGTCTCAGCCTCAACGCTGCAACGGGTGAACTGAGCGGCACAGCGACCCAGGCCGGTCCGTACAACTTCACCGTGACCGCCACCGATGGCGGTGGCTTCACTGGCAGCCAGGCCTACAACGGCGCGGTCGGCGCGCCGGTGCTGGCACTGACGCCGAGCGCATTGGCAGGCACCACTGCGGGTACGGCTTACAGCACCAGCTTCGTCGCCAGTGGTGGCAATCCGGGCTACAGCTACCAGCTCACCGGCACCCTGCCCAATGGCCTGTCGTTCTCGCCGGCCGGCGTGCTCAGCGGCACGCCCACGCAGGCCGGCAACTTCAGCTTCAGCGTGAAAGCGACCGACAGCACCACCGGCACCGGCGCACCCTTCTCGGTGACCACCCTCTATACGCTGGCGGTGTCGGCACCGAACGTCGTAGTCGATCCGACCACGCTGCCAGCGGCGACCGGGGGCGTGGCCTATTCGCAGACGATTACGGCCAGCGGTGGCAACGGCACCTATACCTTCAGCCTGAGCAGTGGCGCGCTGCCGGTCGGCATCAGCTTCAGCAGCGCAGGCGTGCTGTCGGGCACGCCGACCGTGGCCGGCACCTTCAACTTCACCGTGCTGGCCACCGACGGCAATGGCTTCACCGGCAGCCGCGGCTATTCCCTGCTGGTCAATGCGCCGATCATCACGCTGGCGCCGGCCACGCTGCCGGGTGGCTCGGGCGGCGTGCCCTACGGCCAGACGCTGACCGCGAGCGGCGGTGTCGGCAGCTACACCTACAGTCTGTCGGCGGGCGCACTGCCGCCGGGCATCGCGTTGAGCAGTGCCGGCACCCTCAGCGGCACCCCCACCACCACCGGCAACTTCAACTTCACCGTCACCGCCACCGACAGTGTCGGCTTCACCGGCAGCCAGGCCTACACCTTCAGTGTGGCCGCGCCGACGATCACCATCGCGCCGGCGACGTTGCCCGCCGCCACCGGCAGCATCGCCTACAGCCAGTCGCTCAGCGCCAGCGGCGGCAATGGTGGCTATACCTACAGTCTGATTGCCGGCGCCTTGCCGCCGGGCATTGCCCTGAGCAGTGCCGGCCTGATCAGCGGTACGCCGACCACCACCGGCAGCTACAGCTTTACCGTGCGCGCCACCGATGGTTTCGGCTTCAACGGCAGCCAGGCCTACACCATGATCGTGAACGCACCTGCCATCGTGTTCGTGCAGACCACGTTGCCTGGCGGACAGGTGGCAGTGGCCTACAGCCAGACCGTCAGCGCAGGCGGTGGCAGCGGCAGCTTCACCTACAGCCTCAGCACAGGCGCGTTGCCGCCGGGCATCGCGCTCAGCAGCGCTGGCGCATTCAGTGGCACGCCCACCGCCGCCGGTAGCTACAGCTTCACGGTGACCGCCACCGACACATTCGGTTTCACCGGCAGCCAGCCGTTCACCCTGGGCATCAACCAGCCGGTACCCGTGGTGGTGAACGATGCGGCGAACACGCCGGCCAATGCTCCGGCCAGCATCGACGTCACCGCCAACGACACCGGCCCGATCACCAGCATCGCGATCGCGCAGGTGCCCGCGCACGGCACTGCCACCGTCAACGGGCTCAACGTGACGTACACCCCGGCCAGCAACTTCTTCGGCAACGACAGCTTCACCTACACCGCCACGGGCCCTGGCGGTACCTCCACGGCGGCGACAGTCAGCATCACCGTTACGCCGCTGGCGGTGCCGGTGGCTGCTGCGCAGAGTGCCACCGTGCTGGCCGGACAGTCGGTGACTGTGCAGGCCGAGGCCGGAGCGATCAACGGGCCGTTCACTGCGGTCACCATCAGCCGCGCACCGTCGTCCGGCACGGCGGTGGTGCAGGGCGCCACCATCGTCTACAGCGCCGATGCCGATGCGTCCGGTGTGGTGGACTTCGAGTACACGCTCAGCAACCCGTTCGGTGCATCGGTACCTGCGCCGGTCAGGGTGACGGTCAACCCACGGCCGGTGGCGCCGGCGCTGACCGCCACTGCCATTGCCGGGCGCGTGGTCAACGTGGACCTGACCTCCACCGCGCGTGGCGGGCCGTTCACTGCCGCGGCCGTGGTCTCGGTGTCGCCGGCGGATGCCGGTACGGCCACCATCAGCGCCAGCGGCGCCGGCTACACGCTGGCCTTCACCTCGGCGGCGACGTTCGGTGGCGCGGTGCGCATCACCTACACGCTGAGCAACGCGTACGCGACCTCCGCGCCCGGCACAGTTGATGTGATGGTCAAGCCACGCAGTGATCCCTCGCGCGATGCCGAAGTGCTGGGCGTGCTGGAAGCGCAGGTGGAAGGTGCGCGGCGCATGGCCGTGGGCCAGATCACCAACTTCCAGCGCCGCCTGGAAAGTCTGCGCGCCGGTGGCGGCGGTGCGGGCTTCAGCAATGGCATCACCTTCAGTTCGGCCAGCAGCCAGCGCCGTACGCAGCAGGACGACCTGCTGCGCAAGGGCATCGGTGCCAACGGTGAAGGGCTGTCGATGATCGACGAACCGGCGTTGCAGGGCGGTGTCGCGCCTGCTGCCGGCACGGTCGATGGCTTCGCGTTCTGGACCGGCGGTGCGGTCAACTTCGGCACGCTCAAGCCGGGTGCCGGCAGCAATGGCATCGACTTCACCACCTCCGGTGTCAGCGTGGGTGCCGACCGCCAGCTTGGCCCGTCGCTGACGCTGGGTGCGGGCCTGGGCTACGGCCATGACGCGTCGGATATCGGCCGCAACGGCAGCCGCAGTACGGTGGATGGCTACAGCATCGCCGGCTACGGCAGCTTCCATCCCAAAGGCGGGTTCTACGTCGATGGCCTGCTGGGCTATCAGTGGCTGACGTTCGATGCGCGCCGCTTCATCACCGACAACGGCAATACCGCCTATGGCAGCCGTGACGGTAAGCAGTGGTTCGCCTCGTTCTCCACCGGTTACCAGCATCGCGGCGATGCCCTGCTGCTGACCCCGTACGGCCGCCTGGATCTGGCGCGGGCCACGCTGGATGGTTACCGCGAGCACGGCGACGACGTGTACGCACTCGACTACCAGCGGCAGACCGTCAACACCAGCACTGCCACTGCCGGTGTGCTGGCGCAGTGGCTGGTGAAGCGCGACTACGGCATGTGGACGCCGCAGCTGCGCGCCGAGTTCGGCCATGACATGCAGGGTTCCAGCCAGGCCTTCATGCGCTACGTGGACCTGATGTCCGGGCCGGTGTATCGCGCTACGCTCGACCGCCAGTCGCGCAACCACACGCTGCTGGGCGCCGGCATCGGCCTGCAGACGCTGAAGGGCTGGACGCTGCGCGCCGAGTACCAGAGCCAGCTCGACAGCAGCAGCCGCGACAACCAGGGCATCCAGATCAGCGTGCAGAAGACCCTGCCGCCGTGACGGCGGCAGCGGTGGCGGCCGTTGTGCCGCCACCGCGCGCCGCAGTGCAATCCTGTATCCGTACAATCAGAGACCCGAAAGGTGCGCTGACCGCACCTGCCGGGAATCTCGAATGGGCGGAACAGGACACGGAATGAAGATTCGAATCACAGGGATGGCGATGATGGCCGCGCTGCTGGCCGCCTGCGGACAGGCACCGGCGCCGGATGCAGCACCGCCCGCACCGGCACCGACCACCGAAGCACCTGCGGCCACGGCAACGGTGGTCGAGAAGGCTCCGTCCATCGAAGACGGCGTGGACCCTTCGGTGTGGGACAACGAAGGCGAACCGGAAGACCCGAGCGCCGGCGGGGAACTCACCTGCGCGGACAACCCGCTGGCGACGCATTTCTTCACCCTGGTGGGCGGCAATACCGTGGACGACTGCGGCCGCAAGGACCCGAAGGTGCTGGCCGCGTTCAACGCCCTGATGAAGAACACAGCCGCGGCCGAATCTGCTGACAAGGAGATTCCGTCGCTGCGCGAACGCCTGTTGAGCGGGCCCAGCGGGCCCGGCGAGCTGGTGGTGCTGCAGGGCGAGCCGTGGTGGTTCTACACCGCCTGCCAGGCCCACGACTGCCCCGGCACCGCGTTGGCGATGCTGTATTCGCCCGATCAGTCGAAGATGGTCGGCCGTCTTACCGCGCGCTGCCGTGTGTGGTGGCTGGGCGAGCCGACTGCGGAACAGCGTGAGCAGATCGAACAACGCCAGCCACTGCAGGATGCCGCATTGAAGGAAGACAGCGCGCTCTGCGAGTGATGTGGTGCCGGCGGTAGCGCCGGGCCATGCCCGGCGGAACAGCAGGCGACGTTCCCTGTGTCACCCTTCCGGCCGCATACGTGCGCTGACCTGTGCGGTCAGCGACAGACTAGCCATCATCAGGCCCTCCATCACGCGGGCGAGTGATGCGGATGCAGGCGCGGGAAGTCCGGTGAGGTCATGGCAATGCTTCGTGCAGGACAGACGGCAGCCGCCACACAAAGGTGGCGGGCGGACACGTGGCTCGAAAACCGGGAGATCACGAACAAGACCGGCAGGCGCAAGGCCTCCACGCTCCGCCCGCCATAGTCGGCAGACGGAATGCCAGCCGGCGCCACGCGGGGTGACGCCGGCTGGCAAGCGCAAACAACGTTCGTGATCTAACGGGTTTTCGAGGCCCGGCCACCCATTTTCCGGTGGCCCACCATCTGTACCGCCGTCGCGGCGCAACGCCAATCAGAAGAGTTGCATTCAACGCTGGATCAAAGACGCTTTCGGCATTTTTGCATGCTGTTAAGCCGTCGCAGACGCAGACGGCGCAACGTCCGTAGCGGCATGGGGAATATGCGACATCGGTCGAAGTTGATGACGTGGCGTACGGGTACCCCACCAAGCCGATGACGACAGTGCGGAGTGAAGAGCGTAGATCGACTTCGACGCACTCCGGTATGTCAGTGCTCTTCGCGTCTCTCGTACCAGGCTTGAGTACGATTCACGATCCGCACAACAGAAAGCATGACCGGCACCTCGATCAGCACGCCCACCACCGTCGCCAGCGCCGCCCCCGAATGCACGCCGAACAGCCCCACCGCTGTCGCCACCGCCAGCTCGAAGAAGTTGCTGGCACCAATCAACGCCGAAGGACCGGCCACGCAATGCGCCACGCCCAGCCGACGGTTGAGCAGGTAGGCCAGGCCCGAAGTGAAATAGACCTGGATCAGGATGGGCACCGCAATCAGCGCGATCACCAGGGGTTGTTCAACGATCTGACGGCCTTGGAACCCGAACAGAAGCACCAGTGTGAGCAGCAGCGCGCACAGCGAGACGGGCCCAAGCTTGCGAAGCACCCGCTGCAACGCTGCCTCGCCACTACGCATCAGGATCCAGCGCCGCAGCAACGCAGCCACCAGCACCGGCAACACGATGTAGAGGCCAACCGACAGCAGCAGCGTATCCCACGGCACGGTGATCGCTGACAGGCCCAGCAGCAGTGCAACCACCGGCGCGTAGGCAACCACCATGATCGCGTCGTTCAACGCCACCTGGCTCAGGGTGAAGTTGGCATCACCGCGGCACAGGTTGCTCCACACGAACACCATGGCGGTGCAGGGCGCGGCTGCCAGCAGGATCAACCCGGCGACGTAGCTGTCGATCTGCCCCGGCGGCAACCAGTCGGCGAAGGCATGGCGCAGGAACAGCCAGCCCAGCAGCGCCATCGAGAACGGCTTGACCGCCCAGTTGATGAACAGCGTCACCCCGATGCCCTTCCAGTGCTGCTGCAACTGACGCATCGCGCCGAAGTCGACCTTCAGCAGCATCGGGATGATCATCAGCCAGATCAGCACTGCAACCGGCAGGTTGACCTTGGCCACTTCGGCGACGGCCAGCACCGCGAAGGCATCGGGCAGGACGTGGCCCAGCAGCGTGCCCATCGCAATGCACAGCACAACCCACAGGGTCAGGTGTCGCTCGAACAGGCTCATGGCAGTGGCACCGTCACTGCGTGACGTCGGTCGGCAGCAGCTGGCCGATCCGGTCCAGCGCGTGCTGCAGCGCTTCGCGTTCGGACCACACCGATTCGGGCAGTGCGAGCAATGCGCGCAGGCGTAGCTTCACGATGGCATGAGCCAGCGCGAAGGCTACGGCCTTGTCGGCATCGCTGCCCGCCACGGCCGCCGGATCGGGCAGGCCCCAGTGGCTGCGGATGAAGTCACCGAACACCACCGGGCAGGCCTCCGCTGCGGCTGAGTCGCATACGGTGATGACCAGATTCATGGGCGCTGCATCCATGAACTCGTCCCATGATTTGCTGCGCAGCCCTTCAATGGGCATCCCTTCGGCCTGCAGCTGTGCCAGCGCGAACGGATTGACCCGGCCAGTGGGCTGGCTGCCGGCGCTGAAGGCGGTGAAGCGGTCGCCGCCCCAGGCGCGCAGGGTGGCTTCGGCAAGCACGCTGCGGGCGCTGTTGCCGGTACAGAGGAACAGGACAGAACGGGTCATGGGGCAATCGCCTCGATGGGGCAGGTCGTGTGCGGTATCAGCACTTGCAGGCGGGTGCTGCGGACGAGCACTCGTCGCTGGGTGAGCCCGCGCAGCAGTTGTGCGTGAGGTACTCGATCAAGCCGTTCATGGCATTGAAGTTGGCCCGATAGCACACATGGCGGCCCTGGCTTTCGCTCTCTACCAGGCCGGCCTGCACCAGCTCCTTCAGGTGGAAGCTGAGCGTAGCCGGTGGCACCTGCAGGGCCGTGGCGATGTCGCCAGCCATGCGTCCTGCCGGGCCGGCCTCCACCAGCAGGCGGAAGGCAGCCAGGCGGGTGGCATGACCCAGGGCAGTCAGGGCAGTGATTGCATTCGACGTTTCCATATTTCTAGAATAGTCGAATGAATAAACCAATCACAAGTGCCCACCTGCCGAACCTGGTAGAAGCCTCGCTGCCCCAGCCCGATCACCACCAGCTCGCCGCCGCCGATCTGGGGCCACCACGCATCCTCCTGCTCTACGGCTCGCTTCGGCCGCAGTCGTTCAGTCGCAAGCTGGCGCTGGAAGCCGAGCGGCTGCTGCATTACCTGGGGTGCGAGACCCGCGTGTTCGATCCGCATGCGCTGCCCATGCTGGACAGCGTGGACAAGAGCCACCCCGAAGTGCAGCGGTTGCGTGCGTGGTCGCAGTGGTCGGAAGGCCAGGTCTGGGTCAGCCCCGAGCGGCACGGGACGATCACCGGTGTGTTCAAGAACCAGATCGACTGGTTGCCACTGGAAGACGGCAGCGTGCGCCCCACACAGGGCAGGGCGCTGGCGGTGATGCAGGTGAGCGGCGGTTCGCAGTCGTTCAACACGGTCAACACGCTGCGCGTACTTGGTCGTTGGATGCGCATGCTGACCATCCCCAACCAGTCATCGGTGGCCAAGGCCTGGCAGGAGTTCGATGACGATGGACGAATGAAGCCCTCGCCGTACTACGACCGCGTGGTGGATGTGATGGAGGAACTGGTGAAGTTCACGCTGCTGACGCGAGGGCGGTCGGACTACCTGGTGGACCGCTACAGCGAACGCAAGGGCGATGCGCATGCCGCTGCATTGGCGCGGGCCGCGGGCGCTGCGGCTTCCTGAATTCCTGATCCGCCGATGGGCGCATTACTTGCTTGCGCGCCGCGCGCCCTTCTCGTCTTCGTCCTTGGCATCCCCACGGCTCTGCGCGAACTCCGGGAATGTCTTCGCGATCGAATCCTTGTCCGGCAGGATGTAGAACACGCCGCCCTTCTCGAACGTGGATTGCACAATCTGCTCGTAGAACGCGGGCGTGACGTTGATGCAGCCGTGCGTAACGCGGTTGTCGTCCGGCGAAGGTGATGCCAGCCGTTCGGCGCGCTTCTCTTTCGGGGTGCCTGGCGGAAGCGGGTGCATCGAGACGGCGGAATCGTAGTCCACCCACAGCACGCGTCCGGCATCGTCGGAGGGGCCGTAGCCACCAATGAAACGGCCCGCTGGGGTGGTGCGGTCATGGCCTGGAATCGCACTCAGCGCGAGCTTGGCAACGCCGGGTGCAGAGTGATCGCCGATGGCCGAACCGAACAGCGCCGGTGCCGCGCCGCGCAGCTTGCCGTCGCCGCCGAAGACCAGTACCTGCGCAGCCGCCTTGTCCATGATCGCGAACGGATAACCCTGGTTGTCCTTGCTGGCGACCACCCAGCCGGCCAGTTCGATCACCGTCTCGGAGACGCTCTGGTCAGCGGGAAGTTCATCAACGGCGGCACTCCGCTGTTCAGGCGCTTCCTTGTCCTTGCCCTTGGCGCTGGCTGCGCCGCTGCACGCTACGGCCAGTGCCAACATCAACACAGGGAGGGCACGACGTGCAGGGGAGGAGGAGGTACGAATGGGACGGCTCCTTGCATTGAGACCGCGGGTGGAAGGACGCCAGTGGCCCGCGAAGGCCACTGGTTCCCGATACAGAGGTGGATCAATTCAAACGGTGAGGGAGCGATCAGCCGCGCGGCTTGCGGCCGGCAGGTGCCCTTTCAAGCTGCTGCACGCGGCCTTCGATCTGGTCCAGACGCTGGTTGGCCTGCTGCGCCGACTGGTTGGCGGACTCGGCACTCTGGGCGGCGCCCTGCACCTTTACATCGAGCTGGTCGAGACGCGAGTTGATCGTTGCAAACTCGTTCTTGTAAGAGGCGCAAGCGCCAAGGCTCACGGTGGCGATGAGCGCCACGCTGAGTGCACGGGCCATCTTCATGTGTTGCGAGGTCAGTTTCATTCCACTCCCTCCTTCGTCTGGGGAAGCTGGAATATAGCGGCGTTTGTTCCCGGCGCTACCAAGCGCTTTCAGCTGCAGTTGGAAGACGTGGATGGGCTGTGAAGGTCGGTAAATCAACAAACCTTAACAAGCGGGATCAAGCGAGCTGATCTGCACCGGCGGATCGCCTTGTGCCTGTTCAACATCACCCATTCACCAGCATGAAGCCGGCATCACGGCATCTGCGCCTGCGTGCTTCCGCCTGCTCCGCACGCAGGTTGCCATCCACTTGCTTCCAGCAGCGCTGCAGCGTTTCCAGGCTGGACATTCAGTAGTTCGGCGATGGCGTTGTGCATGTCGGGCGCGCGCGCAATATAGGCATGGGCGATGCGGTAGCCCGTCCAGTAGCCGAGGTCTCCGCGGCGCGTGTCGTCGCCGGGGCCGTTGTACAGCCACTTCGAAAGATCGGTACCCATGCTGTCCTGCAGGAACGCGCGCTCCAGCGCTCACTCGCGACCCTGCGTCCAACGCTGCAGATGCGCGTTGGACGGTTGCCCGGAGATCCGTTCTCCCACGTATTCGGCGCCGCCTTCCACCAGCGTCTGATAGAGCAGGGTGGGCTGCTCGACTTCCACGCGTGCACCAGGCTGTTGCACGTGCACATACTCATGGGCGATCAGATGCACGAAGCGGTCACTTACATCGGCCTGCATCCAGTCGGCGTTGCACAGCGCTTCCAGTCCGATGACCACACCTGCTTCGGTGGTAACGCCACCACTGTTGCCGCGGCCCACCAGTACGGTGACCGAGGGAAAGCGCGCAGACGGCAACAGGGCGCCCAGCTGATCGACGGCAGCGGCGACGCGCGTGCGGATCGATGGCAATGCTGTGGTTCTCGCTTTCGCAAACAGTGACGGCTTGTCCTGGATAGCCCTGGCCAGCCGCTCCATCGAGCCGATACGGCTGTCGGTGAAGCTGCGCAGGGCATCCGTACTCGCATCCAGGCAGCCGTGCTGCAGATCATCGGCGCTTGGGCGCCCGTGGTTGGCGTCCAGCACCTTGAAGAAGCACGTGACATCGTCTGTCTGTACGACGATGCGCCCGGCAGGAACGACGCGCTCAGCCGCCTGTGCCTGCAGCAGCGCGACCGGCGAGGCGATCAGGATCAGCGCCCGCATCAAGCATCGAGCGTGGTGCGCGCAAGAAGCCGCCGGCAATGCCATGCGGAGTTCCCTGAACGGGAACCATATTTATACACCAGTCAGTTCAATATTCAGGGTCGATTAGACCCTCTAACGGATAATTCACACCTGTCGACCGCCTCTTCTCTCTCCCCCTCCCGGGAGGCGGTCGACGAAACCAAAATAATTAAAGGTGTGTCCCGATGAACAAGAATTCGCTGCTTGCCCTGGGTCTTCTGGCTGCTCTGCCGTTCGCTGCATCGGCGACCGATGGCCTGTCGTACAACTACGTTGAAGGCGGCTACGTGAACACCGATGCCAAGGGCGGCGACGCCGATGGCTGGAAGGTGAAGGGTTCCGTTGCGGTGCACCCGAACTTCCACGTCTTCGGCGACTACAGCGCCCAGGAGACCGACAAGTTCAAGAATGACGTCGACCAGTGGCGCCTGGGTGTCGGTTACAACTACGGCATCGCACCGAACACCGACCTGGTGGCCCGTGTTGCCTACCAGAAGTACGACGAGAAGCGCGGCCTGGACTTCAACGGCTACTCCACCGAAGTGGGCGTGCGCACTGCGTTCAACCCGTACGTGGAAGGCTACGTGATGGCCGGCTACGAAGATTTCACCAAGAAGCACGGCATCAACCCGGACGGCGAGTTCTACGGCCGCGTCGGCGCCACCGCCAAGTTCAACCAGAACTGGGGCCTGAGTGGCGAAGTGAAGCTGGCCAAGGCCGGCGACCGCGAGTGGTTCGTGGGCCCGCGCTTCACCTGGTAACAAACGCCTGTCGTTAGTGCGTGTTGTGCTGGCGTGTGACTCTCTCTCTCTCCCACACGCCAACCGAAGCCCGGCCTCGCGCCGGGCTTCACTTTTATGGGCTTCTGGGCGCCACAATGCGGCATGGGCGACCCTTCCTCCCTCGCAGGTACCGGCACGGCCTATCAGGAGCACCGGGCGCCAGCGCCGCTGCGTGGCCATTTCGGCCAGCTATGGCAGAGCCAGCTCGCTGCGGATGCCGATGGCCATATCACCGTGCTGCCCGATGGCTGCGTGGACATCCTCTGGCGTGACGGCGCGTTGTTCGTGGTCGGCCCGGATCGTGTGGCTGCGCATCCGGCGCTTGCACCCGGTGCGCAGGTGCTGGGTGCGCGCTTTCGTCCCGGCCAGGCGTTGGCCGCGTTGGGATTGCCATTGGCCGGCATCATTGGACAGGCGGTGCCGTTGGCCGATCTGAAGGGCGGATGGGCCACAGCAGCCGCTGCATCCATTGGCGATACCGCGCCGGCCCAACGATTGCAGCGGATGGCGCAGTGCCTGCAGCAGCACATGGGCGCGGCGGCCCTCGACGTGCAGGCGCAACGGGCGCATGTGTTGTTCCACGCGCTTGGCCGTGGCCAAGCTACGCTGGACGAGCTGGCGGCAGGCTTGAACCTGAGCCCGCGCAGCCTGCGCCGTTTCAGCCAGGCGCAGTTCGGCTACGGCGCCAAGACGCTGGAGCGGATCCTGCGCCTGCAACGCTTCCTGCGCCACAGCCGTGGGTTGCCGCAGCATTCGTTGGCGATGCTGGCCGTCGATGCCGGCTATGCCGACCAGGCCCATCTCAGCCGCGAGGCCCGCGAACTGGCCGGCATGACCGCACGCGAACTTCGCGGGGAGTGGGGACAATGATGGCCGTTTCGTTCAAGACCGGCAGACCACGCTGATCGATGCTGCAGGCTCCAACCACGGAGTCCACCATGAGCCACGCCACCCCCGGTGCCGAACGCCGCATCGACAACATCGAATTCAACGTCGCCGACATCGCCCGCAGCAAACGCTTCTACGGCGAGGTATTCGGGTGGTGCTTCACCGACTACGGCCCCGCCTATACCGAGTTCGACGATGGTCGCCTGAAAGGTGGTTTCGTTTCCGACGCGCCGGTGCGTGCGCACGGTGGTCCGCTGGTCATTCTCTACTGCGCGGACCTGGCGGATGCGCAGCAGCGCGTGGTCGCTGCCGGTGGCGAGGTGGTGCAGGCGGTATTCGCCTTCCCCGGTGGCCGTCGCTTCCACTTCCGCGATCTGGATGGCTACGAGCTGGCGGTCTGGAGTGATGTGGATTGAGGTCTTCGTACCTTCGCCGGTGGACGGAACGAGAACCGCTCCGTCCCCGGTCAGGTGGTTCCGCTATGATCGCCCGCACATCGCTACACGCGATGCGCCCGCCTCAAGCCAGCAGGAACCGTCGTGAACTCCCAGCCCGCACCGATCACCGCCGTCAACCACACGCTCGACAACGAGCCGCAGCAGATCACCGCGCCACTGACCCATTCGGCGGCGTTCCTGGTGCTGAAGGTGAAGGATGACGAGGCATCGATCGCAAAGGCGCGCGAGGTACTGGCCAGCACCGATGACCTGATCAAGAACACCGCCATCCGCGAGATCGAGCGCACCTTCACCTGCAACGTGGCCATTGGCCACCGCGTGTGGCAGCCGCTGGTGGGTACCACGCCGCCGCGTGAGCTGGCGCCGTTCCGCGAGATCAAGGGCGCGACCCACACCGCGGTGTCCACGCCGGGCGACCTGCTGTACCACATCCGTGCGCGCACCATGGACCTGATCGTGGCGTTCGAGCGCAACCTGCTGATGGCGTTCGGTGATGCGGTGGAAACGGTCGATGACGTGGCCGGCTTCCGCTATTTCGATGGCCGCGACCTGCTCGATTTCGTCGATGGCACCGCCAACCCGGAAGGGCTGTCGCTGCCGGAAGCCACCATCGTGGGCGAGGAAGACCCGGAGCACGCCGGTGGCAGCTACGTGGTGGTGCAGAAGTACCTGCACAACCTCGATGCCTGGCGCGCACAAAAGACCGAAGCGCAGGAAGCGATCATCGGCCGCACCAAGCACGACAACATCGAGCTGGATGATGCGCCGGCCGATGCGCAGAAATCGCACAAGACGCTGTGCACCATCGAGGATGCCGACGGCGAGCACGAGATCCTGCGCGACAACATGCCCTTCGCGAACCCGGGCCGTGGCGAGTACGGCACCTACTTCATCGGCTACACGCGCCGCCTGTGGGTGATCGAGAAAATGCTCGAGCGCATGTTCATCGGCAATCCTGCGCCCCTGCACGACCGCATCCTCGACTTCTCCAACGCCACCACCGGCGTGACCTTCTTCGCGCCCTCGCGCAAGGTGCTGGCCGACCTGGGCGACTGATCGCGCCAGGCCTGCGGTCTACGCGCCGGCCATTACCGCCCGCCATCTGCCTGTCATCTACCGCGCCGACCATCAGACGTTGGATGGAAGCGCAGGAGGCTGGCGATGGTCATGGCAGGAAACAGGACCGGCGCGCGCCGCTGGTGGCGGCCGTTGGCCGCGCTGTTCGGTGCGCTCGCACTTGGAAGTGCCAGCGTTTCCGCGCAGGAGGCTCCCGCACACTGGATGGCCTATGCCGCCGCCGTGGGCGGCCAGCTGCAGCAGCGCCTGCAGCAGGAGCAGGATCCGCGGGCGCAGCGCGTGCTGGAATGGATGCAGGCACACCCGGATACGCCGACGCCGTTGCCGGTGAGCGTGTGGATCGCGGCGGATGGCCGCATTTCGAAACTCGAATTCGGCAGCCTGCGCGACGCCCAGATCGACGCCGACCTGCGCGCGACATTGCAGTCCGCGCCGTTGCAGGCCGCCCCACCGGCTGACATGCGCCAGCCGCTGCGGCTGGGCCTGCTGCTTACCCAGTAGATCCACGCCATGCGTGGATGGGCCTGGCTGGTAGATGCCGACCTTGATCGGCAGGCGTGCGCCAACCAAGGTTGGCGACAACCGGTAAACCCCGGCCACGCACGGCGTGGCTCTACTGCGTTGCCACCTGCGGTTCACGCGCAGCTGCGCTCCATGCGCGCAGCCCGAACACGGCCAGGCCGAGGAAGAACACGTACAGCGCCGCGGTCACATGCAGCGACTTGAACAGGTACGCACCCACGTACACCACGTCCACCGCGATCCACACCCACCAGCAGGCCACGTGGCGGCGTGCCTGCCACCACTGGCCGACCAGGCTCAGCGCGGTCAGCATCGCGTCCAGCCACGGCAGCGCGGCATCGGTGAAGGTGTGCATGGCCGCACCCAGCGCCACGCCACCGCAGAGGCCGATGGCCAGGTCGCGCAGCAGCTTGCCGCGCGCCAGTGGCACGATGCGGACGCTGCCCTCGTCGGCGGCGTGCTGCCGCCAGTTGAGCCAGCCGTAGACCAGGAAGCCACCGAAGGCGACCTGCAGCAGGGTGTCCGAGTACAGCTTGGCCTCGGCGAACACCAGGCCATACAGCATCACCGACAGCAGCCCCACCGGCCACGCCACCAGCCGGCGCTTGGCCATCAGCCAGACGCCGAGGATGCTGCACAGCGCGGCGGCCCACTCCAGCATCAGGCCGCTCACAGCGCGAACGTCACCGACAGGCGGGCCTGTCGCGGTGCGCCGGGGAACAGGTAGTAGTCACCGCCGCTGCTGCCGGTATCGCGCCAGTAGAAGCGGTTGAACACGTTGTCCACCGACAGGTTCCAGGTCACCGCACGCTCGTGCAGGCGATGCTGGAAGCGCAGGCCGGCATCGAACACCGAGTAGTCCGGTGCGCGCACCCCACCGTCGGCGCGGGCGACATTGGCACCGGCATAGCGCCAGCCGCCGGTCACGTCCAGGCCCTGTACGAACGGCAGCGCATAGGCCACGTGCACGCTGGCGCGCACCTTCGGTACGTTCACCAACTGATGGCCTTCATAGGCCGGGGTGCCGGTGTCGCGCGCGCGCGCCTGCAGCACGCTAGCGCTGGCCACGATCTGCAGCGCATCGGTCAGCTGGCCATTGGCGGTCAGCTCCAGGCCGGTGTGGGTCTGCTTGCCTTCCTCGACGAAGGTGTAGCCGACATCGCTGCCGTCCGGCTTGGCGTACTGGTACGGCTGCGAAATGCGGAACAGCGCCGCGCCCAGGGTCAGCGCCTCGACCGGCATGTACTTCACACCCACTTCCAGCTGCCGCGACTGCACCGATGGCAGGAAGGTATCGGCGTTGCTGGTCCAGAACGGCGCTTCCTGGCCCAGCGAGATGCCGCGCACATAACTGGCATAGGCATTGAGCTGGTCGGTGGCCTTCCACACCACGGCGGTCTGCGGCAGGAAACGCGACAGGCGGCTGTGCCGCTGCGGGGTACCACGCTTGTCGTAGGCACGCTCGTCCAGGCGCACGAAGCGGCCGCCGGCCAGCCACTGCCAGTCATCACCGAAGCTCATCCGGTCCAGCGCGAAGAACGCGGTCTGGCGGCTGTCCAGGCGTCGTGCGGACGGCCCTGGCATCTTCGGCGACGGTTCGAACACCGGCACCTGCGCATCGTGGATGTTGCTGGTGCCGACGTACTCGTTGACGCTCGGGCGCTTGTCCACGGTGCGGCGGAAGTAGTCGGCACCGATGGTCAGCTCATGGCCGACGCTGCCGGTCTCCAAGCGGCCGCGCAGCTCGGCACGGGCCTGCTGGTTGCGGCGGGTGTCGTCCGGGCTGCGGTAGTCGTAGACGTCGTAGTCGCCATTGGGCGCGAAGTAGTTGCCCGGCACACTGCCATCGGCGCACTGCGCGGCGTAGTAGCAACCGTAGGCGAAGGCGACGTTGTCATCGATGACCGAGCGGCTGTGGCCGACCGAGACGCGCGACTGCCAGGCATCGTTGAAGTCGTAGGTATGCAGCGCGGTGATGTTGGTGCTGGCAATGTCGACCGGACGCTGCCACGGCTGGTAGCCCAGCAGGAATTGGCGATCCACGCCGTGTGGCAGCTCGCGCGCGCCCAGCAGCTGGTAGCCGGACACCGAGCGCTGAGAACTGGTCTGGTAGTTGGCATCCACTTCCAGCTTGCCGCGTTCGCCGATCAGCCAGTCGGCGGCCAGCGAATAGAAGTTGCGACGGCCATCGGCGTGCTCGACATAGGAATTGCTGGAGTCCCATGCGGCATTCAGGCGCAGGCCGAAACGCGGAGTGATCCAGTGGCCGACATCGACGGCGACGTAGCGCGAGCCTTCCGAATCGGTGCCGAGCGTGGCGCTGCGCACTTCGGCCGGGCGCTTGCCGATGTAATTGATGATGCCGCCGGGCGCCATCACGCCTGCGGCCAAGCCGGCTTCACCCTTGAGGATCTCCACCGACTGCACGTTCTCCAGCGCAAGGCGCTGTTCGCCGGCGATGGACAGGCCGTTGAAGCGGTAGCCGGTGGCGGCGTCCAGCGCGAAACCGCGGATGGCGATGTTCTGGTAGTAGCCCACCGGCGCATAGGCATCACCCAGCGAGGCATCGTTGCTGGCCAGCTCGGACAGCGAACGCACCTGGCGGCGGTCGAGGTAGTCGCGCTCAAGCACGTTCACCGACGCCGGCGTGTCCTTCCAGGAACCACCACCGAAGGCGTTCACGCGTGAGGTATCGGCCTTCGGCTTGCCGGCCTGCACGCGCACCGCCGCCAGTTCGGTCGGCGAACGCTCGGCGCCGGTGGCAGCCGCATCGGGGGACGCCTCGGCTTCGCTGGCGTGCAGCGGCAGCGCGGCGCAAAGGGCGAGGGAGAGCAGGGTGGGGCGCAGGCAGCGGTTCATTCGGTTCGTCTTCGGACAACAAGGGAGACGAAGCGACGGCGCGCAGGTGCACCGGCCCATGACGGGGGTGTGGCTGCGGCTCAAAGCTCCCTACGCCGGTGCAAACCGGATCAGGTTCCAAGGGACTCTCTCAGCCTGGCAGATCCAGGCACCCCCGCTTCAGGTGACCATTTCACTACAAATGGTACGGATTTGCGAGCCGGTGCCCTTCAGGCAGCGGGGTCAGAGCCCTTTCCGCAGGAAAGGGCTCTGACCCCCACGGTGCGCCAACCGGGTCACGCCGCTGCGTGCAACGCCTGCAGCAGTGCCTGTCCCGGCGCGCTGTGGAACCACGCCGGATGCCCCAGCATAAACGGCTGCCACGCCACATCCGCGTTTGCGGTGGAGCCGGTGATGCCTTCGAAGTATTCCACTTCGGACAGTGCGAAGTCGAAATGCACCATCGGCAGCAGGTCGGCCAGCAGCTGCACGCGTGCTGCCGACAGTGGCTGTACCTCGCGGTAGCCGTCGAGCAACGCCAGTGCGATGTCGATGCGCACCGCCTCCAGGCCGCGCTCCAGTTCCAGCCAGGCCACCGCGTTGCGCTCGATCGCGGTGGCGAGGTCGAACAGTGCGCTGGTGGGCGAGGCCAGGCCGAAATCCAGCACGGTGCTGACCTGCCCATCGCGCCACAGCAGGTTGGAAACATGCCAGTCGTTGTGCGCCCACAGCCGCGGTTCGTCACGCAGGCGCTGGGCCAGGCCGGCGTGCCACGGCAGCACGTCGCGGCGAAGCTGGGTTTCCCACGGAATGCGCGCGAGGTAGCGGGCCAGACCCGGTCGTGTGGGCAGTTCGGCTTTGATCGCGGCGATCGGATCGTCGGCGCGGATCAGGTCGTCGCGCGCCACCAGCAGATGGGTACTGCGTTGTGGCGCGTGATAGCTGGCGGCGGCACAGTGCAGCCGGGCCAGCATGCGGCCGGCTTCGCGGGCCTGCGCGACATCGGTCAGCAACGACCACGACACGGCATCGCGGTACAGGTCCTCGCCCACGCCCACGGCATGCAGCTCGAAGGTCCATTCGCCGTGCTCGACTGCGGTGTGGCCATCGGCTGCCGCAAGCACCTGCACCACCGGTACGCCGGCGGCAGCGAGATGGACGATGAAGTGGTGTTCTTCTTCCAGGCAGGCGGCGCTGCGCACGCTGTGGTGGTGGCGCTTGATGAACACCGGTCCGCGCGTGCCATTGACGATGGCGGCGGCCGACAACGGCCGAGGACTGTGCCAGTGCGGCTGGCTGCCCGCATCCAGCTGCGGAAAGCGCTGGCGCAGCCACGCGAGGTCTGCGGTGCTGATCGGCGGCCAGTCGGCAGCGACCTCGTCGTTGTTGAGGCCCTGCACCCGGTGGGAAGAAGAAGTCATGCCGCAGCCCCAAAGGGGGAAAATCACATCCAAGGCTGCGCATTCAACGCCATGGCCGCCCGCAACGCAAACGGGCGGGTCATCGACCCGCCCGTCGTCACATGGTCATCGGCGGTACCGCCGCGCCGGGTTACCAGCCGCGATGGCGGCCGCGGTCGTGGTAGTAACGGTTGTCGTAGTAGCGCTCGCGCTGCCAGCGACGGTCGTCACCGCGGTCGTAGTAGCCGCTGCGGTAGTAGCCACGGTCGTAACGGCGATCGTAGCGGTCGTCGTAACGGCGATTGTCGTAGTAACGACGGTCGCGGCGGTCGGAGGTGGTCAGGTTGCCGATCGCGCCGCCGGCCACGGCACCGCCGACAGTGGCAGCGGGATCACCGTTGGAGAGCAGGTTACCGGCCACGCCACCGACCACGGCGCCGACCAGGGTGCGCTTGTCCTTCCTCGACATCGCGCTGGCATCGCTGACCACGGCCACACCGGCCACCAGTGCCAGAGCCATCGCCAGACCACGGAAGCTGAGTGCGGAAGTACTGAGCATGTTCGTTCTCCTGTGAGGTGCATGCCACGCTGGGCAGGGAGGGCGCGGGGCGCCCCGGCTGCCGTGATGTCCACGCTGGCGTTCCAACATTGCCGGAACATTGCCTGGTCCACCGTGCGGCTTGCGCATTCATCTAGCGGCAGGCGGCATGAAGCAAGGCTGAAAGCGGCCTCGGCCGCTCAGCTGGCAGAAAGGGAAAAGGCCACGCGGACGTGGCCCTCCCTTCTCTCCCAAGGCGCCGCGGGCTTAGACGCCCATCGCCTTCTGGGCCTGCCGGGCCTGCTCCTGCTGGGCATCCTGCTGCTGGTGCAGCACGTTCGGGGCGCCCTGCACGGCACCGCTGCTGAGTGCCAGGCTCTGCTCGCTGGCCGTACGGGTGTCCACCGCCGCGCGAATGGCGGCCGGGTCGCCGATGGTGCCCTGCACGGCGAACAAGCGCTCACCGTTCGGACTGGGTACCACCGAATCGATGCGCTGCAGGCCGGCGGCATGCGCCTCCTTGGTCAGTGCCGCGGCGGCGCTTTCCAGCGCGTGGCGGTCCTTGAAGGTGCCGGCCGGCATCAGTTCCAGGCCCTTGCTGGCCTGGATGAACAGCGGATTGCGCGGGTGCCGTTCGTCGTTCAGCAGCGGGCGCTCGCGGGCGTCCTTGATCGCTTCCAGCGTCTTTACCCCGACAATGCCGTCGGCGACCAGGCCGTTGTCCTTCTGCAGCTGGCGCACCGCCGCGTCGGTGTTGCGGCCGTAGCGACCGTCTTCGACCAGCGGCTTGCCATCGGCCCCGGCATAGCCGAGGTGGCCCAGCTGTTCCTGTACCTTGCGCACGCCCTCGCTGTGCGCGCCCTGCTTGTACAGTTCGGCGTGCGGCGTGGCAGCTGCCTTGTGCTCGGCCGCGGGCCTGCCCTGGGTCTGCTCGTGCGACTGGGTGCGGTTCTCCAGCAGATCGCGGGCCCTGGACAGCGGGTCGGAGGCGTACAGCTTCCAGTTCGGATGGTCCTTCACCTGCTTCAGGTAGTCCTCGACCGGCATGGTGTGCACGCCCTTGCTGCCGGTGGACTGGCTGATCAGCAGCTTGTCGGTGTTGGGATCGCGCACCACCATCACGATGTGGTCGATGCCGTTCCAGTGCTCGTGGCGGGTCTTGGCCGTATCCAGGCCGATGATCATGCCTTCCTTCAACGCATCGGGCTTGAGGATCGCGTCGCGGTCAAGCAGCACGCCGGACTGGTCGAACGCCTTGCGCACGATGCCGCCGGAACCGAGGTTGCCCAGGTCGATGCGATCAGCCTTGCCGAACACCGCGTGCCCGGCCTTCTGGTTGATCTCGTCCATGGTCCGGTTCTGCAGCGTGCCGACCCAGCCGGAACAGTCGATATAACCCTGCTCGACGTTCTTGCCGGTCTTGCCCGGTACGTACAGCGCGTGGCCCGGAATGTTGATGGCGTACCTGACATCGTCGTACTTCACGCCGGCCTCGTAGGCGGCCTGCAGTTCAATGCCCGGCCTCGGCGTGGCAGCCGCCGTTGCGGTTGCCGCCAGCGTGGCTGCACCAGCCGCCACGGCTGCGCTGGCCTGTGCAGGCGCTGCCGGGGTCTGGCCCTGGCCCTGCGCCACCGCCTGCGGTTCGATGTTCTTTTCCGGAATGCTGATCGCCGCGTACTTGTGGATGTAGTAGCTGGAGAACGTCCGCGCCAGGTCGCCATCGTTCATGCCGCGCATCTCGGCCAGGGTGTGGCCGGTCAGCGCCTTCGCGTCGGAGCCGATCTGGTTGAGTACGTTGCGGCGCATGTTGATTTCTTCGCCGTGGCTGTTGCGGACCACGCCGAAGGTGCCGGTGGCAATGGCGGTCTGTACCGAGCCATAGCCGGCGCTGCCCTGCTGGTGGGCCAGGTACAGGTCCAGGCCGGTGGGCGTGTTGCCCCCGGACAGGTAGGGATTGCCGGTGCGCTCGTTGCGGCGCGCCATCGAGTCCAGGTTGTCCTGGTACATCTGTGCGGCCGCTTCGGTGTTGCGGGTCGGATCGAACTCGTGGCCGGTCAGGTGGTACTGGCGCGCGGAACCGGGCACGAACTGGAACAGGCCCTTGGCACCGGACGAGGTGTTGTGTGCGCGCTCGTTGAAGCTGCCGCCGGTCTCGATATGCGCGAAGCGCATGAAGTCATCCACGGGGATGCCCTTCTGCCTGGCGACCTGCTCGACGATGTCCAGGACTTCCTTTCTGCTGTAGTCATGCTGTGCCATGACGTTTTCCTCGGGGTTGATGGAGGGGCGGAAGCCGCGAATCGCCAACCGGACTCATCCGTGAGTCAAGAACATGTCGGTCAACAGGTAACCCGCGTGTGCGGGTGGGAATCAGCGCGCCAGGTACTTCTGGGTCACGCTGTCGAAGCGGTAGTGCACGGCGTCGCCGACACCCAGTGCGCGGGTCTTGCCCGGGCTATCGATGGTGGTGCCCTTGAAGCTCACGGTCAGCTGCGGCAGGCCGTTGCCGTCGGCAATGAAGGCCAGTTCGCCATCGCTGTCGGTGCACGGCATCACGTTGCCGTCGTCGCAGGCGGCGCTGTTGTCTTCGCCGGTGCGTACCGAACCGACATAGCGCCAGACCTTGCTGTCCACGTCGTCTTCGCTGCGCTTCGGGTTGAACAGCAGCAGGGCATAGCCGCTGCCGCTGATGCCGCGGTCGAAACTGCTGGTCGGCATCGCCAGCAGCAGGCGGCCATCGGCCGTGCGATGTTCGAGCGGCTTGCGCCGGGTGTCGATGTCGTCGGCCTTGTCGTAGGCGCCGAGCGCGCCGATGGTCCATTCCTGGCCACGGAACTTCCACGGCTTCTTCGCATCGCCGCCGGCCAGCACGAAGGTGGCCTCGGCCAGGTTGGCGCGGTCATCCGGGCCGGCCGGTTGCTGCTCGCCGGGCTTGCCGTAGTGCTCGCGGGTATCCCACGAGAAACCGGTGTAGTAGGTGGTGCCGTCGAGCGTGAACTGATGGCCGAACCAGAAGGTCGCCACGCTGCCGTTCTGGACCTCATAGGAGGTCGCGCCATCGCCGTCCTGCTGGTAGGTGAAATACATCACGGTCGGCGCATCTGGCGGGGTGACGGCGGTATCGGGGGAAGTGTTCTGCATCGGGGCAACATCCTGTCGGGGCGCATTGGCAGCCTGCGCGTGCGCGCCGGGCTGGGAGGACGAGGGGGCCGGGTCGGCGGCGCTGCAGGCGGCAGCGGAAAGAGAGACGAGCAGGCACACCGCGAATGCGCGCAGGGGCGGCGATGGCAGGGTCCAACGTGGTTTTGGGGGGTGATGCATGCGCCTCTCCATGGTCAGCGTTGCCGGGCCAGACGGCCGGCAGGAAACCGCACCCCATCCACCGGGGACAGGAGCGAGGACATGAGCCGGTCGATTCCTTCGACCTCGCATTGAGAACCCATGCCCGGCAATCTTTGCACAGAATCGCGACGCATCAAAGAGGGCAGCACGCCGCGCCCTCTTATGTGAACGGCATCTCAGATATTGCCATCGCGCAGGTAGTCGAACAGCTCGGCGTCGCCCTTCAGACCCAGTTTGAGCATGGCGTCACCCTTCTGCCGGCTGATGGTGCTGACGCTCTTGTGCAGCTGCAGCGAGATCTCCTTCACCGTCATGCCAGTGCCAAGCAGCCGCAGCACCTCCACCTCGCGCGGCGACAGTGGCTTGCCGTCGCCTTCGCGCATGTGCCAGCTGCCCGCCGCCTCGACCCGCTCGCGCAGGCTGCGGCTGATATAGGGCTGGCCGCGATAGACCGCCTGGATGGCCTGCGGCAGTTCGTCCATCGACGAGCTCTTGTCGACCAGGCCGAGCACACCGCTGTCGAGCACCATGCGCAGGATCGCCAGGTTGTTGGAGACGCTGAGCATGAGTACCGGCAGGTCGGGATGGCGGCGGCGGATCATGCCGATCATGGCGAAGCCGTCGGCCTGTGGGCTGCCCGGCATGGAGTAGTCGGTGACCAGCAGGTCACAGGGCTGGCTGCCCAGCAGGGTCATCAGCGTCTGCGCGCTGTCCGCCTCGCCGACCACGCGGCCCACCCCGCTCGACTCGATGACGGCGCGGGTACCGATACGGACCACCGGGTGGTCGTCTGCGATGATGATGCGCAAGCTCATGCTCTAGTATGGCCACCGGGCACGCTGGACCGCGACCATCGCGGTTCCTGGCAGGATTCTAGGAGATCGACGCCGATGCGTAGCTGGGCTGTTCGCGGGCTGGTCCTGCTGCTGGCCGTGCTGGTGCTGCCTGCCGCACCGGCACAGGCCGTGCCAGGACCGCTGCCGCTCACTCCCCTGCAGCGCGAGTACCTGGCCGCGCATCCAAGCATCGTCGTGGGCCAGTATGACAGCGGCTGGCCGCCGTTCGAGTCCCTCCGTGATGGTCGGCAGATCGGGCTGGGGCCGGATTATCTGTCGCTTCTTGCCCGTCAGCTGGGTGTGAAGGTCGAAGCCCGTCGTTATCCAGATTGGACTTCCGTGCTGGACGCGGCGTGCCGTGGCGAAATCGACGTGGTGATGAATGTCGGTCTCAGTGCCGACCGTACCCGCTGCATGGTCTACACCGCCGCCTATGGCGAGGCGCCGCTGGCCCTGGTCGGACGCCCGGGCGACCTGCGTGCCTCCGACAATCCCGACCTGGATGGGCTGCGGGTAGTGATCGAGCAGGATTTCCTGACTGGCCCGCAGGTACGCGCGCGTTTCCCGCGCGCCCGGCAGCTTGTCGCAAACAGCTCGATTGCGGCGCTGCAGATGGTCAGAGACGACAAAGCCGATGTCTATATCGGCAATGCCTATGTCGCCACCGAGCTGATCGCCAGCCAGCGTCTGCAGGGTGTGGTGCTGCTGCGGCCCAGTGACCTGCCTCCCGCGCGCCTGCACTTCGGCGTTCCCAACAGCAAGCAGCCGCTGGCCGAAGCACTGGACCTGGCCCTAGCCGCGACCAGCCAGGCCCAGCGCGACGCGTTGGTGCAGCGCTGGCTGCCGTTGCCGCAGCGGTCGGCATCGGCACGGCTGGCGCTGAGCCAGGCCGAGAAGCGGGTGCTGGAGCAGCCGCTGAAGATCGGCTTCGCGCCGAACGCGGCGCCGTTGTCGTTCGCCGACAAGGAAGGCAAGCCCAGTGGCCTGGCCGGCGAGTATCTGCGACGGCTGCTGCAGGCCGGTGCCAATCTTCAGCCGGAGAACAGCCACGACTGGTATGAGGTGCGCGAGAAGGCGCGCCGCGGCGAGCTGCAGGCAGTAATGGGCATTCCCGCCGATTCACGCTATCTGGGCCCGGACTGGGTGTTCAGCCAGCCCTTCATCAGCGTACCGAACGTGATCGTCAGCCGCGTCGACAGCCCGGCGCTGCTGGGCCTGTCGGACCTGCAGGGCAAGCGCGTACTGCTGTCCGATCCCGAGCGCATACGTGGCTACGTGCTGCAGCAGGCCCCCAGCGCGCGGATCATCGCCGCGCGCAGTACCGAGCAGGCACTGCAGCGCCTTGCCGCTGGCGAAGCCGATGCCTACGTGGGCAACCTGGCACTGGTCGATCACCTGCTGCGCAGCAGCTTCCCGGGGCGCCTGCAGGTGGCCGCCCCTGCGGGCTTCAACGACCAGCTGGTGCTGGCCGTGGAACGCCGCCATGCCGCCCTGGCGACCACCTTCGACCGCCTGCTGCTGCAGATGACGCCGCGCAAGCGCGAGGCGTTGCGGGGCGACTGGCTGGCCGTGGAGTATCGCAATGGCATCGACTGGAGGGACGCGCTGCGCTGGGGGGTGCCGCTGCTGCTGGTGCTGCTGACCGCGCTGCTGGTACATGGCATCGGGTACTGGCGCCTGCGTCGCGAGGTGGCCGGGCGGCGTCATCTGGAGCAGCGCCTGGCCGAGGTCACCGACAACCTTCCCGCCGTGGTCTACCAGGCACGGCGCGATGCCGATGGCACTCTCGGTTTTCCGTTCATTGCCGGTGACCTGCAGGCGTTGTTCGGCATTACCCGGCAGCAGGCCGAGCAGGACGCGAAACTGCTGCTGGAACGCATCGAGGAGGAGGATCGCGAACGCATCCTGCAGGCGGTCGAACAGGCCGCACGCCAGTTCGCGCCATTGATCCTCGAGTTCCGCCTGCGTGCCGATGCGGGCGGCGCGCGCTGGGTCCGCAGCCAGGCCCATCCCTATGCGGCAGAGGCAGGGGCGGTGACCTGGAGTGGCTATTGGGTGGACGTCAGCGAGGCACGTGCGCAGGCCGAGGCCCTGACCGCGGCCAAAGCCGAGGCCGAGCAGGCGGCGGAAGCGAAGTCACGTTTCCTGGCCACGATGAGCCATGAGATCCGTACTCCTATGAGTGGCGTGCTGGGCATGCTGGAAGTGCTGGCGCATTCGCCGCTGGATGCCGAGCAGCAGCGCATCCTCGGCGTGATCGAGGATTCGGCGCAGATGCTGCGGCAGATCCTGGATGACATCCTCGATTATTCGCGGCTGGAGGCCGGTGCGCTGCGCCTGGAACCGGTGCCGCAACCGCTGCGGCCGCTGCTGGAAAGCGTGTGCCGGTTGTTGTCGGCGCAGGCCAGTGCACGTGGGTTGGCGTTGCTGGTGGAGATCGATCCACAGCTGGCACCGGCACACGAAGTGGATGGCGTGCGCCTGCGCCAGATCGTGTTCAACCTGCTCAGCAACGCCATCAAGTTCACGGCGCGCGGCGAAGTGCGGCTGCAGCTGGAGGTGCTGGGGCCTACCGCGGAGGATGGCAGCCAGCCGTTGTGCCTGAGCGTGACCGACACCGGCATGGGCATCGCGCCGGAGCAGCTGCAGCATCTGTTCGCGCCGTTCACCCAGGCCGGTGCCTACATCCAGCGCGACCATGGTGGCACCGGTCTTGGCCTGAGCATCAGCCAGCGCCTGGTGCAGATGATGGACGGCGAACTGACCCTGCACAGCACGCTGGGCGAAGGCACTCGTGCCGAAGTGCGGTTGTCGCTGGTGGAGGCCGGCAGCGGTGATGTCGAAGCGCTGGTGGCTGAGCAGGAACAGGCTTCGCTGCTGCCGCAGGCGCTGCGCCAGGCGCGGGTGCTGGTGATCGAGGACCACCCGACCAACCAGGCGATGATGGCCTGGCGCCTGCAGCAGCTGGGCGTGCCGCACGTGATGGTCGGTGATGGCCAGCAGGGGCTGGATCGGCTGTTGTCGGAAAGCTTCGACCTGGTGATCACCGATTGCCGGATGCCGGTGCTCGATGGCTTCGGCTTCACCCGGCTGCTGCGCGAGCGCGAGGGCCGCAATGGCCAGCCGCGCCTGACCGTGCTGGCGCTGACCGCCAGTGTGTTGGACGACGATGCGCGCCGTTGCCGCGAGGCCGGCATGGACGAAGTGCTGGCCAAGCCGTTGTCACTGGCCACATTGCGCGCGGCGCTGCTGCGTTGGTTGCCGCAGGCACAGGGCCAGTCGTTCGCCGAACCGGTGACGGAGGTGGTTGCCGACGACGGCATGGCGCTGCCGGATCTGTCCACGTTGCAGCAGCGCTTTGGCTCACGCGCGGTGGCGATCCAGCTGCGCGACAGCCTGCTGCAGGCCAGCGAAGGCGATCTTGCCGCCGTGCAGCGCGCGCTGCAGGCCGGAGATCGCGAGGCGGCCGCGCTGCACCTGCACCGGCAGGCCGGTGGCCTGGGCGCAATAGGCGCGACGGTGCTGGCCGGGCAGGCCAATACGCTGGTGGAGCGCCTGCAGGATGCGGCCGAGACCGATCCGGCGGCGGTGTTCGCAAGCGTGGCGGAATTCGTGGCGCGGCTGCAGCAGCAACTGCAGCGCCTGGCTCACTGAGGCGACTGCTGCTGCAGGTAGGCGATCACCAGCGCACGGCGTTCGGCACTGGGGAAGGCGTTGTACATGCGCGTACCCGGCACCACGTGGGTGGGCGACTGCAGGAAGGCATCCAGGGTCTGCGCGCTCCAGGTGATGTCGGCGCGGCGCATGCCGTCGGAGTAGCCGTAACCGGGCAGGCTGCCGGCACGGCGACCGATCACTCCATGCAGGTTCGGTCCGAAGCGATGGATGCCGCCGGGTTGTACGGTGTGGCAACCCGCACACAGTTCAAACGCGCGCTGCATGGCCTGCTGGCGCGCCTGTTCGGGTGTGGCGGGTGCTGACGGCGGGCGCTGGCGGGCCGTGGCCGCAAGGGCCACGACGACGGTGATGAGCAGGCAGGCAGCGCGCATGGGCGGGCAGGATAGCGATGCAACGGGGCAGGTGGGCTGCGACACGCAGTCGCAGCCCGTGGCGATCACATGCCCGAGTAGTTCGGGCCGCCGCCGCCCTGCGGGGTCACCCAGACGATGTTCTGGGTGGGGTCCTTGATGTCGCAGGTCTTGCAGTGCACGCAGTTCTGCGCATTGATCTGCAGGCGCGCGTCGTTACCGTCGCCGACGAACTCATACACGCCTGCCGGGCAGTAACGCGCTTCCGGGCCGGCGTACTCGGCCAGGTTCACCTTCACCGGGATGCTCGCATCCTTCAGCGTCAGGTGGCTGGGCTGGTCTTCGGCATGGTTGGTGCTGCTCAGGAACACCGAGCTGAGGCGATCGAAGGTCAGCACGCCATCCGGCTTCGGGTAGGCGATGCGGGTGTGCTTGGACGCCGGCTCCAGGCAGGCGTGGTCCGGGATGCTGTGGCGCAGGGTCCACGGCGGGTTGCGCACGCCCAGCTTCGGCAGCAGCCACTGCTCGATGCCGGTCATCAGCGTGGCCACGGTCTGGCCCTTCTTGAACCACTGCTTGAAGTTCTTCGACAGCTTCAGCTCGTCATGCAGCCAGCTGGCTTCGAAGGCCTGTGGGTAGGCGCTCAGTTCGTCGTGCTGGCGATCGGCGGCCAGCGCATCGAACGCGGCATCGGCGCACAGCATACCGGTCTTGATCGCGGCATGGCTGCCCTTGATGCGGCTGACGTTGAGGTAGCCGGCCTCGCAGCCGACCAGCGCACCGCCCGGGAACACCGTCTTCGGCAGCGACATCAGGCCGCCGGCGGTGATCGCGCGCGCGCCGTAGCCGATGCGGGTGCCGCCTTCCAGATGCTTGCGGATGGACGGGTGGGTCTTGAAGCGCTGGAACTCTTCGAACGGGCTCAGCCACGGGTTCTTGTAGTCCAGGCCGACCACGTAGCCGATGGCGACCTTGCCGCCGTCTGCGTGGTACAGGAAGGCACCGCCGTAGGTGTCGCTGTCCAGTGGCCAGCCGGCGGCGTGCACGACCAGGCCCGGCTCATGCTTGGCTGGGTCGATCTGCCACAGCTCCTTGATGCCGATGCCGTAGGCCTGCGGGTCCTTGCCGTCATCCAGCTTGAAACGGCTGATCAGCTGGCGGCCGAGATGACCGCGCGCGCCTTCGGCGAACACGGTGTACTTCGCCTGCAGGGCCATGCCGCGTTCGAAGGCGGGGCCGCGCGTGCCGTCCTTCTCGATGCCCATGTCGCCTGTGGCCACGCCGATGACTGCGCCGTCGTCGCCGTACAGCACCTCGGCGGCAGCGAAGCCGGGGAAGATCGCTACTTCCAGCGCCTCGGCCTGCTGCGCCAGCCAGCGGGTCACTTCACCCAGGCTGATGATGTAGTTGCCTTCGTTGTGGAAGCACTCCGGCAGCAGCGCATGGGGCGTGCTGCGTGCGCCGGTTTCGCTGAGGAACAGGAATTCGTCGCGGGTGACCTTCTGCTTCAGCGGTGCGCCGCGCTCGGCCCAGTCCGGGAACAGTTCGGTCAGCGCGCGCGGGTCCATCACCGCACCGGACAGCACGTGCGCGCCCGGCTCGGAGCCCTTTTCCAGTACGCACACCGACAGCTCGCGACCGGCTTCGATCGCGCGCTGGCGCAGGCGGATCGCGGTGGCCAGGCCGGCGGGGCCGGCGCCGACGATCACCACGTCGAACTCCATTACTTCACGCGGGGGCAGGGCGTTGGCTTCAGCGCTCATCGATTGCATGACTCGTGGGTAGTGCCGGCATCGGGGCCACCGGCGGTTGCCTGGGAATCGCGCGTGCAGCCACGAGCGAAACGGTTGTTTGAATGTGTCAGGGTACCGGGCCGCGCGTGATCGAGCTAGATCGCCGATGTTCACATCCGGATTGCTGCAATGCAGCGTAATGCGCGTGGTCTGGTAGGTGCCAACCTTGGTTGGCGTGAGCGGAAACACCAGCGCCGACCAAGGTCGGCCTCTACCCGCACACCAACTCCGCCCGGATGACCGACAATGGTCGGGTCCTGACTGCGTGTGAGTGCCATGGCTTTGGATCCGTACGACCTGTTCGATGTCCGTTCCCTGCTCAGCGAGGAAGAGCGCGCGGTCCAGGAGAGCGTCGCCCGCTTCACCAACGAGCGCGTGCTGCCGATCATCGGCGATGCCTTCGACCAGGCACGCTTCCCTTCAGAGCTGGTGCCGGAGATCGCCGCGCTGGGCCTGCTCGGTGCCACCCTTCCGGCCGAATACGGCGGCGGCGACCTCGGCGCGGTCAGCTACGGCCTGATCTGCCAGGAACTGGAACGCGGCGATTCCGGCCTGCGCAGCTTCGTATCGGTGCAGAGCTCGCTGTGCATGTACCCGATCTACGCCTACGGCAGCGAGGAACAGCGCCGGCAATGGCTGCCGGCGATGGCGCGCGGCGAGCTGATCGGCTGCTTCGGCCTGACCGAAGCGCACGGCGGCTCCGATCCGGCCAGCATGAAGACCCGCGCCGTGCGCGATGGCGACGACTGGCGCATCAACGGCAGCAAGATGTGGATCACCAGCGGCCCGGTGGCCGACCTGGCCATCGTCTGGGCGCAGACCGAGGACGGCATCCAGGGCTTCGTGCTGGAAAAGGGCATGCCGGGGTTCACCACGCAGGAAATCAAGCACAAGATGAGCCTGCGTGCGTCGCTGACCGGTGCGCTGTTCTTCGACGACGTGCGCGTGCCCGACAGCCACCGCCTGCCCAACGTGAAGGGCCTGAAGGGGCCGCTGGGTTGCCTGACCCAGGCCCGTTTCGGCATCAGCTGGGGCCCGATCGGTTCGGCCATTGCCTGTCTGGATGAAGCGCTGGGCTATGCCAAGGAGCGCGTGTTGTTCGGCCGCCCGCTGGCCGCGACCCAGAGCGCACAGATCAAGCTGGCCGAGATGGCCCGCCGCATCACCATGGCGCAGCTGCTGGCGTTGCAGCTCGGGCGCCTGAAGGAAGCCGGCCAGCTGCAGCCGCAGCAGGTCAGCCTGGCCAAGTGGAACAACTGCCGCATGGCCATCGACATCGCCCGCGAATGTCGCGATCTGCTGGGCGGGGCCGGCATCACCACCGAGCATGTAGCGATCCGGCATGCGCTGAACCTGGAATCGGTGATCACCTATGAAGGCACCGAGACCGTGCACCAGCTGGTGATTGGGCGTGAGCTGACCGGCATCAACGCGTTCTGAGTGGATCGGTAGTGCCGGCCGCTGGCCGGCATTGCCTAGTAGGGTGGGCGACATGGAACGCGCATCCGGACGGTCCCGCTGAATGAAAAACAATCTCGCCAGAAGACTGGTGTGTCTCCCGCTGATCTTCCAGGCCTTCACGCTGCAGGTAGCGTGGGCAGGGAGCAGAGAGAGAAGGTGGGGTGTGGCCAGGCGAGTATTCGCAGGCGAGCGATCTGTGTACCGAACCGGGCAGCGGACGTAGTTGCCGAGATGGGTTCATGGACAGCCTGTCGATTGTCGAAGAATCACTGGGCTATAGGGTTGAGCTGCACAGTACCCAGGCGATGCAGCACGTCTGCTCCTTTGTGCTGCATATGAAGCCAGAGGGCGGAGAGCTGATTCATCAGTCCGAACTAGGCACCGTGGCTACCGAGAAACATGCAGGTGCGCTGAGATTCTCATCCGGCGGGATCGACCCGACGGCAACGGGCTTGGGCCTGTGCGGCACGCATGCTGATATTGATGGTCTGGAGTTTTCTTCTGTGGGCAATCGCACGCGTTCCACGCAACGAGATGGCGCCCGCTCCTGATTGATCCAGGCGGAAGACATCCACGCATGGCGTGGATCTACTGCGCGGCTGTTGGGTCCGCCTTGAAGCGAGCCGAGCACCGCAGGTCCGGCGGGGGCGAAGAGGCGCGGATGTTTGAGCGCAGCGAGTTCCGCGCCGTCCCCCGGCGGGCCGAGGAGCGCAGGGTACCGGTGCGTAGCACCGGCTCGCGGATGGCGGCGCGTTTCTTTTGGTTACTTTTCTTTCCGCGCGGAAAGAAAAGTAACGCCCATGAATGCATGCGCCCGCCACAGCAATTAGGCAGAAGAGAGACGCGTGGCGTTACGCCCCGCCGGCAAACCCGTGCTGGCGCCACGCCTCGTACATCACCACCGCAACGGTGTTGGAAAGATTGAGGCTGCGGTTGTCCGGCCGCATCGGCAGGCGCAGGCGGCGGCCATCGGGCAATGCATCAAGCACGTCCTGCGGCAGGCCGCGGCTTTCCGGGCCGAACAGGAACGCATCGCCATCTTCGAACGCCACGCTGTCATAGCGGACGCTGGCCCGCGTACTCAGGGCAAACAACCGCTTCGGTGCAACCCGCGCCAGCGTCGTGTCCAGATCGGGGTGCACCTGCAGGCGCGAGTACTCGTGGTAGTCCAGCCCGGCGCGCTTGAGCTGCTTGTCTTCCAGTGCGAAGCCGAGCGGCTCGACCAGGTGCAGCTGCGCGCCGGTGTTGGCGCAGAGCCGGATCACATTGCCCGTGTTGGGCGGGATTTCCGGTTGGAACAGGATCACATGGAACTGGGGCGCGGCATTCATCGGCGCAGTGTACCTGCGACGACCGCCGCCTTTACGGCGCACGCCCCGCACGGGGCAGGGCGGCACCGGTTACGGGCGCAGCAGGACCTGGGCGGTTTCGGTGGCCAGGGCCTGCAGGTCGGCGGCGCTCGGGCGAACCTGCAGGGCCGGCAGGTTGGTGATGACCTGGTTGGCGACGCTGGTGGCGGCGGCAGCCAGGGTGGCGGCGTAGCGCTGGGCTTCCTGCTCGGCGACCAGGGCGACACGCTGCTCCAGGCTCGGGCGAACTTCCACCGAGGCCAGCGTGGTGATCGGCATCGCGGCAGCAACCGGGGCGGCGAGGTAGCCGTTGCGCTCGGCCAGCTGGTCGCTGCTCGGGCGAACTTCCACCGTGGCCAGGGTCGGGATGCCGCTGGCCTGTTCCCAGGCCTGCTGGGCCAGCTGGTCGGCGGCCGGACGAACCTGCACGGTGGACAGGGTCTTGATGGATTCGGAGGCCTGCACCGACGAAACAACCGCGGTGCCGGCGATCAGGGCGATGGCGATGGCAATGGTCTTGGCGTTCATGACGGGGCCTGTTTAGTGTTGGTGGGCAGTGGTGTTGTAGTAATGTAGTACACCAATTCTGGGCATGCAAGGAAAATTTTCCATTTCCTGCATTTGTTCAGTCTTCAGTCAGCTTTTGTCTGAAGCCCTTCTTGGCGCAGGAAGTACCAAGCAATCCCCGTGCCAACTTTTAATCATTGATTTAAAAGGATTTTTGTCGGCCAAAAAGTGTCCGGTGGGCGGACACCTATCCATTCCATGTGCTGCGGACACTGTCCGGACGATGGCTGCCGGTGCATGTGACCGCCCAGAACTCGGCCGTGAGGGGCCGCGGATGGTGCACAGGGGCAAACACCCCCAGTGACTGGCGACCGATTCCTGCCGTTGCCTGCGCAGGCTAGGATCGGGGTTCACCTATGTGACCAAGGATCCGGATATGTCTCTCGCCCTTCGCCCGCGCGCTGCATTGCTGGCCGTCGCCCTCAGCACTGCCCTGGGTACGCTTGCGCCCACCTCCGCGCTTGCCGCCAAGCCGGCGGCACCGGCCAAGGTCGATATTCCGTTTGAGCAGTTCACACTGCCCAACGGCCTGCGCGTGATCGTGCATACCGATCGCAAGGCGCCGATCGTCGCGGTCAATGTCTGGTACCACGTGGGTAGCAAGGACGAGCCGGCCGGCCGCACCGGCTTCGCGCACCTGTTCGAACATTTGATGTTCCAGAGCAGCGAAAACCACGACGGTGAGTACTTCGAGCCCTTCAAGCAGGTGGGTGCCACCGGCCAGAACGGCACTACCAACACCGACCGCACCAACTACTTCGAGAACGTGCCGACCACCGCGCTGGACATGGCGCTGTGGATGGAGTCGGACCGCATGGGCCACCTGGTCGGTGCGATCGACCAGGCCGCGCTGGACGAGCAGCGTGGCGTGGTGCAGAACGAGAAGCGCCAGGGCGAGAACCAGCCTTATGGCCAGGCCTGGGATCAGCTCAACAAGGCGCTGTACCCGGTCGGCCACCCGTACCACCACGGTGTGATCGGTTCGATGAACGATCTCAACGCCGCTTCGCTGGACGACGTGAAGACCTGGTTCCGCACCTGGTACGGCCCGAACAACGCGGTGCTGGTGCTGGCCGGTGACATCGACCTGGCCACCGCCAAGGAAAAGGCTGCCAAGTACTTCGGCAGCATCCCGGCCGGCCCGAGCATGGCGCAGCCGGCAGTGAACGTGGCCAAGCGCAGCGCCGATACCCGCGAGACGATGACCGACAAGGTGCCGCAGGCGCGCATCTACCGCGCCTGGAACGTGCCGCAGGTCGGCACCGCCGACATCGACCAGCTGCAGTTGTTCGCCGAGGTGTTGGGCGGTGCCAAGTCCTCGCGCCTGAGCCAGCGCCTGCAGCACCAGGACAAGCTGGTGGACAGCATCGGTTCGGGCCTGTCGGCCTCGCAGCTGGGCTCCAACTTCGTGATCGTGGCGACCGTGAAGCAGGGCCAGGATCCGGCCAAGGTCGAGAAGATCATCGACGAGGAACTGGACCGCCTGATCAAGCAGGGCCCGACCGCGGCCGAGCTGGAGCGCGCCAAGACCGGCGCCCGCGCCGGCTTCATCCGTGGCATCGAGCGCATCGGCGGCTTTGGCGGCAAGGCCGATGCGCTGGCCGAGTGCGCGGTGTTCACCGGCGACCCGGGCTGCTTCCGCACCTCGCTGGCCAACATCGACAAGGCCAGTGCCGCCGATCTCAGCCGCCTGGGCGCACAGTGGCTGGACAAGGGCAGCCATACCCTGGTGATCGCACCGGGTGAGCGCGTGGCACTGAAGGAGGAACCAAGCCAGGCACCGAAGCCGTTCAACGTGCCGGCGGTGGACCCGAAGTACAGCACCCTGCCCGAACAGGTGGACCGCAAGGCCGGCGTGCCGCAGACCCGCGAGTTCCCGCAGCTGAAGTTCCCGGCCCTGCAGCGCGCCACGCTGAAGAATGGCACCCAGGTGATCCTGGCCGAACGCCATGAGATTCCGGTGGTGCAGTTCAGCTACCAGTTCCCGGGCGGCTTCAGCGCCGACCAGGGCCGCAAGCCGGGCACCGCCAACTTCACCATGAGCCTGATGACCGAAGGCGCCGGCAAGCTCGGCTCGCTGGCCTTCGCCGATGCTGCCGATGCGCTGGGTGCCAGCCTGGATGCCTCGGCCGGCTTGGACTCGATGAGCGTGGACCTGTCGGCACTGAAGGAAAACCTGGCGCCGTCGCTGGCACTGTACCGCGACCTGCTGCGTGAGCCGCGCTTCGAGCAGGGCGAGATCGACCGGGTCAAGGCGACCTGGATCGCCGGCATCCAGCAGGAGAAGGTCAACCCGGGTGCGGTGGCGATGCGCGTGCTGCCGCCGCTGCTGTACGGCAAGGGCCACCCGTATGCCATTCCGTTTACCGGCAGCGGTGACGAGGCGGCGATCAATGGCCTGACCCGCGAAGACCTGGTCGACTTCCACCACGATTGGCTGCGTCCGCAGAACGGCACCCTGATCGTGGTCGGTGACACCACCCTGGCCGAGATCGTGCCGCTGCTGGACAAGCAGCTGGGCGACTGGAAGGCTGCCGGCGACGCCCCGCAGGTGAAGGCGGCCACCGACGTCGCATTGCCGAAGGGCCCGCGCGTGTTCCTGATCGACCAGCCGGGCGCGGTGCAGGCCAACCTGTTCGCCGGCCAGGTGGTGGCGCCGTCCAGCGCCACCAGCTCGACCCGCTTCGACATCGCCAACGGCGTGATCGGCGGCGACTTCACCTCGCGCCTGAACATGAACCTGCGTGAGGACAAGCACTGGTCGTACGGTGCGCGCAGCAGCGCGATCAACTCGGTGGGCCAGCGCCCGTGGATGGCCAGCGCGCCGGTGCAGATCGACAAGACCGGCCCGGCGATGGCGGAAATGCGCAAGGAAATTGCCGCGTTCGCCGATGGCAGCAAGCCGGCCACCGCCGCCGAGGTCAACCGCATCCGCAACATCCAGACCCTGAGCCTGCCTGGTGCCTACGAGACCGCCAGCGCGGTGGCGTCGACCATCGGTTCGATCGTGCAGTTCAAGCGCCCGGACGACTACGTGCTGCGTCGCAAGGCCGAGATCGAGTCGATGACCCCGGCACAGGTGCAGCAGGCCGCCGCCGAGATCAAGCCGCAGGCGCTGACCTGGGTGGTGGTGGGTGACCTCAAGCAGACTGAAGCGGCGGTGCGTGCGCTGAATCTGGGTGAGGTGACGGTGATCGACGCCGAAGGCAATCCGGTCAAGAAATGAAATAAGGCAAGACCCGGCCCGCCATGTGGCGGGCCGGCTCCCCTTGGTAGTGCCGGCCGCTGGCCGGCAACTCTGAAGGGGTCAGAGCCCCCTGCGGGGGATGTGACCCCGCCCACGGGCTACCCCCGATTCAGGCTGTTCAGGCAGAATCCCCCCATACCCTTCCAGGATCTGCCCATGCGCGTTCTGCTGCTTTCCTCCCTGCTGCTCACCGTCACCGCCTGTACCTGGGTGCCGATCGAACCGGCGGGCAAGACGACCCGCGTGCTGCCGGCAGGCCCGGTTCCGGCCGGTTGCATCGCCAAGGGCGAGGTGGTGGTCACGGTGAAGAGCAAGGTCGGTTTCTACAACCGCAACCCGCTGCGCGTGCAGGAAGAGCTGGAAACCCTGGCCCGCAACGAGGCCCCGAGCGCCGGTGCCAATGCCGTGCAGGCCGCTGCCGCACCGGCCGAGGGCAGCCAGCGCTTCGCCGCATTCCAGTGCCCGCCGCGCTGAATGCTTCACCATACGGCCAAGCCTGAATTCGTAAAGATGCGGTGAAGGCCCCGGGAGTTATAGAATAGCGCCCCCTTTTGCCTGAGCCTTGGCGCTAACCTCGATGCTCTTCAAGAATGTCTCGATCGCCGGCCTGGCACACGTTGATGCGCCGCATACGCTGACGACCAAGGAAATCAACGAGCGGCTGCAGCCGACGCTGGATCGCCTTGGTATCCGCACCGACGTGCTCGGCGATATCGCCGGCATCCATGCCCGCCGCCTGTGGGACAACGGCGTGCTGGCCTCCGACGCCGCCACCATGGCCGGCCGCAAGGCGCTGGAAGACGCAGGCATCAATGCGACGCAGGTGGGCCTGCTGGTCAACACCTCGGTCAGCCGCGACTACCTGGAGCCGTCCACTGCGTCGATCGTCTCCGGCAACCTCGGCGTCAGCGACGAGTGCATGACCTTCGACGTCGCCAATGCCTGCCTGGCCTTCATCAACGGCATGGATATCGCGGCGCGCATGATCGAGCGCGGTGACATCGACTACGCGCTGGTGGTGGACGGCGAGACCGCCAACCTGGTGTACGAGAAGACCCTGGAGCGGATGACCGCCCCGGACGTCACCGCCGACGACTTCCGCAACGAACTGGCCGCCCTGACCACCGGTTCGGGTGCCGCCGCGATGGTGATGGCGCGCTCGGAGCTGGTGCCGGATGCACCGCGCTACAAGGGCGGCGTGACCCGCTCGGCCACCGAGTGGAACCAGCTGTGCCTGGGCAACCTGGACCGCATGGTCACCGATACCCGCCTGCTGCTGATCGAAGGCATCAAGCTGGCCCAGAAGACCTTCACCGCCGCCAAGATCGCCTTGGGCTGGGCCGTGGAAGAGCTGGACCAGTTCGTGATCCACCAGGTCAGCCAGCCGCATACCGCTGCGTTCATCAAGAACTTCGGCATCGACCCGAAGAAGGTCATGACCATCTTCGGCGAGCACGGCAACATCGGCCCGGCCTCGGTGCCGATCGTGCTGAGCAAGCTCAAGCAGCTGGGCAAGCTGAAGAAGGGCGATCGCATCGCGCTTCTGGGCATCGGCTCGGGCCTGAACTGTTCGATGGCTGAAGTGGTCTGGTAAAAAAGTCACCGCTGACCTGCTGCGCGATTGCCTGGCGGGCGCCGTCCGCACCCACCAGCCAACCGCTCGCGACGGGCAGCGATGATTTTCCAAGTGTCCAAGGGCCGGTTCTACCGGCCCTTTCTACAGGTGCGATCCGATGTCCCAGCTTCCCGGTTACCCCGCCCACCCGCAGCGTTTCGAGGTCCGCCCTGGCCTGTCGATGAACTATCTCGACGAAGGTCCGCGCGATGGCGAGGTGGTGGTGATGGTGCACGGCAACCCGTCGTGGAGCTATTACTGGCGCACGCTGGTGTCCGGACTGTCGGACACGTACCGCTGCATCGTGCCGGACCACATCGGCATGGGCCTGTCGGACAAGCCCGATGACAGCCGCTACGAGTACACGCTGCAGTCGCGCGTGGATGATCTGGACGCGTTGCTGAAGCACTTGGGCATCACCGGTCCGGTGACGCTGGCCGTGCACGACTGGGGCGGCATGATCGGCTTCGGCTGGGCGCTGTCGCACCATGACCAGGTGAAGCGCCTGGTGGTGCTCAACACGGCAGCGTTCCCGATGCCGGCGGCGAAGAAGATGCCGTGGCAGATCGCGCTGGGCCGCCACTGGAAGATCGGCGAGTGGATCATCCGCACCTTCAACGCGTTCTCGTCCGGTGCCTCGTGGCTGGGCGTGGAGCGGAAGATGCCGGCCGATGTGCGCCGCGCCTACGTGTCGCCGTACAACAGCTACGCCAACCGCATCAGCACCATCCGCTTCATGCAGGACATTCCGCTGTCGCCGGCCGACAAGGCCTGGTCGCTGCTGGAACGGGCCGGCAAGGCGCTGCCGTCGTTCGCCGACCGCCCCGCCTTCCTCGGCTGGGGCCTGCGCGACTTCGTGTTCGACCACCACTTCCTGAAGGGCTTCCAGGCCGCGCTGCCGAAGGCCCAGGTGCACGCCTTCGAGGATGCCGGGCATTACGTGCTGGAAGACAAGCACGACGTGCTGGTGCCGGAGATCCGCGCGTTCCTGGACGCCAACCCGATCTGATCGGGTCCGGGGTCGGATCCCGGTAGTGCCGGCCGCTGGCCGGCAAGCGCGCAATGCGCGCCGGGTTCATGAGGATGCCGGCCAGCGGCCGGCACCATCACTACGCCGCGATCGGCGCCTGCGGCGGCGAAGACGGGCTGTTGCCGTTGTCGTCCGGATGGTCGTCGTCGTTGCCCGCTTCGTCGCGCCAGCGCCAGTCGGCCAGGGTCAACGGATCCAGGCCATAGGCGATGCGCGCCTTGTCGCACTGCGGGCTGGCCTTGCCGTACTCCCACGACGCATCCACCTCGCGGCACACGCTGGGCCGGTTGGGGTGGATGGTGCACCGTGAGTACACGCCGATCTGCGCATCCAGCGCCACGCAGCGCACCGGCTTGGAGTGGGTGCCGCGCATGCACAGCCGGTGCGGATCGAGCACCTCGGTCAGCTGGTGGGGGACGCCACCGGGAGTGACCTCGTCCGATTCCATCCAGTGGAAGGCCACGCGGTATTGAGTGCAGCAGGCGCCGCAGGTCATGCAGGGATGTTGCATGGGCAAGCCGCCCCGGGCGGCAGTCGGAATCAGGAACGAGGGTGCGGATTTTCCACGAAGTGGGCCGCCGCGCAAGAAATTCCGTAAGCGGCGACAATGAACGGATGAACCGACCCTGCAATATTTCGGCCCGTTTGCCTGAACTGGCGCGTGAACGCCCCGACCAGATCGCCATCCGCTGCCCGGGCCGCCGCGGCGCCGGCAACGGCATGGCCGCCTACGACGTGACCCTGGATTACCGCCAGCTGGACGCCCGCAGCGACGCCATGGCCGCCGGCCTGGCCGGCTACGGGATCGGCCGTGGGGTGCGCGCGGTGGTGATGGTGCGGCCGTCGCCGGAGTTCTTCCTGCTGATGTTCGCGCTGTTCAAGCTGGGCGCGGTGCCGGTACTGGTCGACCCGGGCATCGACAAGCGCGCGCTGAAGCAGTGCCTGGACGAGGCGCAGCCGGAAGCCTTCATCGGCATTCCGCTGGCCCATGTGGCGCGGCTGGTGCTGCGCTGGGCACCGTCGGCAACCCGTCTGGTCACCGTCGGTCGGCGCCTGGGCTGGGGCGGAACCACTCTGGCCGCGCTGGAACGCGCTGGCGCCAACAGGGGGCCGATGCTGGCCGCTACCGATGGCGAGGACATGGCCGCGATCCTGTTCACCAGCGGCTCGACCGGCGTGCCCAAGGGCGTGGTTTACCGCCACCGCCACTTTGTCGGCCAGATCCAGCTGCTGGGCAGCGCCTTCGGCATGGAAGCGGGCGGCGTGGACCTGCCGACCTTCCCGCCGTTTGCCTTGTTCGACCCGGCGCTGGGCCTGACCTCGGTGATTCCGGACATGGACCCGACCCGGCCGGCGCAGGCCGACCCTGCGCGGCTGCATGACGCGATCCAGCGCTTCGGGGTGACCCAGCTGTTCGGCTCGCCGGCGCTGATGCGGGTGTTGGCCCGCCACGGCCGGCCCATGCCAACGGTGACCCGGGTGACCTCGGCCGGTGCGCCGGTGCCGCCGGATGTGGTCGCTACCATCCGCAGTCTGCTGCCCGCCGATGCGCAGTTCTGGACCCCGTATGGCGCCACCGAATGCTTGCCGGTGGCGGTGGTGGAGGGCCGCGAGCTGGAGCGCACCCGTGCTGCTACCGAGGCCGGCGCCGGTACCTGCGTGGGCAGCGTGGTCGAGCCGAACGAGGTGCGCATCATCGCCATCGATGACGCACCGCTGCCGGACTGGTCGCAGGCGCGTGTGCTGGCGGTGGGCGAGGTGGGCGAGATCACCGTGGCCGGACCGACCGCCACCGACAGCTACTTCAACCGCCCGCAGGCCACCGCGGCGGCGAAGATCAGCGAGACCTTGGCTGATGGCAGCGTGCGCGTCGTGCATCGCATGGGCGACGTCGGCTACTTCGATGCGCAGGGTCGTCTGTGGTTCTGCGGCCGCAAGACCCATCGGGTGGAAACCGCGCATGGGCCGCTGTACACCGAGCAGGTCGAGCCGGTGTTCAATACCGTGCCCGGGGTTGCGCGCACGGCGCTGGTCGGTGTTGGTCCGGCCGGTGCGCAGGTGCCGGTGCTGTGCGTGGAACTGCAACGTGGTCAGTCAGACAGCCCGGCGCTGCAGGAAGCGCTGCGTGCGCACGCAGCAGCCCGCGCGCCAGAAGCCGGCCTGCAGCACTTCCTGGTGCATCCGGCGTTCCCCGTTGATATCCGTCACAACGCCAAGATCGGCCGCGAGAAGCTCGCCGTCTGGGCCAGCGCCGAACTGGAGAAGCGCGCATGAAGATCCTGGTCACCGGTGGTGGTGGTTTCCTTGGCCAGGCGCTGTGCCGCGGTCTGGTCGAACGTGGCCACCAGGTGCTGGCGTTCAACCGCAGCCACTACCCGGAACTGCAGGCCATGGGCGTGGGCCAGATCCGCGGCGATCTGGCCGATGCGCAGGCGGTGCTGCACGCGGTGGCCGGCGTCGATGCGGTATTCCACAACGGTGCGAAGGCCGGCGCCTGGGGCAGCTATGACAGCTACCACCAGGCCAACGTGGTCGGCACCGACAACGTCATCGCGGCCTGCCGTGCACATGGCATCAGCCGCTTGGTCTACACCTCCACGCCCAGTGTTACCCACCGCGCCACCCATCCGGTGGAGGGCCTGGGTGCCGACGAAGTCCCGTACGGCGAAGATTTCCAGGCGCCGTATGCGGCGACCAAGGCGATTGCCGAACAGCGCGTGCTGGCGGCCAACGACGCCTCGTTGGCGACGGTGGCGCTGCGCCCGCGCCTGATCTGGGGCCCGGGCGACCAGCAGCTGGTGCCGCGCCTGGCCGAACGTTCACGGCAGGGCCGCCTGCGCCTGGTCGGCGATGGCAACAACAAGGTGGATACCACTTACATCGACAACGCCGCGCTCGCGCACTTCCTCGCTTTCGAGGCATTGGCCCCGGGTGCAGCGTGTGCGGGCAAGGCCTACTTCATTTCCAACGGCGAACCGCTGCCGATGCGCGAGCTGGTCAACAAGCTGCTGGCCGCTGTGGGTGCACCGACGGTGGACAAGGCGATCAGCTTCAAGACCGCTTATCGCATTGGTGCGGTCTGCGAACGGCTGTGGCCGCTGCTGCGCCTGCGCGGCGAGCCGCCGTTGACCCGCTTCCTGGCCGAGCAGCTGTGCACACCTCACTGGTACAGCATGGAACCGGCGCGCCGCGATTTCGGCTACGTGCCGCAGGTCAGCATTGAAGAAGGGCTGCGCAGGCTGAAGGCTGCGTCATGACGTCAGGCTCACGGCGCTGAAGACTTCATCACGCGCAGAGCCTGCCATCACTGGTTGCACACCGCCGAATCGGGAGGATGGACCCACGCCATCCAACGGCCCGGACATCTGCGAGGAGCACCATGCTGCATTACGCCGTTATTTTCTTCGTCATCGCCATCATCGCCGCCGTGCTCGGCTTCTCCGGCATCGCCGGTGCCGCCAGCAACATTGCCTGGATCCTGTTCGTTGTGTTCCTGGTACTGGCAGTGATCTCGATGTTCCGCAAGCGCGGTTAGAAGACCGCAGGGTAGTGCCGGCCGCTGGCCGGCACTGCTCTTTCCGGTGGGTGCCGACCGTTGGCCGGTACGCTCCTTTGTAGAGTCGAGCCATGCTCGACTCTACAGAGAGCGCCCCTACACGGCGCTGTGCAATCCGCGATCGGCTTCATGGCGCTCCAGCGCCAGTTCGATCAGGCGCGTGATCAGCGTGGTGTAGTCCACACCGCTGGCGCCCCACAGCTTCGGGTACATGCTGATGCGGGTGAAGCCCGGCAGCGTGTTGACCTCGTTGATGACGATCTCACCGTCTGCGGTGAGGAACACATCCACGCGCGCCATGCCCGCACACTCCAGCGCCTGGTAGGCCTGCAGCGCGATCTGCTGGATGCGCGCCTGGGTTGCGGCATCGATATCCGCCGGCACCACCACCTCGGCGCCATCCTCGTTGATGTACTTGGTGTCGTAGGCGTAGAACTCGTCGTGTACCACCACCTCGCCGCACAGGCTGGCCTGCGGCAGTTCGTTGCCCAGCACCGCGCACTCGATCTCACGGCCGACCACCGCCGATTCCACCAGCACTTTGTGGTCATAACGCAGCGCCAGTTCCAGTGCCCCGGCGAAGCCCGCCGCATCCTTGACCTTGCTCACACCCACCGACGAACCCTGGTTGGCCGGCTTCACGAACAACGGCAGGCCGAGCTGCGCGATCACCGCATCGACATCGACTGCCGCCGCCTGATGGCGACGGATGCACAGCCACGGTGCCACCTGCAGCCCGGCGTCGCGCAGCAGGCGCTTGGTCACGTCCTTGTCCATCGCCACCGCCGAGCCCAGTATCGGCGAACCGACGAAGGGCAGGTTGGCCATGCGCAGCAGGCCCTGCAACGCACCGTCCTCGCCCAGCGGCCCATGCACGATCGGCAGCACCACATCGATCTGTCCCAGCGCACTGGCTGCATCGGACGGCTGCAGTTGTGACTGCTCGGCACCCGGGCATACCGCCAGCGACGTGCCGGACCGATGCAGCGCGATGCGCGACGGATCATCGGCATTGATCAGGAAGGTATCCGGCTGGCTCAGATGCCACTGGCCCTGCTTGTCGATGCCGACCAGCACCGGCTCGAAGCGCTCGCGATCAAGCGCATCGAGGATGTTCTTCGCCGACTGCAGCGAAACTTCGTGCTCGGAAGACTTGCCACCGAAGATGATGCCGACCCGGGTCCGTGCCATGGTGTTGCGATGTCCTTTGCGTTGCGTGGCCGTACAGCATGAACCTTCCATTGCCGCTCAGGTGAGGCACAGATGAACCGCCTGGCGGCCGGCTCAAGTAGCGGCCAACCTTGGTTGGCTCCCGGAAATCCAGAGCCGACCAAGGTCGGCATCTACCAACGCGAGATGCCATCAGCATTGGGGTCAGAGCCCGTTGCGCAGCAACGGGATCCGACCCCGGTCGTTCCGACAGACTGCAGGAAACTGTCGAAGGCGGGGTGGTGTGGGTTTGCGGGGTGTGAGCCGCATGGGCCCGAGGCATGCCTCGGGCGGGTTGGGCAGGACGCCCAACCCCGGTCTTGCCGTGTGCGCAGGACAGCGCACACGAGCAAGCGGC
>NZ_JBWKOO010000021.1:0-64966 GCF_059416125.1 Stenotrophomonas sp. GW821-FHT09E08
TGGCTTTGGTCGCGGTGATGCGCAAGATGCTGGTGATCCTCAACGCCCGCAAAAGGGATGCGGAGGCCCAGATGGCCTCCGCCTGACAAGACAGTTGCTACAGGGTCAGGTGCTCTTCCTGGGGATGATGGTGATGTGCCCGTTGATCTCCAGCAGGGCCAGCTCCACATCCTCCACGCCCAGGCAGCCCTGCTGGCGCATGGCGGCCTCGAAATCGGCACGGGTGACCTGCTCACGGCGCAGAACGGCTTCGAACAGATGCCCATCGCGTGCGATCACCACCGGTTCTCCTTCAACCAGGCGCTCGATCCGCCGGCTGCGGGTACTCACCCAGCCTACGCCGCAGTTGAGCAGGATCAGGGTCGCCGCCAGCAGCAGGCCGCCGCCCAGCGAGGTATCGGTACCCAGCAGCGCGTTCTGCACCGCGTTGCCCAGCAGCACCACCAGCAGTACGTCGAACGGGGTGATCTGCCCCAGCGGGCGCTTGCCGCTGAGCCGGACCATGCCCAGCACCACGACATAGACCACCACCGCGCGCAGGATGAACTCCCACCACGGCATGGCCAGTGCGAACAGGTCGGGCATTGTCTTCCCCTGCGGAGCGGTGGCCCAGCGTGGCGCAGGCCACGGCATCTGGCAACGGCACAAATAAAAAGCCCCGCTGACCAGGGGGAGGTCAACGGGGCCGGGGAACGGGCACTTGGGGAGGAGTCCCCGTTCCGAGATCTGCTCCAGGGGATGGGAGAGATCCACAACAGGCGTTGCGCCTGTCGAGAGTTATAGAAGCACTCCGAACACTAACGGTTCGTGAAGGGGCCCAATTTAATGAACCTCCATCAGGGCAACATTCATGATCGAGTCAGAAACCTCTGACCAATGAACGAATTCACGTCGTTTTCGGCCTGAAACACCCTCAGTGCGCTTCGTCCCAGTTGTTGCCGATGCCGGTATCGACCACCAGCGGCACCCGCAGTTTGGCCGCTTGCGACATGCGCTCGACCACCTGCAAACGCAACTCTTCAACGAAACTGCTTTCGGTTTCGAACACCAGTTCATCGTGCACCTGCAGGATCATCCTTGCCGGCGCGCCGCTGTCACGCAGCCACTGGTCCACGTCCACCATCGCGCGCTTGATGATGTCGGCGGCGGTGCCCTGCATCGGTGCGTTGATCGCGGCACGCTCGGCACCGGCGCGCAGGCCCTGGTTACGTGCATGAATGTCGTTCAGGTACAGGCGGCGGCCAAACAGGGTCTCCACATAGCCCTGGTCCCGGGCCTGCTGCCGCATCCGCTCCATGAAGTCTCGCACGCCCGGGTAGCGGCTGAAGTACAGCGCCACGTAATCCTGCGCCTGGCCACGGTCGATGCCCAGGTTGCGGGCCAGGCCGAAGGCGCTCATGCCGTACATCAGGCCGAAGTTGATCGCCTTGGCAGCGCGGCGCTCGTTCGGGGTCACTTCCTCCAGCGTACGCCCGAACACCTCGGCAGCGGTGGCACGGTGCACGTCGGCGCCCTGCTCGAAGGCACGCACCAGGCCCGGGTCCTCGGACAGGTGAGCCATGATCCGCAACTCGATCTGCGAGTAGTCGGCCGCCAGCAGCTGGAAGCCCTCCGGAGCGATGAATGCGCGTCGGATACGGCGGCCATCCTCGGTGCGGATCGGGATGTTCTGCAGGTTCGGGTCCGATGAGGACAGGCGGCCGGTAGCGGCACCGGACTGGTGGTAGCTGGTATGCACGCGGCCGGTATCCGGGTTGACCATCTCCGGCAGCTTGTCGGTGTAGGTGCTGCGCAGCTTGGCCAGCCCGCGATACTCCAGGATCACCCGCGGCAGCTCGTGCTGGTCGGCAATCGCCTCCAGTGCCTCTTCGTTGGTGCTGGGCTGGCCCTTCGGGGTCTTCACCACCGCCGGAAGCTTCAGCTCATCGAACAGCACCGCCTGCAACTGCTTGGGCGAATCCAGGTTGAAGCTGCGCCCGGCCAGTTCGGTGGCCTTCTGCTGCGCGGCCAGCATGCGCGAGGACAGGTCCTGGCTCTGCCGGCGCAGCTCGACGGTATCGATCCGCACGCCATTGGCTTCGATGCTCGTCAGCACCGGCACCAGCGGCATCTCGATGTCGCGGTACACGCTGTCCAGCGCCGGCTCGGCCAGCAACTGCGGTTGCAGCGCGCGGTGCAGGCGCAGGGTGATGTCGGCGTCCTCGGCCGCATAGCGGCTGGCTTCGTCGATGCCCACCTGCGAGAATGGAATCTGCTTGGCGCCCTTGCCGGCCACGTCCTCGAACTTGATGGTGTTGTAGCCCAGATAACGCAGGGCCAGCGAATCCATGTCGTGGCGGGTGGCGGTGGAATTGAGCACGAAGCTCTCGAGCATGGTGTCGTCGTGGTAGCCCTGCACGTCCACGCCGTGGCGGCGCAGCACATGCAGGTCGTACTTGCCGTGCTGGCCCAGCTTCTTCCTCGCCGGGTCCTGCAGCACCGGGCGCAGCGCATCCAGCACCTGCTGCATCGGCAGCTGGGCCGGCGCACCCGGGTAATCGTGGCCGACCGGAATGTAGGCGGCCTTGCCCGGCTCGACCGCCAGGCTGATACCCACCAGGCGCGCACGCATCGCGTCCAGCGCATCGGTTTCGGTATCGAAACTGATCAGGTCCGCCTGCTGCAGGCGCTCGACCCAGGCCTGCAGCTGCTCGGCGGTCAGCACGGTCTCGTATTCACCCGGCGCTGCCAGGGCCGGATCCAGCGTGCCGGCGGCCGGTGCCTCGGCGCTGCCACGGGCGAACCCGGCGGCGGTGCCACGCAGGCTCGGCGTTGCTTCGCTGGCGGCCGTCGGCGCCGGCAGCGGCGCACCCAGCTCCTTCAGCGCCTGGGTGAAGCCATAGCGCGCATACAGCTCGGTCAGCTCCGGCACGTCCTGCTCGCGCAGGGCAAGCGTGGTCGGGCGGGCGTCCAGCTCGACGTCGGTGCGGATGGTCACCAGTTCGCGGTTCAGCGGCAGGCGCTCCAGCGCCGCGCGCAGGTTCTCGCCGATCTTGCCCTTCATGGTCGGCGCGGCCGCCATCACCCCATCCAGGTGCTGGTACTCGGCCAGCCACTTGGCGGCGGTCTTCGGCCCGCACTTCTCCACGCCCGGCACGTTGTCGACGGTGTCGCCCATCAACGCCAGCAGATCGACGATCTGGTCGGCGCGCACGCCGAACTTCTCCATCACCGCGGCATCGGAATCCATGCGGCTGCCGGTCATGGTGTTGACCAGTTCGATGCCTGGCCGCACCAGCTGGGCGAAGTCCTTGTCGCCGGTGGAAATGGTCACCTTCAGGTCCTGCGCCACGCCCTGCAGGGCCAGCGTGCCGATCACATCGTCGGCTTCCACGCCGGGGATGCGCAGGATGCTGATGCCCAGCGCTTCAACGATGCGGCACATCGGTTCAACCTGGCTGCGCAGCTCGTCGGGCATCGGCGGGCGGTTGGCCTTGTACTGCTCGTACAGGTCATCGCGGAAGGTCTTGCCGGGCGCATCGACCACGAACGCCACGTAGGCCGGGCGCTCCTTCAGCGTCGAGCGCAGCATGTTGACCACGCCGAACAGCGCGCCGGTGGGTTCGCCCTGTGCATTGGACAGGGGCGGCAGCGCGTGGAACGCGCGGTACAGGTAACTGGACCCGTCGATCAGGACTAATCTGCTCATGGGTCGATTCTACGCGCCCGTGCCTGCACTGCGACGACACGGCACAGCCCCGGCGATGGGGCATAATCAAGGCTCTTTCCAGGCAAAGGCCCCCGCCGATGAAGACCCTGATGCTGGCTTCCGTGCTCCTGCTTGCTGGCTGCGCCAGCATGGGTGGTGCCGGCGCTCCCCCGGTGGACGTCAAGGGCGCGGACATTTCCAAGCGCACCATGGACAACGGCGACACCATCGAGGAATACCGCGTGTCCGGCCAGCTGCGCATGGTCAAGGTGACCCCGTCGCGCGGCGCACCGTTCTACATGTACGACAAGAACGGCGATGGCCGTTTCGACAACGACAAGGACGGCGTGTCGCCGGTGTACTGGAAGCTGTACAGCTGGTGATGTGGCCGGGGGGGTCAGAGCCCTTTCCTGCGGAAAGGGATCCGACCCCAACAAGGCAATCGCCACGGCCCACAAAAGATGACGCCGGCGCGCATCCTGCGGCCGGCGTCGGGTCCCCTCCCCGGGAACGCTTGTATCAGCGGATGACCAGCACCGGCAGCGTGCTGCGTGCCAGCACTTCGGCGGTCTGGCTGCCCAGCAGCACACGGGTCACGCCACGGCGGCCATGCGAGGTCATCACGATCAGGTCGCTGTTGCGCTCACCCGCCGTCTCGATGATGCCGTCAGCCGCGTAGCGGTCCAATACGTGCACCGGGTTGGCGGTGATGCCCTGCTCGGCCGCCTTGGCCAGCGCCGGCTGCAGCACCTTCTGTGCGCCTTCCTCGCGGTCGGCCTTGTACTCGGGGCTGTTCATGTAGCCCACGCTCCAGCCCATGGCGTCGTACATACCGACGGCCCACGGCTCGGAAACGGTCACGATATCGACCTCGGCATTGAGGTCCTTGGCCAGCTCCAGGCCCTTGGCCAGGCCCTTGTCGGCCAGCTCGGATCCGTCGGTGGCAATCAGGATGCGCTTGTACATGGTGGGGCTCCGTAACGATCTGCCAGATGGGAACAACACCATTGCACACCGGATGTGCAGGCCGCGCCTTGAGCAGGATCAATCCGGCGCCGCGCAGCGGCCTGTGCGCACCGCCGGCTTGCGTACCCGGACACTGCAGCGCAAGCTTGGTGTGCGGCGCACCGCCGCGCCCAAGGACGTCCGACATGCAGGACAACAAGCCGCCCGTCTGGAGTTCACAGAAATCCATCCTGGTCGCCGTGATCGTCGCCTTGGCGGTGCTTTTCGGCGGCTACCAGGTCGGCAAGGATATGGCCTTGCGTGACAATGCCCGCCAAGCAGCGGGCAAATAACACGCCCCTCTTCTGTAGAGCCGAGCATGGGCTATGCCGGTCGTCCTGACCGTTACCCCACGGGCCGTCGCAGGAGACGTTGGCAGCGGCTCCTGCCGCTACCTTCGGCTCTACATCAAGCCTGCCCTCAGGCGATCTGCACCACGCGCGCGTTCTGGCACAACGGATAACTGCCGACGAATTCAGCGATCGCATCACGCATCGCCTCGAACGATTCGCCGTACATGTACAGCGCGGTCTCCGTCGGGCCCTGCCACCAGCTGCAGATCTCGCCGAGGCCATCGATGCGCTCGGACAGCTGCTCAAACACGTGGTTGGAATCGCACTGCTCGTAGACCTCGTCCGGCAGGGTCAGGCCATCCAGGTAAATGCCCAGGCCCTCGGTCACGCCGAAGCTGCGATCAGCCTCACCCGCACCCTGCAGCTGCGAGCCCTTCGGCGCGCCCAGCTGCTCCAGCAGGTCGATCAGCTTCGGCACGCCCGCAGCGTCCACCAGCGCCACTTCGATGTCGCCGTATTCGACCTCGCCCTCGTCGGACATCGCGGTGCCACCGCCAGTGATCCCGCCGACCTCGGCCGCCTGCAGCAGCGCGTCAAGCGGATCTTCGAACAGCTCATGGCGATGCTCGGGCTGCAGCTTGGCGTTCAACTTCACGGTGACGTGCAGCGTGGGTTCGGTCATCGGGGCGTTCCTGGAAGAAGTGCCGCCTATTGTAGAGCCGAGCCCATGCCCGGCTGCTCTTTCCCACCAGAAGCAGCCGAGCATTGGCTCGGCTCCACAACAGCCCGTCAACGCAGGAACGGCGCCACCTTGCGCTTGAGCAACTCCACCAGCACCGGGTCCATGTAGTCGTAGTCATCCGGGATATCCAGGCAGATCACCCGCTTGCCCTTCAGCCCTGCCTTATAGCGGCTGGACAGCCGATTGCGGTGGGTCTTCTCCATCACGAACACCAGGTCGGCCCACTGCAGCAGCTCGGGGCTGAGCACTTCCTCGGCGTCGGCCAGCAGCCCGGCCGAGGCTGTTTCGATGCCCGGCCAATCGGCAAACACCTGCTCGGCCGTCGGGCTGCGCAGGCGGTTCTGACTGCAGAGGAAGAGCACGTTGCGGGTCATGAGCGCAGCGTATCGGGGTCGGATCCCTTTTCCAACGGAGGCCGCGATTGCTGTAGAGCCGAGCCCATGCTCGGCTGGGTTTTCCCGCAATGGCGTCAGAGCCCTCCCCGCGGGAGGGATCCGACCCCGGCAGTGATCAGATCACCGTCAGGTTGGCGTAGGCCATCACCAGCCACTTGCTGCCGGCGTCGGCGAACTCGACCTGCACGCGGGCGTGGGCGCCGTTGCCTTCATAGTCGGTCACCATGCCTTCGCCGAACTTGGGATGGGTGACCAACGCGCCGAGCTTCAGCGGCGGCGCCTCGATCGAGGCATGGCCCATTACCCGGCTCGCGCCCATCGAGGCCGGCCGCGAGACCTGCACCTTCGGGCGCACTTCGTGCAGCAGCTCGCGCGGGATCTCGCGCAGGAAGCGCGACGGCAGGCTGTAGTTGTCCTGGCCGTGGATGCGGCGCGACTCGGCGTAGCTCAGCACCAGCTTCTGGCGCGCGCGGGTGATGCCCACGTAGGCCAGGCGGCGCTCTTCTTCCAGCCGCCCGCTTTCCTCCAGCGAACGTGCGCTGGGGAACAGGCCTTCTTCCAGGCCGGCCAGGAACACCAGCGGGAATTCCAGGCCCTTGGCCGAGTGCAGGGTCATCAGCTGCACGCCTTCCTCGCCGGCCTGCGCCTGGCCCTCACCGGCCTCCAGCGCGGCATAGGCCAGGAACGCGACCAGCTCGTCCATGTCCTCGCCCACTTCCTCGATGTCGTCGGCACGGCGCACGAAGCGCGAGGCCACCGACACCAGTTCGTCGAGGTTGTCGGTGCGCGATTCCGAATCCAGCGCGTTGCGGCTTTCCTTGCTCCAGTGCTCGCGCAGCTGCGAGCGGGCCAGCACGTGGTCCACGCGCTCGGCCAAGGTCATGTGCAGGGTCTGCGCCTGCAGCTCGTTGACCAGCACCAGGAAGCCGGCCAGCGCGTTGCGCGCGCGTGCGGCCAGCGCGCTGCCCTGGGTGACCAGCATGGTCGCTTCCCACAGCGAGATACCCTGCGCGCGCGCCTCGCGGCGCACTTCGTCCAGCGTACGGTCGCCGATGCCACGGGTGGGCGTGTTGACCGCGCGTTCGAAGGCGGCGTCATCGTTGCGGTTGGACAGCAGGCGCAGGTAGGCCAGCGCGTCCTTGATTTCGGCACGCTCGAAGAAGCGCATGCCGCCATACACGCGGTACGGCACCTGCTCGCTCAGCAGTGCTTCTTCCAGCGCGCGCGACTGCGCGTTGCTGCGGTAGAGCACGGCCACTTCGGTGTAGCTGCCACCATCGCGCACCCACTGGCGGGCACGCTCGACGATGTAGCGCGCTTCGTCCATCTCGTTGTACGCCGCGTACAGGTCGATCGGCTCGCCGTCGCCGCTGTCGGTCCACAGTTCCTTGCCGATGCGGTCCGGGTTGTGCGCGATCACCGCGTTGGCGGCGCCTAGGATGTTGGCGGTGGAGCGGTAGTTCTGTTCCAGGCGGATGGTCTGCGCGCCTGGGAAATCGCGCAGGAAGCCCTGCACGTTCTCGACCTTGGCACCGCGCCAGCCGTAGATGGCCTGGTCATCGTCGCCGACCACGAACACGTGGCCGGAATCGCCGGCCAGCACGCGCACGAAGGCGTACTGGATGGCGTTGGTGTCCTGGAACTCGTCCACCAGGATCTCGCGGAAGCGCGCGCGGTAGTGCGACAGCAACGCCGGGTTGTCACGCAGCAGTTCGTGCGCGCGCAGCAGTAGTTCGGCGAAGTCGACCAGGCCGGCGCGGTCGCAACGCGCCTGGTACTCGATGTAGGCCTGACGCATGGTTTCCAGCCACGCATCGTGCGGTTCCGGCTGGATGTGCTGTGGGCGGCGGCCTTCGTCCTTCTGCGCGTTGATCCACCACGCGATCTGCTTGGCCGGGTACTTGCCGTCATCCAGTTCCAGCGCCTGCACCACGCGCTTGACCAGCCGCAGCTGGTCGTCCGAATCCATCACCTGGAAGCCTTCCGGCAGCTTCGCGTCCTGCCAGTGCAGGCGCAGCAGGCGGTTGGCCAGGCCGTGGAAGGTGCCGATCCACATGCCGCGGCTGCCGTTGGGCAACTGTGCGTCGATGCGGTGGCGCATTTCGCCGGCCGCCTTGTTGGTGAAGGTCACCGCGAAGATGCCGTGGGTCGGCACGCCATCGACTTCATGCAGCCAGGCGATGCGGTGGGTAAGTACGCGGGTCTTGCCGGAACCGGCACCGGCCAGCACCAGGTGGTGGCCGGGGGGAGCGGAGACGGCTTCGCGCTGGGCCGGGTTCAGGCCATCAAGCAGGTGGGAGACATCCATGCCCCCATTTTACGGCATCGCCGTCGCGGCTCCTGCGACCACCTGGGTTGCAAGTGCGTGTGCCTGCTGACGCAGTTCAGGCACCGCCAGGCTTTCCCACAGGCTGCCGATGCGCAGGCTGCCGAGCACGCCCAGCCGTGCCTGCGGCTGGCCACCGGCGGCACGCAGGCGGTCGCCCGGGACCGTGCTGTCCAGGCCCAGCCCATGCGGTCCGGGGCGTGCCAGTCCATCGGCCTGCAGCTGCTGCAGCAACGGATTGCGCAGTGCGCTGGCGCGGGTCTCCACGCCGGTGGCGTTGATCACCCCGCTGATCGTCCACTGTTGTTCATTGCCCGAGGCATCGCGGCCGGACAGCTGCAGCGCATCGCCGTCGCGCCAGACGCGTTGCAGGCGGGACCGGTGGATACGCAGCTGGCCGCTGTCCTGTAGCGCCTGCAGCTGCGCATCCACTTCTTCGGCGATGCGGTGGCGATGCACGTCCCAATAGCGCACCACATGGCGCAGGAAGCGACGCTGGTCGGCCTCATCGAGGCTGCACCACAGCGCCTGCCCGTGCGGACGGATGCGGTCCATCACGCCCTGCCACGGCAGACCGTCGGTCTGTGCCTGGCGTGCGAACCCGCGCAACGCGCGCATGCGCTGGCGCAGGTTCATCGGCAGCAGTAAAGCCGGATCAAACGTGGGCAGACCCCCGTGCGCATGCGGCAACGGCAGCAGGCCATGGCGCGAGATCACATGCAGCGGACCAGTGTGGCCGGCAGCGACCAGCGCCAGCACGGTGTCGGCCATGCTCAGGCCGGACCCGACAATGGCGACAGTCTGCTCGCCGGCCAGGGTGCGTACGCCGTCGTAGTCCCAGGCCTCGATCACGTCATCGGCGGGCAACGCCTCGGCACCGGCCACCGGCAGCGGGCGCATGCTGTTGCCGAGGGCCAGTACCGCCTGCGCGGCGTGCAGCGCAGCGCCATCACCCAGCTGCAGCCGGTAACCATGGTCATCCGGCTGCAGGCCCAGCACCGGCTGCGCGATCACCTGCAGCTGCGCGGGGCTGGCTGCGGCAGCTTCCTGCAGCCGCTGCTGCAGGTAGGCGGCAAAGAAGTGGCGGCACACATAGCGCTCGCCCAGCACCTCGCGCGCCTCGCCCGGGTAGGCGTTGGCAGCCATCAGGTAATCGAGGAAATCACCGGGCTGGTCGGCAAATGCACTCATCTTCGCCGCCGGCACGTTCAGCAGATGCTCCGGCCATGGCGTGGCATAGGCGATGCCCTGGGCCAGCTGCGAGGCCGGTTCGATAATGGCCAGCGCCAGCGGCGCGTGGGCCTGGCGCAATACCTGGATCGCCACCAGCACCCCGGCCGCACCACCACCGATGATTGCCAGGTCCAGTTCGCCATTACGCGGTGAATCAGTCATGTGCCGATTGTAGGCCATCGGCGATGACAGGCCGGATTGCCGAAATGGGCGGCCGGCATTGCCTTACATCAACGCATCGGCCAGCCGTGCGATACCTTCGCGGCTGCGCCGCCACGTGGGGCGACTGCGCCATTGCTGCAGATCCAGCTGCCGCGATTCACGCAGGTAGCTGTCCTCGATCTCGCACAGCTGCTGCACCAGCGCGCGGTCGTAGCAGATCAGGCCGATTTCGGCGTTCAGCGCGAACGAGCGGATATCCATGTTGATCGAGCCGAGCACGGCGATGTCCTCGTCCACGCTCATGTGCTTGGCGTGCAGGAACTGTGGTTCGTACAGGGCGATGCGCACGCCACAGCGCAGCAGTTCGTCGTAGTACGCCTCCTGCGCCCATGAGGTCAGCCGCTGGTTGTTGCTGGCCGAGAGGATCAGCTGCACCTGCACGCCGGACAATGCGGCGATGCGCAGTGCGCTCAGCGTGGCTTCGTCGGGCACGAAGTACGGCGTGACCATCACCAGCCGGCGCCGCGCCAGGTGGATCAGCGCGGCCACCGCATCACGCGCGTTGCTGTACGGGTATGCCGGGCCGCTGGGCAGCAGCTGGGTGGCGATGTCGTCGCTGCATTCGGGCACATCGGCGATCACGTCCAGGCGCTGGCCGGTTTCCATGTACCAGTCGCTGGCGAACACGGCTTCCAGATGCGCCACCGCCGGGCCGCGCACGCGCGCCACCAGCTCGCGGTTCGGGTGGCCGGGTACGAACCCGGGGCCGGCCAGGTTCTGCGAACCGACGTAGGCCACTTCGTTGTCGATCACCGCGATCTTGCGGTGGTTGCGCAGGTCCATGCGCCCGCTGCGCCGCCAGCGCAGGCCGCCGGGCAGCATCGCGCGCACCTCGATGTCACGCGCTTCCAGGCGCTTGCGATAGGCGCGCAGACCGCGCTTGGCACCCACCGCGTCGAGCAGCACGCGGCATTGCACGCCACGTGCTGCGGCACGCTGCAGTGCCTCGACCACCGCCTCGCCCACCGCGTCGTCAAACATCAGGTAGTACAGCAGGTGCACGCGGTCTTCAGCCTGGTCGATGTCTGCGATCAGCGTGTGCAGTGATTCGTCGTAGTCGGTCAGCAGGTCGACCGCGTTGCCGTGCACCGGCATGAAGTCGCCCTGGCGCTGCACCAGCGGTACGATCTCGGCACAGGCGGTATCCGGCCGCGGCGTCCAGCGCAGGCGATGCTGCAGCGCCTGTTCCTCGCGGATGACCTGCGAGGCCTCGGCCTGGCGGCGGATGCGCTCGCGCGACAGCCACGGGTGGCCGAACAGCAGGTACAGCGGCAGGCCCAGCAGCGGCACGAAGCCGACCAGCAGCAGCCAGCTGCGCGCCGCACCCGGCGTGGTGCGGGTGGGGATCCAGCACAGCGCGACCAGCCGGATGAGCCAGTCGATCAACAGCAGGTAGGAACCCAGCAGCCACTCGAACAGCATCGCGTCGCCCGTCGGGAGGTGATGGGTCATTCTGCCCAGCCTTCCGCCAACGTGCCAACCAAGGTTGGCACCTACCGTGTGTTGGAAGAGCGTGCCGACCAACGGTCGGCACCCACCACAGGAACACCGGGCATGAAAAAACCCGCCACGAGGGCGGGTTTCTTCGGAGGCGATCAGCAATCCTTGCGGATTACTTGATCTTGCCTTCCTTGTACGGGACGTGCTTGCGCACGACCGGATCGTACTTGGAAAATTCCATCTTCCCCGGGGTGTTCTTCTTGTTCTTGTCGGTCGTGTAGAAGTGACCGGTACCAGCGGTCGAAATCATACGGACCTTATCGCGCTTGCCTGCCATGATCGTCTACTCCTCAGACCTTTTCGCCGCGCGCACGCAGCTCAGCCAGAACGGAATCGATACCGTTCTTGTCGATGGTGCGCAGTGCATGCGCGGAAACACGAAGCTTCACCCAGCGGTTTTCGCTGGCAACCCAGAAGCGGCGCTCGTGCAGATTCGGCAGGAAACGACGACGGGTCTTGTTGTTGGCGTGCGAGACGTTGTTACCCGTCTGCACTCGCTTGCCGGAAACCTGGCATACGCGGGACATGGCGCACCTCGATAGTAAGTTGTGTCTCCCCGTAGCCCGGGGGACGGCGGCCTCGATGGTTGCCCACCACACGTCAAGAGAATCAAAGGGTTACGCTGGCGTTGGGCGGCCGGGGACGTGCTCCCGGGGGCGCCGCCCGGTAGAAAACCGGACACAGCGAGCCGCGCATTATGCACGGGTTCAAGCACTTGCGCAAGTTACCCACAGGCTGGGGCTGGACGCGACGGCCGCTCCCCCTGTAAAGCCGGGCCGGGCCGGCTCAGCGCAGGTGCGGAACCACCTGGGCAAGCAGGTGCGCGTCCTTCAACGCGCCATGCAGGCCCCGGTTGTTTGGGATGCGCAGGCGCACAAGCAGGTCGTCCAGCTTGTTGGGCATGCCGGGCCAACGACTACGCGCCAGCTTCAGGCTGCAGGTAATGCGGCAATGCTGGGCCAGACTGGCGGAGATGCCGGCCAGGCGCAGCTCGTTGTCCAGGAAGCCCACATCGAAGGTGGCGTTGTGCGCGACCATCTCGCTGCCGCGCAGGAAATCCAGCAGTTCGGCGGCCTTGCTGGAGAACAGCGGCTTGCCCACCAGCATTGCGTCGCTGATGCCGTGCACGCGCTGCGCGCCCCAGTCCACCTTGCGCTGCGGCTGCAGATAGGTGTGGAACTGACGACCGGTCAGCTGGCCATCGATCAGTTCGACGGCACCGATTTCGATGACCCGGTGCCCCAGGCGGTGGGAGATGCCGGTGGTTTCGGTATCCAGTGCGACGATGCGACTCATGAGTAGCGATGTTTCCTGTTGCGTGCCGTGATGATTTTCGCATGCCTGCAGCAGGAAGCCCCCTAAAGAGCCGAGCCCGCGCTCGGCTCACGCGCGAAGCGCGGGCCCTGAACGTTGCAGCCAGAAGCAGCCGAGCGTGGGCTCGGCTCTACAGATAAGCGGATTTCACCCCAATACCTCCACCACCCAATCGATGAACACCCGGATCCGCTGGCTCATGTGCCGGTTCGGCGGGAACATCACGTGCATCGGCATCGGCGGCAGCTGCCAGTCCTGCAACACCGGCATCAACTCGCCACGCGCCACGTGCGGATCGGCCATGTAGCTGGGCAGCGCGACCACGCCCAGCCCTGCCAATGCAGCCGCCAGATACGCATTGCCGTCGTCGAAACCGACCGTGTAGCGGCCCTGCACCTCGATGCGCTCATCGCCACGCTGGGCGTTGAACACCCGGGCGCGGCCACTGCGCGGGCTGAGGAAACCGACCATGTGGTGATCCGGGCCTTCCAGCGCGCGCGGATCGGTTGGCAGCCCGAAGCGCTGCACGTAGCCGGGGCTGGCATGAAAACCGATCGGCAGTGCAGCCAACGGCCGCGCCACCAGCGCCGGATCGGCCGGCGTGCCACCACGAATCACGCAATCGACGTTGTCGGCGATGACATCCACCTCGCGGTCACTCACGCCGATGTCCAGCTGGATCTCCGGGTAGCGTGCCTGGAAGTCCGGCAGCGCCGGCACCAGCCGCAGCCGCGCGTAGGGTCCAGGCACGTCCACGCGCAGGCGCCCACGCGGCCGCGTGGCGGCATCGCCCAGCCCGCCCTCCACCTCTTCCAGCTCGGCCAGCAGGCGAGCGATGCGCGGGTAGTAGGCCGCGCCATCGGCGGTGACGCTGACCCGGCGCGTGGTGCGGTTGAGCAGGCGCAGCCGCAGATGCGCCTCCAGCTGCTGCACCAGCTGGGTGACCGTGGTGCGGCTGACCTGCAGGGTATGCGCGGCACGGGTGAAGCTGCCGGTTTCCACTACCCGGGCAAACGCCCGCATCGCCTCGAAGCGGTCCATGGTGGGTCATGATTGTTTGGAATTGACAATCAATCTAGGCCGATCATCGCCGTTTATCCAGACAGCGCTGGCGCGGAGGATGGCATCCTCTCCCACGGGATCTTCTCCATGTCACAGCGTGATGTCGTTTTCCCCGCCGGCCGCCAGGCCCTGTACGAGCGCAACCGCTACTCGCCGGCGATCCGATCCAACGGCTTCCTGTTCGTCTCCGGCCAGGTGGGTAGCCGCGAGGACGGCTCGCCCGAGCCGGACTTCGAAGCGCAGGTGCGCCGCGCCTTCGACAACCTCAACGCGGTGTTGGCTGCCGCCGGCTGCACGTTCGATGACGTGGTCGACGTGACCGTGTTCCTGGTCGATCCGGAAACCAACTTCGAGAAGGCATGGGCGATCGTGCCCGAGTATTGGGGCGAGGCGCCGCACCCGACCCTGACCGGCATCGGCGTGAACTGGCTGTACGGTTTCCAGTTCGAGATCAAGGTGATCGCGAAGCTGCCTGCAGACCGGTAGTGCCGGCCGCTGGCCGCCAATGTGTCGGAGGCCGAAAAGGGTGTCGACCAAGGTCGACACCTACCAGGGCAGTCGGCGTGACCTGGCTGTATGGGTTCCAGTTCGAGATCAAGGTGATCGCGAAGCTGCCTGCAGACCGGTAGTGCCGGCCGCTGGCCGGCAGCAATGTGCCGGGGTCAGAGCCCGTTTCAGAGGAACGGGATCCGACCCCACGCCCGGCCCACCTGAACGGGAGGTTCCGACGAATTCCCGAGGTGGCCATTGATATTGTATCCGGCGAAAACCGCTTGCTAGCCTCCCCTCCATGCGCCGGATCACCCGCCAACTGCGTACGTACCTGATGATGCTGCTGATGGCGGCATTCGTGGTCGTGCCGGTGGCCGACGCACTGGTGTGTGCGGTGGAACCGCATGCCAGCAGCGCCCATGTCGAATCCCTCGCGGACGACGCAGGCGGTGACAGCGACAGCAAGCACACCGGTGCCTGCACGCATAACCACTGCCACCACTCCACGCTGAGCCTGCCAGCGAACGATTTCGCCGCCTTCGGTACGCCGCTGCCGGCGCGCTGGATGAATGCCAGCGACGTGGCGACCTATGCGGTCGCCCAGGATGAATTGACGCGTCCCCCCCGGGCGTGAGTTGAGCGCGTCCCGCAATCGCGGGCTCCCGTTTCACTCACAACCGGAATCCCCCTATGTCGATCCTGACACCTCGGTCGCCGCGCGCGGCCGGGCTGGTCGTCGCTGTGTTGCTGGGCCTCGCCCCGGCGGCATCGGTGATGGCGCAAGCCGCCCCTTCCTACGACACCCTGCTTGAACGCCTCGACCAGCTGCCCGGCACCCGTGTCGGCGCGGCGCTGGCCGAAGCCGCCGACGCCCGTGCCGACCAGGCCCGTGCGTTGCCCAATCCTTCCCTCTCCTACTCCGCCGAGAACGCGTGGGGCACCGGCTCCTATGGCGGCATGGGCAAGGCCGACACCGTGCTCACCCTGTCTCAGCCCCTGGAGGTATGGGGCCAGCGTGGCGCGCGCGTCCGTGCCGCCCGCGCCGAGGCACAGGCGGCCAACCTGCGTGGCGCCCAAAGCCGCAGCGATGTGGCCAGCCAGTTGGCGGTGGTCTATGCACAGGCGGAAAGTGCACTGCGCCGCTACAGCCTGGCCGAAGAAGCGCTGACGCTCACCCGCGACGACGCCAACGCGGTCAATGCGATGGTCAAGCAGGGCCGCGAACCGCAGTTGCGCGCGGTGCAGGCGCAGAGCGAAGTGGCCAACGCCAGCGCCGCGCTGGATGAGGCGCAGGCGTTCCGCGACGCCGCGCTGGCCCGCCTGGCAGGTGCCGCGCTGCTGGATGCACCGGTGCAGTCGATCAACGACAGCCTGCTCGACCGTGCTCCGCCGCTGCCGCGTGGCACCACCGATGCTGCGCTGGCGGTGCGCATCGCCGAGGCCGAAGCCGATGCAGCAGGCAAGCTTGTCGACGTTGAGCGCAAGCGCGCCCTGCCCGACCTCAGCGTCACTGCCGCACAGACACGCTTCCGCGAAGGCGGCGAGCGCGCCTACAACCTCGGCGTCAGCCTCAGCATCCCGCTGTTCGACCGCAACCGCGGTGGCATCCGCGCCGCCAATGCCGACCAGCGCGCGGCCGAAGCCCGTCTGGACCAGCAACGCCGCGACAGCGAGGCCGCGCGCCTCTCCGCCGTGGCCGGATTGAAGGCGGCCGGCAGCCGCACCCGTGCCTCCGACGAAAGCGTGGTCGCCGCCGAGGAGGCCTATCGGCTTGCCCGGGTCGGCTTCGACGCAGGACGCATCTCGCAGCTGGAACTGCGCAGCACCCGCAGCGCCCTCATCGCCGCCCGCGGCACCGCCGTAGACGCGCGCCTCTCGCGCGTCGGCGCCGAAATCGATCTTGCGCGCCTTGAAGGACGCGCCCCCTTTGTGGAGGCCCCATGACTCTCTCTCGTACTTTTCCGCTGATCGGCGGTGTCCTGCTGGCCGTGTTCCTGGCCGGCTGCGCCGGCAACGCGCAGACGCCGGAAACGGCCGATGCGACCACCGCCAAGGCCGGCACCGACGATGGCCACGGCCATGCTGCCGACAGCAAGGAAGCCAAGGCCGAAACCGCCAAGGCTCCCGCCGACGCCGATGAAGGCGTGGTGCAGCTGACCCCGGAACAGATCAAGGCGTCCGGTATCGAGGTGGTCGCCATCGGCCGTGGTGGTGGTGGCTCCACGCGCCTGTCCGGCCGGGTCGAACCATCGGTGGGCGCACGCGCCTCGGTTGCCTCCACGGTGACCGGCCGGGTCGAGCGCGTGCTGGTGGCACCGGGCACGGCAGTGAAGAAGAACCAGGCGCTGGCCATCGTGGTCAGTGGCGAGGCGGCAGTGTTCCGCGCCAATGCGCTGGCCGCATCGGCCGAAGCCGAGGCCGCACGCCTGGCCTACGGCCGCGACAAGGCGCTGGTCGACCAGGGTGTGGTTGCGCGCCAGGAGCTGGAAGCCTCACGCGCACGTTCGCTGGCGGCCCAGGCGCAGGCGGCTGCCGCGCAGGCCCAGGCCGCCGCCAACGGTGCGCCCGATGCCAGTGGCCGCGTGCGCATCACCAGTCCGGTGGCCGGCATCGTCGGCAACGTGCAGGTCACCCCGGGCGGCGTGGTCGCCGCCGGTAGTGCCGTGGCCGACGTCGCCGATCCGAGCATGAACGAACTGGTGTTCACCGCGCCGCCGGCGCTGGCCGCGCAGGTCACGCCCGGCATGAAGCTGGAAGTGAGCGTGCCGGGTGGCAGCTTCACCGCCACCGTCACCGGTTCGGCCGCCGATGTCCGCCAGCAGGGCGGCGTAGCAGTGATCCGTGCCACGCCGGTGGACGCCTCCTTGCCGCCGGCCGGTTCAGCGGTATCCGCCGTGGTGGTCACCGAAGGCCAGGACGGTTCGCTCAGCGTGCCGGCCGATGCGGTGCAGAACGTCGATGGCAGCAGTGCGGTGTTCATCGCCGTCGAAGGCGGCTTCAAGGCGCAGCCGGTCCTGGCCGGACGCCGTGCCGGTGACCGCATCGAGATCCTCGGTGGGCTGACCGGCAGCGAGCGCATCGTTGGCAGCAACGCCTTCCTGCTCAAGGCCGAACTGGCCAAGGGCGAAGCCGAGCACGGCCACTGAGGAGGCGACCATGTTCAAGCTGATCATTGAAACAGCGGTTCGGCACCGCTGGCTGGTGGTGTTCATGGCGGCGCTGATCGCCGCGGTGGGCCTGTTCCAGCTGGGCAAGCTGCCGATCGACGCGGTGCCGGACATCACCAACCGCCAGGTGCAGATCAACACGGTGGCACCGGCGCTGACGCCGGAGCAGATCGAGCGGCAGGTGACCTACCCGCTGGAAACCGCGCTGGCCGGCATTCCCGGCCTGACCACCACTCGTTCGCTTTCGCGCAATGGCTTCTCGCAGGTCACCGCGATCTTCACCGATGCCACCGACATCTACTTCGCCCGCCAGCAGGTGGCCGAACGCATGCGCGAAGCATCGGAAGACCTGCCCGACGGTGCGTCGCCGATGCTGTCGCCGGTCACCACAGGCCTCGGCGAAGTGCTGATGTGGACGGTGGACTTCACCGCGTTCGATCCGGCCAAGCTGGCCAAGCCAGGTGAAGCCGGCTGGCAGGCCGGTGAGGTCTACCGCACGCCCGAAGGCAACCTGCTGCGCACGCCGGAAGAACGTGCGACCTACCTGCGCACCGTGCAGGACTGGATCATCGCGCCGCAGATGCGCTCCAGCCCCGGTCTGGCCGGCGTCGATACAGTCGGCGGCTACGTCAAGGAATACGGCGTACATCCGGACAGTGCAAGGCTGGCCGCGCACGGGCTCGGCCTGGCCGACCTGGTCACTGCCCTGCAACGTTCCAACGTGCAGGCCGGTGCCGGTTTCGTACAGCGTGCCGGCGAAGGCCTGGTGGTACGTGCCGATGGCCTGGCGCTGACCACCGACGATCTGGCGCAGGCCCCGGTGGCCACCCGCAATGGCGTGGTGGTGCGCGTGTCCGATGTGGCCGACGTTGACCTGAGCCGCGCACCACGCCTGGGTGCGGCCAGCCGCAACGGCCACGAAGCCGTGCTCGGCACCGCGCTGATGATCGCCGGCGGCAACAGCCGCACCGTGGCGCAGGCAGCTGCGGCGCGCCTGGAACAGGTCAACAAGTCGCTGCCGGCGGACATCGTGGCAGCACCGGTGCTGGACCGCAGCGTGCTGGTCAATTCCACCATCAAGACCGTGGCCAAGAACCTCACCGAGGGTGCGCTGCTGGTGGTGGTGGTGCTGTTCCTGCTGCTGGGCAACCTGCGTGCAGCGACGATCACTGCGCTGGTGATTCCGCTGTCGTTCCTGTTCGCCGTGATCGGCATGAACCGCTTCGGCATCAGCGGCAACCTGATGAGCCTGGGTGCGCTGGACTTCGGCATCCTGGTGGACGGTGCGGTGATCGTGATCGAATCGACACTGCTGATGCTGGGCCAACGCCGCGCCGAACTGGGCCGTGCGTTGACCGCGATGGAACGCCTGCGCGTGGCCGCCGATTCGGCGCGCAAGATGGCACGCCCGGCCGCATTCGGCCAGCTGATCATCCTGCTGGTGTTCGCACCGATCCTTACCCTGGAAGGCGTGGAGGGTAAGACGTTCCACCCGATGGCGGCCACCTTCATGCTGGCCCTGATCGGTGCCTTCATCTTCTCCTTCACCTTCGTGCCGGCGATGGCCGCGCTGCTTGTGCGGGAACCGAAGCTGAAGGACGGCGATGCGCATGCCGATGATGGCGAGCACGAGACCAAGCTGATCCGCGTGCTGCGCGCGCGCATCGAACCGGTGATCCGCAAGGCCGTGGACCATCCGCGCACGGTGGCGGTAGGCGCGGTGATGATGGTGGTGGTGGGCATCGGTTCGTTCTCGCTGCTGGGCCGCGAGTTCATGCCGACGCTGGACGAAGGCAACGTGGCGATGCAGGCCCTGCGCGTGCCGTCGACGTCGCTGGAGCAGTCGCTGGCGATGCAGCTGGCGCTGGAAAAGGCGATTGCCAAGCAACCGGAAGTGGAAACCGTGTTCTCGCGCACCGGTACCGCCGAGGCGGCGATCGATCCGATGCCGACCAACATCTCCGACAGCGTGATCGTGCTCAAGCCACGCAAGGACTGGCCGGATCCGAAACTGGGCAAGGATGCACTGGTGGCACGCTTCGAAAAGCTGGCCGGGCAGCAGCTGGGCAACAGCTTCGAGTTCAGCCAGCCGATCGAGCTGCGCTTCAACGAGCTGATCTCCGGCGTGCGTACCGACCTGGCGGTGATGATCTTCGGCGATGACTTCAGCCAGCTGCAGAAGGTGGCCGACCAGGTGGCACTGAAGCTGCGTGCGGTGAACGGCGCGGCCGACGTGCGGGTGGAACAGATCTCCGGCCTGCCCACGCTCAACGTGGCCATCGACCACGTGGCGGCGGCGCAGTACGGCCTGACCGCGGCCGATGTGAGTGACGCGCTGGCCACCGGCATCGGTGGTACCGCCGCCGGCAAGATCTTCGAAGGCGATCGTCGTTTCAACGTGGTGGTGCGCCTGGACGATGCCTCGCGCAACGATCCAGACCAGCTGGCCTCGCTGCCGATCGCCACGCCCGCGGGGCTGGTGATTCCGCTGTCGTCGGTCGCGCGCATCACAGTCAGCGAAGGACCCAACCAGATCAGCCGCAACAACGGCAGCCGCCGCGTGGTGGTGCAGGCCAACGTGCGTGGGCGTGACCTCGGCGGCTTCGTCGGCGAGGCGCAGGCAGCAGTGGCCGACGTGGCGCTGCCACCGGGTGCCTACCTGACCTGGGGTGGCCAATTCGAGAACCTGCAGCGCGCGGAGAAGCGGCTGGCAACGGTGGTGCCGGTGGTGTTCCTGCTGATCGGCAGCCTGCTGTTCATGGCCCTGCGCAGCGGCAAGGAAGCCGCGCTGGTGTTCAGCTGCGTACCGTTGGCGCTGGTCGGCGGCATTCTCGCGCTGCTGCTGCGGGGCATGCCGTTCTCGGTGTCGGCGGCGGTCGGCTTCATCGCCGTCTCCGGCGTGGCCACGTTGAACGGCCTGGTGCTGATGCAGGCGATCCGCGAGCGCCTGGATGCCGGTGACCTACCGATGATGGCGGCGATCAACGGTGCGTCCAGCCGCATCCGCGCGGTGCTGACCACCGCGCTGGTGGCGATCGTCGGCTTCATTCCGATGGCGATCGCCAGTGGTTCCGGTGCGGAAGTGCAGAAGCCGCTGGCAACGGTGGTGATCGGTGGCCTGATCACCGCCACGGTGCTGACCCTGCTGGTGCTGCCGACCTTCGCCGCGCGCGTGGCGAAGGTGCGCGTGGCAGGGTGAGATGAGAGGGGGTCGGAGCCCTTTCCAGCGGAAAGGGCTCCGACCCGCAGCAGGGTCGGATCCCCGCCGCTCTGGCGGGGCTCTGACCCGGTCACACCGCGATCAGGCCTTCTTGCGTTCGGCGATGTAGGCCTGGATCTGCTGTTCCAGCACCGGCAGCGGCACCGAGCCCTGCTTGAGCAGGGTGTCGTGGAAGCCCTTGATGTCGAACTTGTCGCCCAGTTCCTTCTCGGCCTGCGCGCGTAGGCGCACGATGGCGATCTCACCCAGCTTGTAGCTCAGCGCCTGGCCCGGCCAGGAGATGTAGCGGTCCACTTCGGTGGTCACTTCATGCTCGCTCAGCGCGGTGTGGTCGCGCAGGTAGGCCAGCGCCTGCTCGCGGGTCCAGCCCTTGCTGTGCACGCCGGTGTCGATCACCAGACGCGTGGCGCGCCACATTTCGTAGGTCAAGCGGCCGAAATCCTCGTACGGGGTTTCGTAGATACCCATCTCCACGCCCAGCTTCTCGCAGTACAGCGCCCAGCCTTCGCCGTAGGCGGAGATGTAGGCGTTGCGGCGGAACTCGGGCAGGTTCTTCTGCTCGGCGGCGATGGCACCTTGCAGCGCGTGGCCCGGATCGGATTCATGCAGGGTCAGCGCCGGCAGGTTGTACAGCGGGCGCGACGGCAGGTTGTAGGTGTTGAGCCAGTAGGTGCCCATGCCACCGCGGCCGGCGGTCCAGAACGGTGCGATGTCCGGCGGCACCGGCACGATGGTGAAGCGCGCGCGCGGTAGGGTCATGTACTTGCCCAGCTGACCGTCTGCCCGCTTGGAGATCCATGCGGCGCGCGACAGCAGTTCTTCCGGGGTCTTGGCGTAGAACTGCGGATCGGTACGCAGGAAGGTCAGGAACTCGGCGAAGCTGCCCTTGAACTTCACCTGCTTGATGATGTCGTTCATTTCCTTCTGGATGCGTGCGACTTCATCCAGACCGATGCGATGGATCTCGTCCGGCGACAGGTCCAGCGTGGTGTATTCGTGGATCTGCTGCTTGTAGTACGCCTTGCCGCCCGGCATCGCTTCGGCGGCCAGCGTGGTGCGCGCCTGCGGCACGTACTCGTTGACGAAGAAGGTGCGCAGCTGCTGGAACGCCGGCACTACCTTGGCACTGATCGCTTCACGCGCCTGCGCCTGCAGCCTGGCCTGCTCGGTGGCCGGGATGCTGTTGGGCAGCTTCTTGAACGGCGCGTACAGCGGCGATTCGGTCGGGTCTTTCAGCTCGGCGACGGTGGCGATGGACACTTCGCGGCCATCGAGCACCGCGCGCGGCACGCTGAAACCGCGCTTCAGGCCGACGCGCATGTTTTCGGTCTGCTGGCCGAAGTAACGCGGCACATCGTTCAGGCGTGCGATGTAGTTCTGGTAGTCCTGCACGGTCTTCATCTCGCGCCGGGCCATGAAGGACAGATTGGACCAGAACGACGAGTCGGCGTTGAACGGCATCTCGTAGCCACGCAGACGCGTCTCTTCGGCCAGGTTGAACACCTGGTCGCGGTAGATCGCGTAGTTGACCTGGTTGTCGGCCGACAGGGTCTTCGGGTCGATTTTCTTCAGCGCAGCGAGGGTTTCATCCCACACCTTCAGGCGCGCCTGCTGCGCGGCCGGGCCGACGTCGGGCATGCGGGTGGCGTTGGCCGGGGCGTCTTCGTCCTCGCTGGCCTCACCACCGCCCTGCTGGCGCCACTTCCATTCCTTTTCGTACAACGCGCGGAAGGCCGCGTCAGCGGGCGATTCAGCGGCCACGCTGGCCGGAGCCGTAGTGGCGGGAGGTGCGGCCAAGGCCACGGCGGGGGCGGACAGAGCGAGCAGCAGGGCGACGGCAAGACGGGTTTTCACGAGCACAGGTTCCCGGGAAGGCAGACCCCGATCATCGCACCGCCCATCGCCCCTGGCATGGGACGAAGGTCCTGCCTGGGCCTAGCCCTGGTAGCTGCCAACCTTGGTTGGCACCCGGAGAATCCCAGCGCCAACCAAGGTTGGCATCTACCGAAGACCTAATGGCTGGCCTTGTCCCGCTTCCAGCCGCGGTGCTTGATGTCCAGCTGCAGGCTGTACAGCGCGGTGAACGCCGGAAACAGGTTCTGCAGCACGCCCACCGAGTCCTGCTTGGCCGAGAACAGGAAGTAGCTCAGCGTCATCAGGCTGCCAACCACGCTCATGTACCAGAACAGGCGCGGGATGACCGGCTTGCCGGCGCGCTTGGAGGCCACGAACTGGACCAGCCAGCGCCCACCGAACATCAGCGCACCGGTGTAGCCGATCAGTTTCCAGCCGGTCACATGCAGGCCGGTCCAGTACAGCCAGGTCAGCGGCTGGTCGAGCCAGTGCAGGGCCAGGCCCATCATCGCTCTTCCACCGCGGTGCGCTTGCTGCGGGTGATCAGCCAGGCCACGCCGCACAGGTCACGGATGCCGACCAGCGCACGCCCCAGGTTGTTGTACTTGGAGACGCCGGTGGTACGGTGGCGATGGTTGACCGGCACGCTGGTGGTCTTCCAGCCGGCGCGCTGCATCAGCGCCGGCAGGTAGCGGTGCATGTGGTCGAAGTACGGCAGGTCGAGGAACGCGCTGCGCTCGAACAGCTTGATACCACAGCCGGTGTCGGGGGTGTCGTCGCGCAGCATGCGCGCGCGGATGGCATTGGCCCACTTGCTGGCCCAGCGCTTGCTGCCGCTGTCCTGGCGGTTGACGCGCCAGCCGGCGAACAGCTTTACCTGCGCCGCTGCGGCGTCACGGGCAGCCAGCAGCTTGGGAATGTCGGCCGGATCATTCTGGCCATCGCCATCGAGGGTGGCGATCCACGGCGCACGAGCGTGCTTGACGCCGGTGCGCACAGCCGTGCTCTGCCCACTCTGGTTCACGTGGTGCAGCACCCGCAGTTCCGGGGTGCTGGCCTTCAGACCCTGCAGCACCGCCAGGGTGTCATCGCGCGAGTGGTCATCGATGTAGACGATTTCGAACGGCAAGCGGCCACGCAGGGCAGCGGTGATCTCGGCCACCAGCGGTGCGACGTTGTCGCGCTCGTTGAACACCGGGACGACGACGGAAAGCTCGGGTTGGCTCATGGGGGACTCGGCCAAGAGGGAACAAAGACCGCGCATTCTCCGAAGCCAAGGTTATCCGAAGATGAATCCGGCTGTGTGAGGATCCCTCCTCAGGCGCGGTCGCCAAAATACTCGCGGCACCACTGCACGACGGGCGGCAGCCCCGCTTCGATCGGGGTCACCGCGTCGAAGCCGAATGCGTCATGTGCACGCCGGGTATCCGCCATCGTGCGCACCATGTCGCCCGGCTGCATCGGCTTGTAGACCTTCTGCGCAGGGCGGCCGGCAGCCTGCTCGATCACGCTGATGAAGCGCTCCAGCTCGACCGGCGTATGGTTGCCGAGGTTGAACACCCGGTGCGGCACCGGACCATCGGCCGGATGCGCGAGCGCGCCGAGGATACCGGCCACGATGTCGGAGACATGTGTGAAGTCGCGCTGCATGCGGCCTTCGTTGAACACATCGATCGGCCGCCCGGCCAGCACCGCGCGCGAGAACAGCAGCGGAGCCATGTCCGGCCGGCCCCACGGCCCGTACACGGTGAAGAAGCGCAGGCCGGTGGCATGCAGGCCGTACAGCTGCGCGTAGGTGTAGGCCATCAGCTCGTTGGCCGCCTTGGTCGCCGCGTACAGCGAGCGCGGCTGGTCCACGCGCTGGTCTTCGGAAAACGGCGGCGTGGCCGAATCACCGTAGACCGAGCTGCTCGACGCATACACCAGGTGCTGCACGCCACGGTGGCGGCACAGCTCGAGGATGTTGACGAAGCCGACCAGATTGCTGTCGACGTAGGCCTGCGGGGTTTCCAGCGAATAGCGCACGCCCGCCTGTGCAGCCAGATGGATCACCGCCGTCGGCTTCACCTCGTCGAACAGCGCGGCCAGGCCCTGCTGGTCGGTCAGGTCGAGGGTGCGCAGGTCCAGCGTCGGGCACAGTGCGGCCACGCGGTCGCGCTTGATCTGCGGGTCGTAGTAGTCGTTGAAGTTGTCCAGGCCGACCACGGGCCGACCCGCCTCCAGCAGCGCGCGGGCGGTGTAGGCACCGATGAAGCCGGCAGCGCCGGTAAGCAGGATGGTCATGGCAGGGGCCCGGAAGCAGAAATTCAGACCCCTGATGTTACCGGTCTCAGAACAAACCGAAACGCTTCCTGGCCACGTTGACGCGCCCGGGCTCGATCACGTCCTGGATGTTCTTCGCATCGAAGCGGTCGAGCAGCGCTTCGGCGCCCTTCTTCAGCTTCAGGTCCATTTCTTCCGGATACAGCGGGATGATGGTCATGAAACTGATGACCTTGCCGTCCTCCAGCGCCAGCTCGGCGAAGTCTTCCGGGGGGGTTACCGGCGGCAGCACGATGGCGCCATCGAAACCCACGCCCGGTGCGTAGGGCTCGCTGGGATGGCCATTGGGAATGGTGTGGCCGAAACCCAGCCAGGTGTCGTACTCGTGCGGCAGCCGTGCCAGTCCCTTCAACAGGCGCACCGGCCAGTAGTTGCGCTCATCCTCGAAGGCGTCCTGCGAGATCGGCCAGTCGGCCGGCAGGGTCACCATCAGTTCCATGTAGCGCGGCACGTCCGCGTCCACCTCGTCGGGCACGGTCATCGGCAGGTCGCTCATGCCCGAGGTCACCAGCCGCAGATACGGAAACTGCTCAGTGGCCGGCACCACGTGCACGTCGATGTGCACCAGGTCGGAGATGATTTCGTGGAAGACACCGGACACCGGGCCGAGATGGCGCTCGATGTGCGCGCCGATCGCCTCGATGTGCTCTTCGCCCTGCGGCGGAGTGAAGTCCTTCTCGCGGCTGTGCACCATGATCGGGCTGCCGCCCGGGCTGACGTCGTCGAATGCGTTGCTCATGTCCTGCTCCCTGGATGAGACCACGGGCCGGAGAGCAGTGCATCCCACGGCGCGCGCGGCGGTGCGTTCCCTGTCAATTGCAGGACGCGGCAGGAACAGGCCGCGCCCCCCCCCCCGTCGCGACGCCGGACTCAGGCCTGGCGGGCGCGCAGCTTTTCCAGCACGCCGTCCAGGGTATCCAGGTCGGTGTAATGGATGATCAGCTTGCCCTTGCCACCGCGGCCGTGGCTGATCGCCACCTTGGCACCCAGCGATTCGGACAGCTCGGTTTCCAGCGAAGCGATATCGGCCTGCTGCACCTTCGGCGTGGCCACCGGACGGTTGCTCGGCACCTTGCCGGCGGCGAAGGCCTGCGCACGGCGCTCGACCTCACGCACCGACCAGCCTTCATCGGCCGCTTCCTGCGCCAGCTTGCCGGCCAGTTCGGGGGCCAGGGTCAGCAGTGCACGGGCGTGGCCCATTTCCAGGCGGCGGGTTTCCAGCAGCAGGCGGATCGCCACCGGCAGCTCCAGCAGGCGCAGCAGGTTGGACACCGCCGCGCGCGAGCGGCCGACGGCCTCGGCGGCCTCGGCATGGGTCAGGGTGAATTCGCTGATCAGGCGCTGCAGCGCCTCGGCTTCTTCCAGCGGGTTGAGGTCTTCGCGCTGGATGTTCTCGATCAGCGCCATCGCGATGACGGTGCGGTCTTCCAGCTCGCGCACCACCACCGGCACTTCGTCCAGGCCGGCCAGCTGCGATGCACGCCAGCGGCGTTCACCGGCGACGATTTCGTAGTTGCCTGCCGGCAGCTGGCGCACCAGGATCGGCTGGATCACGCCCTGCGACTTGATCGAGTCGGCCAGCTCGGACAGCTTGCCCTCGTCCATCTCGCGGCGCGGCTGGTACTTGCCCGGCTGCAACTGGCCCACGGCCAGCTTGCGCAGCACTTCACCCGGCAACGGTTCGATCACCGCGGTGCTGGCCTGCACCTGGCTGACCGCACCCTTGGGACCCAGCAGGGCATCCAGGCCACGGCCGAGGCCTCGCTTCTTGGCTGCCGGCTTGCTGCTGGTCATCAGACGATCTCCACGGCCTTGCCGGCCTTGTTGCGTTCGTTGTTGCGGCGGATGATCTCGCCGGCCAGGCCCAGGTAGGCGACGCCACCGCGCGAGGCGCGGTCGTAGCCGACGATGCTCTGGCCATGGCTGGGCGCCTCGGCCAGGCGCACGTTGCGCGGCACGATGGTGCGGAACACGCGGTCGCCGAAGTGCTCGGTCAGCTCGGCCGAGACCGCGTTGGCCAGGTTGTTGCGCACATCGAACATGGTGCGCAGCACGCCTTCGATCTCCAGCGCCGGGTTGAGGTTGGCACGCAGCGCCTCGATGGTTTCCACCAGCGCGCTCAGGCCTTCCAGTGCGTAGTACTCGCACTGCATCGGCACGATCACCGAGTCGGCGGCGGCCAGCGCGTTGAGCGTCAGCAGCGACAGCGCCGGCGGGCAGTCGATCAGGATGTAGTCGTACTCGTCGCGGATCGGCGCCAGCGCACGCTTCAGGCGCTGCTCGCGCTCGCTCTGCGCCATCAGCTGGATCTCGGCCGCAGTCAGGTCGATGTTGCCCGGCAGCAGGTCGTAGCCTTCGGCAGTCTGCACGCGCACATCGGCGGCGCTGGACTCGCCCAGCAGCAGATCGTAGGTGGAGGAGACCAGCTCGCGCTTGTCCACGCCACTGCCCATGGTCGCGTTGCCCTGCGAATCCAGGTCGACCAAGAGCACGCGCTTGGGTGCGTTGGCCAGGGAAGCGGCCAGGTTGACGGCGGTCGTGGTCTTGCCGACGCCACCCTTCTGGTTGGCGATGGCGATGATGCGGGCCATGCGGGTGTGCCTCGTCGACGTGTGCTGGGACCGGTCATTATGCGTACAACCGGCCCCTTGCGGAAATCGTGAATCGCCAACCCGTTGTTCCACAAGGGGCTGGCGACGGGAATCAGGGACCTGTAACGGTGACCAGGTGGCGTTCGCCGGCCAGGCCGGGCACGCTCAGCGGGGTCACCTCGCGCACCTGCCAGCCAGCCGGCAGCTCCGCGATCTCTTCATGCGGGTAGACGCCCTTCATGGCCAGCAGCACGCCACCGGGGCGCAGCAGGTGGCCACCAACGCGGACGATGCCGGCCAGGGTGTCCATCGCGCGCGCGGTCAGCTGGTCGTAGTGGCCAGCTTCGTCCAGCGCCTCGGCGCGCGATTCGGCCACGCGGGCATTGCCCAGACCGAGCTGGCGCACGGCCTCGCGCATGAAGCGCGCCTTCTTGCCGTTGCTCTCCACCAGGGTGACCTGCAGGCCCGGGCAGGCGATCGCCAGCGGGATGCCGGGCAAGCCGGGACCGGTACCGAGGTCGGCCAGGCTGCCATCAGCCACGAACGGCTGCATCGCCAGCGAGTCGAGCAGGTGGCGGGTGACCATCTCCTGCGGGTCGCGGATGGCGGTGAGGTTGTAGGTGCCGTTCCAGCGGTGCAGCAGGGCCAGGTATCGCAGCAGCGGCGGCGCCAGCGCGGCGTCCAGGCCCATGCTGGCCAGGCCCTGTTCCAGCGTGGCAGCCACGCTGGCGGGAAGTGGGTGTTCGCTCATGCCGACATTATCGCCGGTTTTGCGCGCTGATTCCCCGCTTCAGTGCGGATACCAGGCCAGAGCAGCGCGGAATTGCCCGGTGGCCTGCCATTCGTGCAGATGCCAGCGCGCGGCCACGCCCAGTTCCGGGTCACACCAGCGCAGGTGCAGGGCGCCATCGGCCCCCGGGGCCAGCTGCAGGCGGTGCAGGCCGAACGAGATGCCCTGCCCGTGTGCCTTCAGCATGGCTTCCTTGGCGCACCACACGCGGAAGAACCAGTGCTCGCGCCCGGCCTCGTCCAGGCTTTCCAGCCAGGCCACTTCCTCGGGGTGGAAGAAGCGCTGCACGATCTCCAGCAGGCGGGCCCGCGGCCGCAGCAGCTCCAGGTCGACGCCCAACCGCACGCCCTCGCCCAGTGCCACAAGCAGCACCTCGCCACTGTGGCTCCAGCCAGTGCCGTAGTGGGCCAGCGCGCCGCTCAGCTCCGGCCGGCCCTTGTCATCGCGAACCAGTGGCAGCGTCTCCGGGTCGGTGCCCAGCGCCTGCGCCAGTACCTGTCGCGCCTGCGGTTCGCCGCGGTGGCCCGGCACGTGCGGGCGCCGCCAGACCGTTACCGGGCCGAAGCGCCACGGGCCGTCGAGGGTGGCTGGCAGGCTCATCCGCACGCGCCCATCACGCAATTGCACGACGGGTTCACAGCCATGCGCGTCAACTGGTCACAGTTCCCCACCGGAGGTTCGATCATGGGCATCATCGTTTGGCTGATCGTCGGCGGCATCGTAGGCTGGCTGGCCAGCATCATCATGAAGCGCGATGCCCAGCAGGGCATCATCCTCAACATCGTAGTCGGCATCGTCGGCGCGCTGATTTCCGGCTGGCTGTTCGGCGGCGGCATCAACGAAGCGATCACCATCCGCACCTTCCTGTTCTCGCTGATCGGTGCGGTGATCCTGCTGGCGATCGTCAACCTGTTCACCCGCAAGAGCATACGCTGACGCGGCAGTCGTGCCGGCCGCTGGCCGGCAGACGCATCACAACGGGCCCGGCATTTGTCGGGCCCCGTTCGTTCAACCGATCTGCACCCACGCTGGCGCATGATCGCTGGGGCGTTCCCAGGTACGCGGCTCGCGGTCGATGCCCGAGGCCACCGCACTGCCCTTCAGCGCGTCGGAGACCAGGGTCAGGTCGATGCGCAGGCCCAGGTCGCGGCGGAAACCGGCGGCACGGTAATCCCACCAGCTGAACACACCGGCCTCGTCGTTGTGCAGGCGGAAGCCATCGTGCAGGCCCAGCTGCAGCAGCTTGTTCAATGCACCGCGCTCGGCGGTGGAGGTGAGGATGTGGTTTTCGTTCCACACCTCCGGGTCGTGCACATCGCGCGCATCCGGGGCGATGTTGAAGTCGCCCATCACGATCAGCTTCGGGTGCCGCTGCAGTTCTTCGGCGATCCACGCATGCACCGCTTCCAGCCAGCGCAGCTTGTAGTCGTACTTGTCGGTGCCGATGTCCTGGCCGTTGACCACGTACAGGTTGATCACCCGCAAGTCGCCGAAGGTACCGGCGATGACGCGCTTCTGCTCGTCCTCGAAGCCGGGAATGCCGATCTGCACGTCCTGCGCCGGCTCACGCGACACCAGCGCGACGCCGTTGTAGGTCTTCTGCCCGGCGAACACGCTGCGGTAGCCCGCGGCGATCAGCGCCGAATCGGGGAACTTGTGGTCCTCCAGCTTGGTTTCCTGGATACCGACGATGTCCGGGCCGAAGTCCTTGAGCCACTGCTCCAGGTGCGGCAGGCGGACATTGAGCGAATTGACGTTCCACGAGGCGATCTTCATGCGGGCATTCTACCCGGGTGGGCTTTGGTAGAGGCCGACCTTGGTCGGCACCATGCTTCCCGCTGTTGCCTTGGTAGAGGCCGACCTTGGTCGGCGCTTGGGGTTCACGCGTGCCAACCAAGGTTGGCACCTACCGGAACGGGCCGCGCGGGTTGGCCCCTACCGGTAGTGGCGGCCGCTGGCCGGCAACCCGATGACCCTTCCGGCAAGACCCTGCACCTGCCGGCCAGCGGCCGGCACTACCACTGGATGCACGCCCTGCCTGGATTCACCGCAGCAGCAACTTCAACAACCCCGCAATCTTCGAATACGGCGGCCGCAGCCGGTCGCTGGCCGCCCAGCGCGACTGCCACAGCACCGGCAGCCGCTTGCTCATGGCATCGAACCCGGCCCGGCCGTGGTACGCGCCCATGCCGCTGGCCCCTACCCCGCCAAACGGCAATCCATCGGCGGCGAAGTGCAGCAGGGTGTCATTGACCGTCACCCCGCCGGCCACCACCTGGCCGAGGATGCGCTCCACCGTCGCCCTGTCGTGGCTGAAGGGATACAGCGCCAGCGGCCGGTCGCGGGACAGCACGTCGGCCAGCGCAGCATCCAGATCCGGGTACGCCCGCACCGGGAGGATCGGGCCGAAGATCTCATCGCGCATCAGGTCCAGGTCATCCGGCGGGTCCAGCACCAAGGTCGGCACCAGCAGGCGCTCGCGATCAGCGCGCGCCTCGTCCACCTGCGCCAGCGGGATCACCGGCACGCCGCGCTCGCGCGCCTGCGCCAGATAACCCTGAAGGCGCCGGTACTGGCCTTCGTTGATGATGCGGGTGTAGTCGTCGGCATCGCTGAAATCGCCGTAGCGTTCGCGCACCTGCTGCTGCAGCGTCTGCACGAACTCGCGCTGGCGCGCGGTATCGATCAGCACGTAATCCGGCGCGATGCAGGTCTGCCCGGCGTTGAACCACTTGCCGGTAGCCAGCCGTGCAGCGGCCTTGTCCAGCGGGAAATCGCGGCAGACGATGGCCGGCGACTTTCCGCCCAGTTCCAGCGTGACCGGCACCAGATGCTCGGCGGCGGCAGCCATCACTTTGCGGCCAACAGCCGTCGAGCCAGTGAACAGCAGATGGTCCAGCGGCAGCGATGACACCGCCGCGGCCACGTCCGCCCCACCCTGCACCACCGCCACCCGATCGGGCGGGAACACGCTGGCCAGCAGATCGGCCAGGAATGCACTGGTGCGCGGCGTGTGTTCGGAGGGCTTGAGCAACACGTGGTTGCCGGCGGCGATGGCGGTGGCCAGCGGCACCAATGCCAGCGTGACCGGGTAGTTCCAGGGCGAGATCACCCCGACCACGCCCAGCGGCGTCGGCCGCAGCTGCGCGCGCGCCGGCCACAGCCGCCAACCGGCGCCCACCCGCTGCGGCTTCGACCAGCGCCGCAGGTGACGGCGCAGGTGGTCGATGGCCGACAGCACGCTCATGCCATCGGCCAGCTTGGATTCGACGTGGGCGCGATGGCCGAAGTCCTCGGCGATGGCCTGGGCCATTTCGTCCAGACGCGGCTTCAACGCCTCGCGCAGGCGGCGCAGGTCAGCTTCGCGCTGATCGAGCGTGGGCCGCTGCGACTGCCAGGCGCTGCGCAGGGTGTGCAGGATGGCGGGAAGGTCGGCTGGGACGGTGGTGGTCATGGGCCGACTATACGGGTGCGACACGTCTCGATGGGGTCAGATCCCTTTCGCAAGCGAAAAGGATCTGACCCCAAAAACAGGGAAACAAAAAGGCCGCGGTCTGCACCGCGGCCCCTGAAACCCGGTGGGTGCCGACCGTTGGGCGGCACGCCGGTTATTTGGTGATATCCACGTCCTTGGTTTCGCGCAGGAACAGGCCGCCGATCACCACCGACATCAGCGCGATGATGATGGGGTACCACAGGCCGTAGTACAGGTTGCCGGTGCCGGCCACCAGCGCGAACGAGATCGCCGGCAGGAAGCCACCGAACCAGCCGTTGCCGATGTGGTACGGCAGCGACATCGAGGTGTAGCGGATGCGGGTCGGGAACAGTTCGACCAGGTAGGCGGCGATCGGGCCGTAGACCATGGTCACGTACAGCACCAGCAGCCACAGCATGAAGATGGTGCCGGCGATGTTGATGCGTGCGCCGTCGGCCTTGGCCGGGTAACCAGCAGTGGCCAGGGCGGTCTTCAGCTCCGCACCGAACGCATCGGCCTTGGCTTTGCCGTCTTCCTTGGTCAGGCCGGCGGCTTCGTACGAGGTCACGCTGGCGCTGCCCACGTTCACCATCGCCAGCGAACCAGCGGCGGCGGGCTGCACGTCGTACGGCACACCGGCCTTGGTCAGCGCGGCGGTGGCCACGTCGCAGGAGCTGGTGAACTTGCGCAGGCCGACCGGATCGAACTGGAACGAACAGGTGTTCGGATCGGCAACCACCAGCGCCGGCGAATTGGTGCGGGCTTCTTCGATGGCCGGGTTGGCGAAGTGGGTCAGGCCCTTGAAGATCGGGATGTAGGTGACGGCGGCCAGCAGGCAGCCGGCCAGGATGATCTTCTTGCGGCCGATACGGTCGGACAGCCAGCCGAAGAAGATGAAGAACGGCACGCCCAGCGCCAGCGCGGCGGCGATCAGCAGGTAGGAAGTCGTGGCATCTACCTTCAGCATGCTGCTGAGGAAGAACAGCGCGTAGAACTGACCGCCGTACCACACCACCGCCTGACCGGCCGCAGCACCCAGCAGAACCAGCAGCATCAGCTTCAGGTTGCCGCCCTTCAGGCTGTCACGGAACGGCGTCTTGGAACCCTTGCCCTCCGACTTCATCTGCTGGAACAGCGGCGACTCGCTCAGCTGCAGGCGGATCCACACCGACACGCCCAGCAGCACGATCGAGACCAGGAACGGAATGCGCCAGCCCCAGGCTTCGAACGCTTCGTTGCCGAGGAAATAGCGGCAGGCCAGGATGATCAGCAGCGACATGAACAGGCCGAGGGTGGCCGTGCACTGGATGAAGCTGGTGTACAGGCCACGCTTGTCGTCCGGCGCGTGTTCGGCCACGTAGGTGGCGGCACCGCCGTACTCGCCGCCCATCGCCAGGCCCTGGGCCAGGCGCAGGATGATCAGGATCACCGGTGCGGCGAAACCGATCGAAGCGTAGTTGGGCAGCACGCCGACCAGGAAGGTCGAGATGCCCATGATCAGGATGGTGACCAGGAAGGTGTACTTGCGGCCGATGCGGTCGCCAAGGCTGCCGAAGAAGGCCGCGCCGAACGGGCGCACGAAGAAGCCGGCCGCGAAGGCCAGCAGGGCAAAGATCATGCCCGTGGTTTCATTGACGCCACTGAAGAACTGCTTGGCGATGATCGCCGCAAGCGAGCCGTACAGGAAGAAGTCATACCACTCGAACACCGTGCCGAGGCTCGACGCGAAAATGACCTTCTTGTGGCCCTGGGTCAGGGTGCCCGCTTTGTGTGCGGTGCTGGGTGTGCTGGACATGGGACGCTTTCCCTCTGTAGATGCCGACCTGGGTCGGTGGGTGCCGATCGTTGGTCGACACGCAATTCGGTAGGTGCCGGCCGTTGGCCGGCACGCTCTTAGAAGCTGTACTTCGTGGTGAACTGCAACCGGGTGATGTCACCCTTGTTGCCGTTCTCCACTTCGCGACGGCCATACATCAGCTCTGCACCGATATCGACCTTGGGCAGCGGCGAGTAGAAGATGTTGCCGCGGATGCTCTGCACGCTCTTGGTCACCAGCGGGCCGAGGATGCTGTCGTTGTCGTAGTCGCTGCGCGCGTAGATCAGGTTGGTGCGAAGCTTCGACGAGAACGCGTGCCGCCAGCCCACGTAGCCGGCAAGCACGCCGGTCGGGTTGAGCTCGTCGCGGGCCACGTCGTAGGCACTATCGGCGGTGATGCCCAGGCCGATGTAGCGGGCGATGCCTTCGCCGCCGGTCAGCTGGTAGTGCAGCGAATCGCTGTCACCCATCACCCACTTGCCGCCCAGGGTCAGGCCGCCGGCCACCTTGTCGGCCTTGGCGCCGGTGGCCTGGTTGTCGACCTTCAGCTGACGGACGATGCCGCCGACGCCGAAGGTGCCCCAGTTGCCCTTCCAGCCATAGCGCATCGTCAGATCAGGCAGGCTGCCACGATCGGAGTTGGCGCTGGCGTTGGTCCAGGCGCCGGTAACCGGGTTACGGGTACCGGTGAGCGTGGTGGTTTCCGGGTTTTCCAGCGCGACGCTGAAGCCACCCTGGGTGTAGCGCACCTGGGCCTGGCGCACGAAGATCACGCCGTCGGTGGGTCCGACGAAGTCGACCGCTTCCGGCAGTGCGGCCGCGTCCATGAAGTTGGACCAGGTCTGGCCCGCCATCCAGTTGTTCCAGTACATGTAGGCGTGGCGCAGGGTCACACCGTAGGTATTGGTCGCGGTCTGGTTGCCCAGCGAATTGCCGAAGAAGTCCATCTCGAAGAACGCACCGGCCTTGTTGCCCGATTCGCTCACGTTGTCGATGCCCAGGTTGAAGCGCGAGAACTTGGCGTGGGCGTTGAAGTCGGTGCCCGAACGCTTGCCGCTGCCGCCGGCGCCTTCCACCGGCGTCTGGCCCGGCAGGTACAGCGAGCGGCCGGTGGCGTCGTCGGCCAGCTGGCCATCGCTGGTCTGGGTGGCCAGGAAGTCGGCCTTGATGAAACCGCCGATCTTGACCGTGGTGCCCGGCGCGGCGCCCGGGGTGATGGTGGTGACCTGGATCGGCTGCTTGCCGGTCGGCACCGATGCGACCGGCTTCTGCTCGGCCTGCACGGTGCGGACTTCGGTTACCGCCTGCTGGGTCTGGCTGATCTGGTTCTGCTGTTGCTGTTGCGAAGACAGCAGCGCTTGGACCTGGCGTTCCAGTTCGGCAACGCGTGCTTCCAGCGCTTTCTCTTTGGCGGTCTCTGCGAACGCCATGCCCGGTGCGACCAAGGCGACCAACAGGCAGGCCGCCAAAGGTTTGCGCACGGCTTTCAACGTACGGTGGCTCATGTTGCCCTCTCTCCCAAGTGGCAAGGTGATGCCGCGCGTGGGGCACGGTCGAGCCGAGACTGCGGGGCGTTCACGCACACCGGCTATTCGCCATTGGTCGAACCCGGCCCTGCAGGACGCTCACTTTCGACCATGGTCTAAGCAAGGTGGTGACGCGGGCGGGGGTGGATGGGGCAAACTGAGGGGGATCGGTCGCTGCGATGCTGCGACCGCACATACAAAGTCAACGTGCAAGTGAGGGTGCCATGGCTGATATCTACCCCGTCGATCCGCAGTTCGCCGCCAAGGCACGCATCGACAAGACGTCCTATGAACAGCAGTACCAGGCTTCGGTGACCGACCCGGATGGTTTCTGGGGCAAGGCCGCCGAGCGCCTGGAGTGGATGCGCAAGCCGACGAAGATCAAGAACGTCAACTACGACCTGTCCGACTTCCACATCAAGTGGTTCGAGGATGGCGAGCTCAATGCCAGCGTGAACTGCCTGGACCGCCAGCTGGAGAAGCGTGGCGACAAGACCGCCCTGCTGTTCGAGCCGGACGGTTCGGACGCACCGGCACAGCACGTGACCTATCGCGAGCTGTACGAGCGCACCTGCCGCCTCGGCAACGCGCTGCGCAACCTCGGCGTCAAGAAGGGCGACAGGGTCACCATCTACCTGCCGATGATCGTCGACGCCGCCGTGGCCATGCTGGCCTGCGCGCGCATCGGTGCAATCCACTCGGTGGTGTTCGGTGGCTTCGCACCGAACTCGATCGCCGACCGCGTCAGCGACTGCCAGAGCAAGCTGATCATCACTGCCGACGAGGGCCTGCGCGGTGGTCGCAGGATTCCGCTGAAGGCCAATGTTGATGCCGCGCTGAAGCTGCCCGGCACCAATACCGTCGAAACCGTGCTGGTGGTGCGTCACACCGGCGGCGCGGTGGACATGCAGGCACCGCGCGACCGCTGGTTCCACGACGTGGTGGACAGCCAGCCGGCCAGCTGCGAGCCGGAACGCATGAACGCGGAAGACCCGCTGTTCATCCTCTACACCTCCGGTTCCACCGGCAAGCCGAAGGGCGTTCTGCACACCACCGGTGGCTACCTGCTGTATGCGGCCTACACCCATGAAGCGGTGTTCGACCTGCGCGAGGACGACATCTACTGGTGCACCGCCGACGTCGGCTGGGTCACCGGCCACAGCTACATCGTGTACGGCCCGCTGGCCAACGGCGCGACCTCGCTGATGTTCGAAGGCGTGCCGAACTATCCGGATACCTCGCGCTTCTGGAACGTGATCGACAAGCACAAGGTGTCGATCTTCTACACCGCGCCGACCGCCATCCGTGCACTGATGCGCGAAGGCGAGGAGCCGGTGAAGAAGACTTCGCGTGCCTCGCTCCGCCTGCTGGGCAGCGTCGGCGAGCCGATCAACCCGGAAGCCTGGCGCTGGTACTACGAAGTGGTCGGCGACAGCCGCTGCCCGATCGTCGATACCTGGTGGCAGACCGAGACCGGCGGCATCCTGATTTCGCCGCTGGCCGGCGCGATGGACCTCAAGCCGGGTTCGGCCACCCTGCCCTTCTTCGGCGTGCAGCCGGCGCTGGTCAATGCCGATGGCGAGATCAAGGACGGCCCGACCGAGGGCAACCTGATCATCCGTGATTCCTGGCCGGGCCAGATGCGCACGGTGTACGGCGACCACCAGCGTTTCATCGATACGTATTTCCGCACCTACCCGGGCAGCTACTTCACCGGTGACGGTTGCCGCCGCGATGAAGACGGCTACTACTGGATCACTGGCCGCGTGGACGATGTGATCAACGTCTCCGGCCACCGCATCGGTACTGCCGAAGTGGAAAGCGCGCTGGTCTCGCACCCGAAGGTGGCCGAAGCCGCCGTGGTCGGGTTCCCCCACGACGTGAAGGGCCAGGGCATCTATGCGTACGTGACGCTGGTGGCCGAAGAGGCGCCAACCGATGAGCTGCACAAGGAGCTGATTGCGTGGGTGCGCAAGGAAATCGGCCCGATCGCCACGCCGGACCACCTGCAGTGGGCGCCGGGCCTGCCCAAGACCCGCTCGGGCAAGATCATGCGCCGCATCCTGCGCAAGATCGCCGAGAACGCACCGGACCAGCTCGGCGACACCTCGACCCTGGCCGATCCGTCGGTGGTGGCGTCGCTGGTGGACGAGCGCAAGGTGCGATGATGCATCACCCGGGGTCAGAGCCCTTTCCGCCGGGAAAGGGCTCTGGCCCCATGTAGCTTCCCCCACGGTTCCCCCCGACCATGACCACCCTCCTGATTGCCGATGACCACCCGCTGTTCCGCGAAGCCCTGCGGGGTGCCGTGCAGCGGGTCATTCCGGGCGTTCAACTGTTCGAGGCCGACAGCGTGGAAGCGCTGTACGCGCTGGCCGACCAGCACAACGATGCCGACCTGGTCCTGATGGACCTCAACATGCCCGGTGCACAGGGTTTCAACGCACTGGTGCACATGCGCTCGTTGCATCCCCACCTGCCGGTGGTGGTGGTGTCCGCGCGCGAAGAAGCGACGGTGATGCGCCGGGCGCTTGACCATGGTGCGCTGGGCTTCATTCCCAAATCGGCCGACTCGGACACCATCGGCCACGCGCTCGGCACCATCCTCGATGGTGAGACCTGGGCACCGCCGGAAGCGCACAACGTGCCGCCCACCGGCAGCGAGGAACGCGAAGTCGGCCACCGCCTGCGCGAACTGACCCCTCAGCAGTTCCGCGTGCTGCAGATGCTCGGCGCCGGTCGCTTGAACAAGCAGATTGCCTACGACCTCAACGTCTCCGAGGCGACGATCAAGGCACATGTCACCGCGATCCTGCGCAAACTGGGCGTGACCAACCGCACCCAGGCCGTGCTGATGGCCGGCAAGCTGGCGATCGACGACGACGCTATCGTGCTGCCGCCGGAAGAAGACTGAAGGTAGTGCCGGCCGCTGGCCGGCAATCGCCTGAAACGCGTGAAATCGCTCTGGTAGGTGCCAAGCTTGCTTGGCGCGCTCTCGGCGTTGCGCATGCCGGCCAGCGGCCGGCACTACCAGGCACCGCTGCGCTCTCGATATAGCCATCGCTATACAAACCAGCCCTGCCTGCGCGTTTCGCTGGAAATGTGCCACGCGCGAATCGCGATGCTAAGCTTCGCGTCCCCTTGGGGAGTAGCCGGATTCCTTCGCAGGAATCGTCCACGTCAACATACTCGGCCAGTGCGCCGTGGCGTGGACAACCATGATGGTTGGCGAGACCAGCGGCCCGCGCGCGCAACGTCAGGTTGGGCGCGAGCGCAGGCCGTGCGTCCGCCCTAGCCCGACCTCAGCCGCCGCCCATGTCCCCCATTTCGATCCTCCTGATCGGCTTTGCCATGTCCACCGATGCCTTCGCCGCGGCGATCGGCAAGGGTGCGGCCATGCGCAAGCCGGTGTTCCGCGACGCACTGCGTGCCGGCATCATCTTCGGCGTCATCGAGGCGATCACGCCCATCATCGGCTGGCTGCTCGGCCGCGCCGCGCTGCAGTACGTCGAAGCCTTCGACCACTGGATCGCCTTCGGCCTGCTCGGCGCGCTGGGCATCCACATGATCTACAACGGCCTTCGCCCGGACAATGCCGAGGATGACGAAGACCCCTCGCAGCACCACGGCTTCTGGAAGCTGGCGCTGACCGGTTTCGCCACCAGCATCGACGCAATGGCGGTGGGTATCGGCCTGGCTTTCATGGATGTGCATATCGGCGTGATGGCTGCGGTCATCGGCCTGTGCACGCTGACCATGGTCACCGTCGGCATCATGCTCGGCCGCGTGCTGGGCAGCATGGTCGGCAAGCGCGCCGAGATCATCGGCGGCGTGATCCTGGTGATCATCGGCGCGACGATCCTGTACGAACACCTGCATGGCGTGGGGTAACGCACCCGCGATTACGTGGTTGCCGGCCAGCGGCCGGCACTACCAGGCATCACATCCACGCATGGCGTGGATCTACTGCCAGGCCGATGAAGCTCTGGTAGATGCCAGGCTTGCCTGGCATGGTTTCACGTTACGGTTGCCGGCCAGCGGCCGGCATTACTGCGCATCGCGCAGCGCGCCCAGGAAGGCGCGCAGAGAGGCTGGCTTGATCGGCTTGGTCAGCACGCGGTATCCCCGTTCGCGTGCCATCCGCTTCAGCTCGTCGCGACCATCGGCAGTCAGCAGCGCGCCGGGCAGCGGGTAGCCGGCCGCCTCGCGCAGCGCCACCAGCGCATCCAAGCCATCCATGCGGTCGTGCAGGTGGTAATCGACCAGCATCACCTGCGGGCGCTCGGCGATCTTCTCCAGTGCCTGGTCGACGGTGGCGGCGGTGATCACCTGCACCTGCCAACGGCCCAGCAACGCGCGCATGCCGTCGAGGATCTCTTCGTCGTTGTCCACGCACAGCACGCGCAGGCCCGCCAGCGAATCGCTGCGCACTGGCGCGGCTACGGTCTGTGCAGGTGTGGCCAGCTCGGTATAGCCCGGCAGCGGTGCCACCCGCGGCAGGATGATCGAGAACATCGAACCACTACCCACGCGGCTGCGTGCGTTCAACCGATGATCAAGCAGGCGCGAGATGCGCTGGCAGATCGACAGGCCCAACCCCAGCCCCTGCTCACCCCAGTCGAACGGTTGCTGGTAGCGATGGAACTCGTCGAAGATCTGCCGCATGTGGTGCTCGGGAATACCCGGGCCGGTGTCCCACACCTGCAGTTCCACTTCGTCGCCGCGGTGACGCACCGCCAGCACGATGCGTCCCTGGCGCGTGTAGCGCAGCGCATTGGCGAGGAAGTTCTGCAGCACGCGGCGCAGCAGGCGCCGGTCACTACGAACCCACGCCGGGCGTGCGAACAGGTCCAGGCGCAGGCCGCGGCCAGCGGCGACCGGGGTGTACTGCGCGGCCAGCTCGCGCATCAGCGCGCTCACATCGAACTCGCCGATCACCGGGTGCAGGCCACCGGCATCCAGACGTGACACGTCCAGCAGGCCATCAAGCAGTTCCTCGGCCGCACGCAGCGAAGCATCCACGCGCTCGGCCAGATGCTTCTGCTCGTCACTCACATGGTCGCTGTCGCGTAGCGCCGACGCAAACAGCCGCGCGGCATTCAGCGGCTGCAGCACGTCATGGCTGATCGCGGCCAGGAAACGGGTCTTCGACTGCTGCGCGACCTCGGCTTCATGCGAACGCTCGGCCACGCGCTGTTCCAGCGTTTCATTGGCTTCCAGCAGCGCGCGCTCGGCGTGCTTGTAGTCGGTGATGTCGTTGTAGCTGGTCACGTAGCCGCCGCCGGGCAGCGCCTGGCCACGCATCTCGATCACCTTGCCGTCGCTGCGGGTGCGTTCGAACACGTGCGGTGAACCGGCCCGCATGTAGCCGATGCGGCGGTTGATCTGGATTTCGATATCGCCCTCGCCCAGCTCACCACGTTCGGCGTTGTAGCGGATCAGGTCAGCCACCGGCCGGCCGACGTAGAGCATGCCGTCGGGGTAGCCGAACATGTCCTGGTAACGGCGGTTCCATGCAGTCAGGCGCATGTCCGGGTCGACCACGCTGACCCCGGCGCTGATGTTCTCCAGTGTGGTCGAGAGGATCTCGCGGTTGAAGCGCAGCTCCTGCCCGGCTTCATCCAGCACCGCCACCACTTCGCCCAGGTCCATGCCCGAACCACGCAGCAGGCTGGTCAGCAACAGGCGTGCCGATGCCGCGCCGATCGAGGCAGCCAGCAGGCGCTCGGTGAACTGCACCCACGGCCGGTCGGCCGGTGCCGAGGATTGCAGCTCACGGCCCAGCGACTGCGCCTGTTCGAAGAACGAGCGCCGTGCATGGCGTTCACCCACGACGCGCGAGGCCAGCGCCAGCAGGTCGCCCACATGCACGTGACCGGGCCAGCCACCGGCCACCGACGGGCGTTCGGCATACGGGTCGAGGAACGGTGCAGCGCGCAGGCGCTCGTCCACGCCGGGACGCCAGCGCGCGGACACCAGCATCATCGTCGCCGCGTTGACCAGCAGCGACCAGAACGTGCCGTGGGTCAGCGGATCCCAGCCGGTCATGCCGAACAACTGCTGCGGGCGCAGCCAGGCAATACCGAACGGGCCGTTCTGCACCCAGCCGTCGTCCATCCAGCCGGCGATGGTCATCGCCGGCAGCAGCAGTGTGTAGAGCCAGGTAGCGAAGCCCAGCAGCATGCCGGTCTCGACACCGCGGCGGCTGGCACCGCGCCAGTACAGGCCACCGATCAGGCCCGGCGCGAACTGGGCCACCGCGGCGAAGGCCATCAGGCCGTACGAGGCCAGCGTGCTGTCGTTGCTGCTGCTGCGGTAGTAGCTGTAGGCCATCAACGCCAGCAGCAGGATCGCCAGGCGGCGGATCCACAACACCCGTGAAGCGACGTCGGCCGCTTCCTGGTGATCACCACTGCGGCGCAGCAGCACCGGCATCACCAGGTCGTTGCTGACCATGGTAGCCAGCGCGATCGAAGACACGATGACCATGCCGGTAGCGGCGGAGAATCCGCCTACGTAGGCGATCAGCGCCAGGGCGTTGCGCCCCTCGGCCAGCGGCAACGCCAGCACCATCGAATCATCTGCGACGCTGCTGCCGGTGCCGAACAGGCTGACACCCGCGGTAGCGATCGGCAGCACCATCGCCGAAATCAGTACCAGGTAACCACCAAACATCCAGCGCGCGCGGCGCACATCGCGCACGTCACCGCATTCAACCACGGCCACGTGGAACTGGCGCGGCAGGCAGATGATGGCGAGGAAACTGAGCAGGGTCTGCGAGATGAAGCCTACCGGCGGCAGCCCGGTGAACAGCGTATGCACCGATTCCACCACCGCCTCGTTGCGGTCGCTGAGCCACACATAGGCGAACACGCCCACCGCCACCATCGCCACCAGCTTGATCACCGATTCCAGCGCGATGGCCAGCATCATGCCGTGGTGGTGCTCGGTGGCATCGACCTGGCGGGTGCCGAACAGGGTGGCGAACAGCGCCATCAACAGCGCCACGTACAGCGCCGGATCGCTGAAGAACCCGGTCGGTCCTGTGTTGCCGGTCAGCACCTGCAGGCTCATTGCCACCGCTTTGTACTGCAGGGCCAGGTACGGAATGATGCCGATCAGCGCAATGATCGCCACCAGCGCCGCCAGCCGCCGTGAGCGGCCGAAACGCGAGGAGATGAAGTCGGCGATCGAGACCACGTTCTGGCTGCGCGCGATCAGCGCCAGGCGTTCGATGATGCGCCAGCCGAACAACAACAACAGCAACGGGCCGATATAGATCGGCAGATAACCCACGCCGTTGCGCACTGCGGTGCCGACTGCGCCGTAGAAGGTCCACGACGAGCAGTACACGGCCAGCGCAAGGCTGTAGACCACTGGCCGCAGCCAGGGTCTATCCGGATACATCGGCCGACGGTCGCCCCACCACGCCACGCCGAACAGCAGCGCAGCATAGGCAACCGAGACCAGCAGCAGGATCCAGCTGGAGACCACGCGCGCGTTTCCGTCGGAAGAACCCGCAGTGTAGGCCAGGCGTGGCCGGGTGTACGGGCTCGTTGGGGGCAACCACCCCCACCAAGGTGGGGGCTTACGCGGTGCGGGCCACAACCGTTGGTCGTGGCCGGCTTCTTATTGGGCCGGAACGCCCATTTCCTTCAGCAGTTCCGGCGCCGGGTAGACCTTGGCCAGCAGCCAGCGCAGGTAGCGCATGTCCACGTGCACGGCGCGCTTGTAGCGCGGGTCGAACCACCAGCTGGCGCTGACCGACTCCCAGTTGCTGTCGAAGTTCAGGCCGATCAGTTCGCCCTTGGCGTTGAGCACCGGCGAGCCGGAGTTGCCGCCGGTGGTGTCCAGGTTGGTCAGGAAATTGACGGTCTGGGTCTTCAGTGCCGGATCGGCGGTGCTGCCGAAGTCACCCTTGGCGATGGCCGCCAGCAGCGGCTTGGGTGCGTCGAACGGATAGGCGTTGGTGTTCTTCTCGACGATGCCGGCCACGGTGGTCACCGGCGAGTAGGTCACGCCATCGCGCGGGTGCAGCGCCTCGACCTTGCCGTAGCTGATGCGCAGGGTGCGGTTTGCATCCGGGTACACCGCGCGGCCCTGCTTGGCACGCCAGGCGAACAGCGCCTGCATGTAGGCCGGGCGCAGGCGCAGCTGCTCGCCTTCGCGGGTCTTGCTCTCGTTCTCGATGCGCAGCTGCGCGGCCACCAACGGGCCGGCCACGGCGATCAGCGGATCGGCGGCCAATGCCTTGCCTTCGCGCGCAGCAGCGAAGCGCGACAGGCGCTGCGCCTCGTCACCCAGCTGGGTGCCGGCGTACAGGGTGTCCAGTGCCTTGGCCAGCTGCTCCGGGGTACGGCCGAAAGCGGTGTCGAACTCTGCCACGCGCTGCGCGTCCGGCAGCTGCTGGTAGCGGGTCAGCAGGGTGGTCAGCAGCGCCTTCTCGACCTCGGGCGCGTAACGTCGCTGGACCTGCTTGAGCACGCCTTCGATCATCGCCTGGTCGCGCTGCTGGAAACCGCTCTCGCGCTGCGCGTCCGGCTTGGCCGATTCGATGCGCAGGCGTTCCAGCAGCAGCGCCGAGCGCAGCAGCTGGCTCTGTGCGGCCATCTGCTCCAGCAGCAGGTCACGCTCGCCCACCGCCGCGCCCTGCGACAGGTTGGTCAGCAGCGCCTTGATGTCGCCCTGGTACTTGCGGTCGGTGGCCGCCAGCATCGCCGTCTCGTCGGCGGCACGCTGGGCCTTGGCGTCGCTGCGCAGCAGGCCTTCCAGCTCACCCGCGGCGCGCTTGCGGTTGTTCTTCAGCGACTGCAGCTGCGAGGCGTAGCGGGTGCGCGCCTGCGCGTCCTTGGCGCTGGCGGCCTCGATGGTGTCGATCATCTGCTGGAACACCGACACGCGGCGCGGCAGCACGGTATCGATCTGGCCGGCGAATTCGGCGGCGGTGCGATGGCGATAGGTGATGCCCGGGTAACCGGCCAGCATCGCGTAGTCGCCCTCCTTCGGGCCTTCCACCGACATCTGCAGGTGCGCCGGGGCCTGGTAGGGCACGTTGTCCTTGCTGTAGGCGGCCGGCTTGCCGTCCTTGCCGACATAGGCGCGCAGCAGGGTGAAGTCGCCGGTGTGGCGCGGCCACATGAAGTTGTCGATCTCGTCGCCGTAGTTGCCGATCGCACGCGGCGGCGCGTAGACCAATCGCACGTCGCTCAGTTCAAGCTGGGCGATGCGGTAGAAGTCGGTACCGTAGTACATGTTGGCCACCGAGCAGCGCACGCTGCCATCCTTCTCGCACTCGGCCACGATCTGCTTGCTGGCCGCATCCACGGCATCGAAGTAGGCACGGCCGGTCTTGCCCTTGGCCTGTGCCAGCACCTGGTCGGTCACCTTGTCGAAGCCGACAGTGACCAGTACGCGGAAGTCCGGGTTGGCCGGGCGCTCGTCGGCGCGGCCCTTGGCGATGAAGCCGCCGTTGATCAGGTCGTGCTCGGGCGAGCTGTTGTACTGGATCACGCCCATCGCCACGTGGTGGTTGGTCAGCAGCAGGCCGTCAGCAGACACGAACGAACCGGTGCCGCCACCGGCACGCACCACGGCGCTCAGTGGCGGCGCGGTGACGTTGGCCAGATCGGCCGGATTGCCCTTGAAACCTGCTGCCTGCAGCGGCTTGGCCAGTTCCGGCAGCTGCGTCGGCATCCACATGCCTTCATCGGCGTGGGCGCCGGCGGCGAGGGTCAGGCCCAGGGCCAGGGCGGTGGGGAGGGCTTTGCGTGGCGACATGAGGCAATCCGGTACGACAGAACAGCCCGGGACCATAGCCGCTGGGGCCGGATGGGGCAACGGCCGATGGTTGGGTCGACGTGCACGGTAGTGCCGGCCGCTGGCCGGCAACCCACGCAACTCCGGAGATACGGTGCAGTTGCCGGCCAGCGACCGGCACTACCGCATCGTTACTTCTCCCGCCGCCAGTTGATCGATCCACGGTTTTCCACCGTGCTCGATTCCACTTCCACGTCGAAGCCACGACGCAGCAGGTACTTCAGCGTGATCACCGAGCCGGCACCCACCAGCGACACGCCGTAGCCGACATACAGCTTGGGCGAGATGTACTTGCCGACGCCGATCACCGAGCCACCCAGCGCGCGCGACTGGCTCACGCCGGCATCGTCCAGGCCCAGTTTGGCACCGAGCTGCGACGCCAACAGGCCACTGCCTGCCGACAGCGCCGCCGAGGCGGCGTTGACCTGCTGCGTCTGGTCACTGCTGGCGCCGGTCAGGCTGCGCCCCAGCACCAGGTAACCCAGTGCCTCGGACTGCGACATCGCCGGCTCGGACCACACATCCGCACGCGGCTGCTGCGCCCGCCCGGTCACGTCGATGCCCGCGGTGACATCACCGATCCGGCGCTCGGCGCGGATGTTGATGCGCGGGTCGGACACCGCGTTGTAGTTCCAGGTGAGGTTGCCGCGGGTGATGGTCAGATCCTGGCCATAGGCCTTGTAGCGACCGCTCACTTCCAGCCCGCCATTGGCGGTCATCTCGCGGCCGGGCTTGGCCCAGACCTGCATCTTGCCGGTCAGCGCGCCCTTCAGGCCGAAGCCCGTCATCTTCACCTTGTCGCCGAGGCTGACGGTCAGGTCCATGTCCAGCGGCGAGGTGCGCGACTCTTCCGGATCGGCCGGATCCAGCACCACCACGTCTTCGGACACCGAGGTGCCGCGGTCCAGGCGCTCCAGATCGATGTCGGCCTCGGGTACATGCACCGTTCCGCGCAGTTCCATCGCGGCCTTGGCCAGGGTGAAGTCGAGATTGGGATTGGCGACGATGCGCAGCTCTCTGGTGTTGGACAGCAGCACGTTGTCGCCGTGGATCTTCAGCTGCAACGGCTGCGCATCGCCGAACCACGACAGGCCGCCATCGACATACAGCGTGCCCTTGCCCGAATTAGCCTGTGCGGTGATCTTGGCCGACCCATCGGGCTGGGCGACGAAGCTGCCCTTGCCCTGGTCGAAGGTCAGGCCCAGCGCCGGGAACTCGCCCTTGAAGTTGCTCAGCTGCGCATCACCGCCCAGCGACGGCTGGCCGCGCGTGCCACGCAGGCTCACGTGGCCTTCGATCAGGCCGGTCGGGCGCACGATGTCCGGCGAGAACAGCTCCAGCCAGTACAGCCGCGACATGTTGAGGTAGAGCTCGCCATTCAATGGCGCGCTGGCTTCCCAGCCGGTCTGCATCTTCGCATCGACGAAGCCGTTGCCCTGGAAGCCCATGCCCAGGTAGCCCTTGATGCTGGCCGGGGTCATGTCCAGCTTGAGCGAGAACTGGTCGTAGCGCACCAGTTCGCCACGCGTGGTGTCCCCCACCGTGTTGCGGTTCTCGCCCAGGCGCACGCCGCCTTCCTTCGAGCGCACTTCCACATGGCCTTCCCAGGCGTTGCCGCGCGGTCGGATCTGCGCGTCCAGGCTGACATCGCCGCGCAGGTAGATGCGACGGCCGGACTGCGGCGGCAGCCACGGCTGCACCAGCGCCAGCGGCAGCGCATCACTGCGCACCACCAGGCCCTCGCGCGGCCAGTTGGCCTGTGCGCACAGTGCGCCGCTGCTGACAGCAGCCAGACAGGCTTCGCCCAGCGTGTAGGTGCTGCCGTTGATCGCAAACGCCGCCGGTGCACGCAACGACCAGGCATCGCCCTTCACCGGTGCGATGCGCAGCGATGCCAGCTCGCCACGCCACTGCGCGCCCTGCTGGCGGACGCTGCCCTGCAGTTCGACCGCGCCCAGCTCGTTGCGGGTCTGCGCGGCCAGGCGCAGGTTGGAGACACTGCCCTGCGCGTCGATGTTCAGCCGCTCCAGCAGCATGCCGGCATTGACCTGCTGGCCCTGGATCGCCAGCGTGCCGCTGTCGCCGCGCCACGGCAGGCGGCCCTTGATGCTCACGCTCTCGGCGCCGTAGCCATCCCAGTTGAGGTTGTTGCCGACCAGGTCGGCGGTGATGTCCGGCGCATCGCGCGGGCCCTTCACCTGTACCTGGCCACGCAGGCCACCATCGGCGCCCGGCAGCAGGTCACTCAGCTGCAGCGGTTCGAAGCGCGCGTCGATGTCGAGGCGATCGCCAACCTTGCCCGAAGCGGTCACCCGGCTGCTGCCCAGCGACAGTTTCAGGTCGCCCTGGCCCTGCTCACCCTGCAGCGCGAACTTGCCCTGCGCATCGAGATTGCGCTGGCGCAGGATGCCCTTCAGCGACGGCAGATCCACCGTGGCTTCCAGCGTGCCGGCGGTGCCCGGCGGCGCATTGGCCGGCGCCGGCAGCTGGCGGCCCTTGGAAGCCAGATTGCCCGACAGGCGCCCGTCCCAGCCTGGCGCGAAGTAGCCGGGATCGAAATCCTTCAGCGTGGCCTTCGCATCCCAGTCCAGCTGCGGTGCCCAGGCCACCTTGCCTTCCACCTGCAGCTGCCCGCCCGGGGTCTGCGCCTGCAGTTCGCGGATCTCAGCGGCCTGGTCATTGCCACGCACGTCGAAGCGCAGCTGCGCTTTCTGCTTTTCGCGCTCGACATCGGCACGGCCGATCGCCGCCCACGCCTTCAGGGTACCGGCCAGGCCGAAGCGTGCTTCCTTCAGGGTCACCGGTACCGGCGCACTGCCGGCCGTGTTCGGATCCGCTGCCGGCACGTAGGTCAGGTCATGCGCGACCACCGAGAAGTTGAGCTTCTGCTGGTCTTCCTGGCTGAAATCGGCGGTGCCTTCCAGGCGCGCTTCGCCGCCGAAGCCCTTCACCAGCAGCGGCGAGACCTTCAGCACCTGGTCCTGCAGCGATACCACCGACGGCGCCAGCTCCAGTTCCTGGTCGCCCTGCTTCACCTTGCCGCGCAGGTTGGCATTGCCACCCTTGCCGGCGGCGGTGAAATCCAGCGCCAGCGGGACGATTGCCGAGCTCGCCAGTGCCGGTGACAACAGCGCCAGATCCAGCTCATCGCTGCGCACGCTGGCGCTCCAGCTCGGATCGGTGCGGCCATCGAACACCAGCATCGCGTGCAGCGGCTTCGGCGCACGCCCGGCCACCGCCACCTCCATGTGCGACAGGTCACCGCGCGCGACCAGGCCCAGGGTAGCGGCGGTGCGGCCACGTGGCGCCGGCAGCACCGCAGTGACGGTCACATCGGTGTCGTAGTCCTTGGCCGGGATGTAGCGGCCCTGGGCAGTGAAATTGCCCAAGTCGCTGTCCACTGCCAGCTTGCGCGCCTGGAACTCGCCATTGGCGATCTCGATGCCGCCGCGCACGCGGCTGATGTCGATCACCGGCTCATTGGCCTGGCTGATGCGGAAACCGTCGATGGCGATGGCATCGGCCTGGATCGCCAGCGGCATTTCGATCTGCGGCAGCGAATCGGGCCACGACGGCAGCTTGAACGGCTCATCGCTCTTGGCCAGGTTGAGCGTGGCGTTGGTCAGTTCCAGCTTGTCCAGCAGCAGCTTGCGGCCCAGCAGCGGGCGCAGGTCCGGCTCCAGGTGCGCGCGCTCGGCGTGGAAATGGATGTCGTCGTAGCGGAAGTCGACGTTGTACAGGGTCAGCGGTCCGGCCACCGGGCCGTCGACTTTGTCCCAGGTGAAGCTGGCACCCACCGGCAGGCGCGCCACCACCTGCGCCAGCAGCACATCGCGTCCGGCCACGGTCTGCAGCAGCCAGTACACCGCCAGCAGGGCCAGCAGCACCAGGCCGACCACGCCGGCGCCGGACCACGCCCAGAAGCGGCGGCGGCGATAGAAGCGCACGCGCGGCGGCGGCGTGTTCGGGGTCGGTGCGGGCGTGCTCACAGGTCCGCTCCGATGTTCAGGTACAGCTGGAACTGCGAATCCGGGTTGTTCAGGCCATGCGCGATATCCACGCGCACCGGCCCCACCGGCGACTTCCAGCGCACGCCGAAGCCAACGCCGGTATGCAGGTCAATGGTGTTGTCGAACGCGCTGCCGGTATCAACGAACACCGCCGCGCCCCACGGACCGCCATTGAAGTAGTGCTCGTACTCGGCCGAACCGATCACCAGGTTCTTGGCACCCAGCGCGTACTTGTCCGGCGCCGGGGTCCGCGGGCCGACCTCGCGATAGGCGTAGCCGCGGATGCTGCGGTCGCCACCGGCGAAGTAGCGCAGGCTGGGCGGCATCGCCACCAGATCGCTGGTCCAGGTGGTGCCGCCTTCGCCGCGCAGGATCAGGCGGTTGCTTTCACCCACCGGGATGTACCAGCGCAGCACGGCGTTGGCCTGCACGAAGCTGGTGTCCGAACCCACGCCTTCAATGCCGGTACGCATCGTCGCGGTGCCGCTGATGCCCTTGCGCGGGAACATCTCGTCGTCGACGTTGACGTAGTCGGCCACCAGCTGCGGGTAGACCAGCGTCGAGGTGTTGTAGACCGCGTCGGTGAACTCGGTACCCGAGGCATAGCGCCAGCGCTCACGCAGCGCGTTGATCGAGGCGATCGCGGTCCAGTGCTCGTTGATCTCGCCGCTGCGGCTGGCGATCAGCTTGAAGTTGCGCAGGTCGATGTAATCGGTCTGCTCGTCGTAGGCACTGGCGGCGAAGGTGTACCAGCCATCAAGCCACTTGAAGGCGGGAATACGGTAGCTGGTGACCAGGCTCTTGCGCCTCTGTGCATAGTCCAGCTGCGTGTTCATCTTGTGGCCGCGGTTGTTCAGCCACCGCCGCTCAATGCCACCGCGCACACCCGGGCCACTCTCGCTGCCGTAGCTCAGGCCGGCGGTGTAAATGGTGCGCTTGGCGCGGGTGAGCTTCACGTCCACCGGCACTTCGCCGTTCTCATCGGCCTGGTCCGGCCGCGGCTGGATGTCGATCACGCTGAAGTAATCCAGCTTGGTCAGCGACTCGCGCAGCCGGTCCAGCTTGCCCTCGTGGAAGTAGCTGCCCTGGTCCCAGTACACCAGCGGGTCGAACAGCTTGTCGACGAAGTAGTCCTGCTCGAAACGCACCGGGCCCATGTTGTAGCGGCGGCCGCTGTCCCAGGTCAGGTCGATGTCGGCAGCGTTGTCGGCGCGGGTGATCTGCACCTGGCGCTGGGTGTAGTCGGCGTCGAAGTAACCGCGCTCGGCCAGGCGGCGGGTGACGGTGATCTTGCTGGCCTCGTACTGGGTATGCACGAAGCGCTGGCCCTTGCGCGGCTTGAACTTGGCCAGGTCGTCCTGCAGGTACTGGTCGTACATCGCCGGGCCGGTGATGTCGATGTGCTCGCGGCGCACGGTCACCGGGGTGCCCTTGTCGACGTGGATCAGCACGCGCACGTGCTCGTCCTCGCGCGGCGCCTCGACCTTGATCACCGGGTTGTAGTACCCGAACGGCTCCAGCGCCTGGCGGGTCTGCCGCTCGGCCTGGGACAGCAGGTACTCCAGGCGCGATTCGCCCTGTTCCTTGCCGATCGTGTCGTACAGCGACAGCGATTCCTGGATGTTCTCGATGATTGCGGCGTCGTCGCCCTTGTCCAATCCCTTGATGTCCACCTTGTCGATGGTGCCGCGCGCATGGGCCACGGAGGTGGCGGCCAGCGTCAGGACCATCAGCGGCAGGGCGTATTTCTTTGGCTGCATGCGGCACAGCATACCGACCGGAGGCGACGATGCGAAATGCATCACGTCATTGGGGATCGGTTGTTAAGTGGCGGTCAAAATACGCGCCTTTGTGGCGATCATCGCAATTGAAGGCGAGGATGCCGGCATCGTGCGCGATGCCGGCAATGACCCCGATGGACATCCGCCGGCGATGTTCCAGTAGTGCCGGCCGCTGGCCGGCAACCCACACATCGATTCGAAACGCGGTGGCAACGCCGGCCAGCGGCCGGCACTACCGATACGGGCGTCAGCTCGACAGATGCTCGATCGCCGCGACCTTGCCCAGGCGCTCGCCCAGCATCGTCAGCAGCGCCAGGCGGTTGCCACGCAGGGCCGGATCTTCCGCATTGACCATCACGCCATCGAAGAAGGCATCGACCTGCGGGCGCAGGCGCGCCAGGCGCGCCAGCACGGCCACGTAGTCCTTCTGCTGCAGGCTGGTGCCGGTGTCGTCGATGGCCGCGGTGACCGCTTCGGCCAGCGCGCGCTCGGCGTCTTCCTGCAGCAGCGCCGGGTCGATCTGGCCCGGGATGTCGCCTTCTGCCTTGCGCAGGATGTTGCGGATGCGCTTGTTGGCCGCAGCCAGCGCCTCGGCTTCCGGCAGCGCGGCGAAGGTGCCGATCGCATCCAGTCGGCGGTCGAAGTCGTACAGCGAGGCCGGCTTCAGCTCGGCTACGGCGTTGAAGTGCGTGGCCGGCACGCCCTTGTCAGCGTAGTAGCCCTTCAGGCGGTCGAGGATGAAGTCGTACAGTTCGCCAACGTCGGCCTGCACGTTGCGCGCAGCCAGGCCGGCGTTGGCACTGGCCAGCAGCGCGCGCAGGTCCAGCTCGAAACCGCTTTCGATGATGGTACGGGCCAGGCCCAACGCGTTGCGGCGCAGGGCGAACGGGTCCTTGTTGCCGGTCGGCTTCAGACCCGCGGCGAAACCACCGGCCAGCGTGTCCACGCGTTCAGCAATGGCCAGCACCTTGCCCAGCGGCGACAGTGCGATGTCATCGCCACCGAAGCGCGGCTGGTAGGCCTCGTCGATGGCCAGCGCCACATCCTCCGCTTCGCCACCGGCCACGGCGTAGTGGCGGCCGGCGATGCCCTGCAGTTCCGGGAACTCGTTGACCATGCGCGACTGCAGGTCGTTCTTGGCCAGCTCGGCGGCACGCCGGGCCTGTGCGGCGTCGGCGCCGACCTGCGGTGCGATCACTTCGGCCAGGGCCGCCACGCGCGCCACCTTGTCGGCCACGCTGCCCAGCTTGGCCTGGTAGGTCACTGTCTTCAGGCCGTCACCCATCGACACCAGGCCCTGCTTCAGGTCCTCGTCGAAGAAGAACTTGGCATCGGCGAAGCGCGGGCGGATCACGCGCTCGTAGCCCTTGGCCACTTCAGCCACGTCCTTCGATTCGATGTTGGCGATGCCGATGAACTTCTCGGTCAGCGTGCCACTGTCATCCAGCACCGGGAAGAACTTCTGGTTGATCTCCATCGTTTCGATCAGCGCTTCCTGCGGTACCGCCAGGAACGCGCGCTCGAAGCTGCACAGCACCGCCGACGGCCACTCGACCAGGTTCACCACCTGCTCCAGGTTGTCTTCGGTGATGCGCGCACTGCCACCGGCCTTGGCCGCGGCGGCCTCGACCTCGGCGACGATGCGCGCGCGGCGCTCACTCGGGTCGACCAGCACGAAGGCGGCGCGCAGGGCTTCAACATAGTCCTGCGGCTGTGCCAGCGACACCGCCTGGTCGTGGTGGAAGCGATGGCCACGGCTGACGCGGCCGGCCTGCAGGCCGAACAGCTCGGCTTCAACCACGTTGGCACCGTGCAGCAGCACCAGCCAGTGGGCCGGGCGCGCGAAGCCCCAGGCGTGATCGCCCCAGCGCATCGGCTTGGGAATCGGCATCGCCGCAATTGCCTCGCGCAGGATCTCCGGCAGCAGGCTGGCGGTGCTCGCGCCCGGCGTCACCGCGCGGTGCACGAAACGCTCACCCTTGTTGTCGGTGGTCTTCTCCAGCGCAGTCCAGTCGATCCCGGCCTTGGCGGCGAAGCCCTGCAGGGCCTTGGTCGGCTGGCCTTCGGCGTCCAGCGCGATGTTCAGGTACGGGCCCAGCACTTCGCTGTGCTGTTCCGGCTGCTCCAGGCCGACGCCCGGCAGCAGCACGGCCAGGCGGCGCGGGGTCGACAGCGGGCGTGCATCGCCCAGTTCCAGCGCGACGCCGCGCTTGCGCAGGCCGTCGACAACGCCATCGAAGAAGGCCTGGGCCAAGCCCGGCAGCGCCTTGACCGGTAGCTCTTCGGTGCCCAGTTCGATCAGCAGGGGGGACAATTGGCTCATCGTTTCAATCCTGTGGTGGGGGCGCAGCGCGCGACGCGTCCGGCGCCCCGGAGTAAGGGGGAGAGCGGCCGTCAGGCCTTCTTCGCGCCCGGGAAGCCCAGCTTCTCGCGCTGCTCGTAGTACGCCTTGGCCACCGCCTGGGCCAGCGCGCGCACGCGCAGGATGTAGCGCTGGCGCTCGGTCACGCTGATCGCGCGGCGTGCATCGAGCAGGTTGAAGGTATGACTGGCCTTCATCACCTGTTCGTAGGCCGGCAGCGGCAGGTTCACTTCCACCAGCTTCTGCGCTTCACGCTCGCAGGCATCGAAGCGGTGGAACATTTCTTCCACGTCGGCGTATTCGAAGTTGTAGGTGCTCTGCTCAACTTCGTTCTGGTGGTACACATCGCCGTAGGTCACCGGCTGGCCGTCCGGGCCGTAGGTCCACACCAGGTCGTAGACGTTGTCGCAGTTCTGCAGGTACATGCACAGGCGTTCGAGACCATAGGTGATCTCGCCCAGCACCGGGCGGCACTCCAGGCCACCGGCCTGCTGGAAGTAGGTGAACTGGGTCACTTCCATGCCGTTGAGCCAGACTTCCCAGCCCAGGCCCCAGGCGCCCAGCGTCGGCGATTCCCAGTTGTCCTCGACGAAGCGCAGGTCGTGCACCAGCGGATCGATGCCCAGCGCCTTCAGCGAATCCAGGTACAGCTGCTGGATGTTGTCCGGCGCCGGCTTCATCGCCACCTGGTACTGGTAATAGCGCTGCAGGCGGTTCGGGTTCTCGCCGTAGCGGCCGTCGGTCGGGCGGCGCGAGGGCTGCACGTAGGCCGCGTTCCAGCTTTCCGGACCGATCGCACGCAGGAAGGTGGCCGGGTGGAAGGTACCGGCGCCCACCTCCAGGTCGAGCGGCTGGATGAGCACGCAGCCCTGCTGGGCCCAGAACTGGTTCAGGGTCTGGATCAGGCCCTGGAAAGTGATCGGAACGGTCGGGGTCGCGGACATGCGGACGAGTCTTGGCCGGCAAGGGGGTGCGCTAGTATAACGGCCGACCTGCGGGGCATTCCGTACCCGGGAGGAGCAGGCAGATGGAACATCGGCTGCCGGTGGGCACGCCCGGCGAGGCTGGCGGCGTACCGCTGCCGTGGGGTCGCCTGCAGTTCGAACAGGTGGGCGCGGCCCTGATCGCCGATGGCCTGGTGGCCGAGCAGGACCGGGAACGCATGCGGTTTTCCGCACAGGGCGCGCGCAATGCCAGCGAAGTGCACCCGCTGGTGCTGCTGTCCAACCTCAAGCTGGCGGCCAGTGGCGGCGGCGAGCTGACCCTGGAGCGCCTCACCGAGTGGCTGGCGCGGCGCACCAGCAGCCGCTACCTGCGTATCGATCCGACCCGGGTCGACGTTGCCGCCGTCACCGCACTGGTCTCCCACGCCTACGCCCGCCGCCACCGCTTCCTGCCGCTGGCGGTGGATGCCGAGCGCGTACTGGTGGCCACCAGCGAGCCGCTGGTGCAGGAATGGCGCCGTGACCTGCAGCACCTGACCCGGCGCCGGATCGAGCTGGCGGTAGTCAATCCGCTGGACCTGCACCGCTACACCATGGAGTTCTACGGGGTGACCCGCTCGGTGCGCGGGGCCGGTGGCGACGTGCGCGGCGAGGCCAACACCACCATGCCGAGCTTCGAGCAGCTGGTCGAGTTGGGCCGCACCGGCGACGTCAACGCCGACGACCAGCACATCGTGCATATCGTCGACTGGCTGCTGCAGTACGCCTACGAGCAGCGCGCGTCGGACATCCACCTGGAGCCGCGCCGCGAGATGGGGCGCATGCGCTTCCGCATCGACGGCGTGCTGCACAAGGTGTTCGAGGTGCCGCCGGCGGTGATGACCGCCGTGGTCAGCCGCATCAAGGTGCTTGGCCGCATGGATCTGGCCGAACGCCGGCGCCCGCAGGATGGTCGCATCAAGACCCGTTCGCCCGGCGGCCGCGAGGTCGAGATGCGCCTGTCGACCATGCCCACCGCCTTCGGCGAGAAGTGCGTGATGCGCATCTTCGACCCCGATGCCGCCTTCAAGAGCATCGACCAGCTCGGTTTCAGCCCGCAGGAGGCCGCTGGCTGGAATGCGCTGGTGGAGCGTCCGCACGGCATCGTGCTGGTGACCGGCCCGACCGGCTCGGGCAAGACCACCACCCTGTATTCGACGCTGAAGCGCCTGGCCACGCCGGACGTGAACGTGTGCACGGTGGAGGACCCGATCGAGATGATCGCGCCCGAGTTCAACCAGATGCAGGTGCAGACCAACATCGACCTGGACTTCGCCAGCGGCGTGCGCACCCTGCTGCGGCAGGACCCGGACATCATCATGATCGGTGAGATCCGCGACCTGGAAACCGCGCAGATGGCGGTGCAGGCTTCGTTGACCGGCCACCTGGTGCTGTCCACCCTGCACACCAACGACGCGCCCTCGGCGGTCACCCGCCTGCTCGACCTGGGCGTGCCGCACTACCTGCTGGCCAGCACCCTCAACGGCATCCTTGCCCAGCGCCTGGTACGCACGCTGTGCCCGCACTGCAAGCAGCCACACAGTCTCGGCGCGGCCGATTGGGCGGTTCTGGCTGATAGCCATGCTGCATATCCAGATGCCGCCACGCCCTGTCGGCCGGTCGGTTGCCTGGAGTGCCGGCGCACCGGATTCCTGGGCCGCATCGGCCTGTATGAGTTGCTGCCATTGGGCTCGCGGCTGCGCGGGCAGATCCGCGCCGACATGGATCTGGCCGGTTTCACCCGCGCCGCGCGGGCTGAAGGGCTGCGAACCCTGCGCCAGGCCGGGCTTGAAAAGGTGGCGCAGGGGCTGACTACAATCGAGGAAGTCCTGTCAGTCCTGCCGCCCCCGGATGAACCCAGCCCCATTCCTGATCCTTGAAACCGGCCGCCCGGTTCCGTCGCTGCGCCGCTACGGGCGCTTCCCGCACTGGATCCGCGTTGCCGCCGGGCTGGAGGATCACGAGACGGTGGTGGTCGATGTCGAACACGGTGGCGCCCTGCCCGACCCGCATGCCTTCGCCGGCGTGCTGGTGACCGGCTCGGCTGCCTTCGTCACCGACCATGCCGAATGGAGCGAACGCAGTGCGGCGTGGCTGCGCCAGACCGCCCACGACGACCTGCCGGTGTTCGGCATCTGCTACGGCCACCAGCTGCTGGCGCACGCGCTGGGTGGCGAGGTGGCCTACAACCCGGCCGGCCGTGAGTCCGGCACGATCGAGCTGGAACTGCAGCCGCAGGCCGCGCAGGACCCATTGTTCCAGGGCCTGCCGCAGCATTTCGCCGCCCATGCCACTCACCTGCAGACGGTGCTGCGCGCGCCGGACGGTGCCGAGGTGCTGGCGCGCTCTCCGCTGGACGGCTGCCACGCCTTCCGCTGGGGGCGCCAGGCCTGGGGCGTGCAGTTCCATCCCGAGTTCGCCACCCACCACATGCGCGGCTACGTACGTGCCCGCGCCGACTGCATCGGCCGCCACGGCGGCTGCGCCCGCAGCATCGAGCGTGCGGTCAGTGCCGCGCCGCTGGCCCGCCAGCTGTTGCGCCGCTTCGTCCGCCAGGCGCGGCTGTCTTCAGCCCAGCCGGCGACAAAACAGGGATAATCGGCGGCACGGGTGACTGCCCGGCCCCCTTTCTGTCCCTCCCGGATGTCCATGAAAGAGATTCGCAAGCTGCCGGCCTCGGCGGGTGCTCAATGGTTGCTGGATACGTTCTCCCTGTACCGGCGTGCGCCGCTGCAGCTGGCCCGGATCGGCCTGACCTGGCTGCTGGTGAGCTGGGTGGTGACCCTGCTGTCGACGCTGATTCCCGGTGCCGCCGGCATGGCCGTGCAGCTGATGACCCTGGCCATTTCGCCGATCATGTTCGGCGGCATGCTGTATGCCGTGGGCGAGATCGACGAAGGCCGCCCGGGCCTCGCCTCGCACCTGCTGCAGCCGATCCGCGACCACCGCGTCAGCCACCTGCTGGTGCCGCTGGCGATCCAGGTGCTGGCGGTGCTGCTGCTGGGCGCGCTGCTGTTCATGATGATCGGCCGCGAGGGCTTTACCGCCTTCAGCGAGGTCATGACCAAGATGGAAGAGATCAGCCGTAGCGGCCAGCAGATCAAGCCGGATGACGCAGCCGCACTGGTCGCCAACCTGCCGGCCAAGCGCATCGCGCTGTGGATGCTGCTGGTGTTCCTGAGCGCGGTGGCGCTGTCGCTGGCGATGTTCACCCAGCCGGCGCTGGTGGTGTTCGACAAGCAGAGCGGCATGCATGCGCTGCGCCTGAGTCTGCAGGGCTGCATCGAGAACATCGGCGCGATGATTGTGTTCGCCGTACTCGGGCTGATCGCCGCGTTCTGCATGTACATCCTGTTCGTGATCGTGATCCAGATCGCGATGCTGATCGGTGGCCCGCTGGCGGCGGCCTTCATCGCCCAGCTGGTACTGACCACGGTACTGATGCCGCTGTATGTCGGCGCGGTCTATGCCGCGTGGAAGCAGATGTTCGTGCACCGCGGCAGCCGCGCGGCCCCGCCGATTCCGAGCACGCCGACCTCGAGCGACGTGTTCCACGCCTGACCGGCGCTCAACGGTAGCGCCGGGCCATGCCCGGCGGCCGACATCGCATCGAGAACCAAGACACGCCGGGCATGGCCCGGCGCTACCGCATCATGCGGCGGGTTTCTTCACCACCGACGACGGCACCAGCCAGCGTGCGGCGTGGATGCCCAGCTCGTACAGCAGGCACATCGGGATCGCCAGCATCAGCTGCGAGACTACATCCGGCGGGGTCAGCACCGCCGCCACCACGAAGATGCCGACGATCGCGTAACCGCGGCCTTCCTTGAACTGCTGCGGCGTCACCCAGCCCAGCAGCACCAGGATCACCATCGCCACTGGCAATTCGAAACTGCCGCCGAAAGCGAAGAAGATCGCCAGCACGAAGTCCAGGTAGGCGTTCGCATCCGGGGTGATCGCGATCACGTCCGGGCTGAAGGTGGTGAGGAAGTGGAACACCGCCGGCAGCACCAGGAAGTAGGCGAAGGCGCAGCCGGCGTAGAACAGCAGCACCGACGACACCAGCAACGGCACCGCCAGGCGCTTCTCGCGCGCATACAGGCCCGGGGCCACGAACGCCCACAGCTGGTACAGCAGCCACGGCACCGCCACGAACAGGGCGACGAAGAAGGTCAGCTTCAGCGGGGCGAAGAAGGCGCCGGCCGGGTTGGTGGCGATCATCGTCTGCCCGTTCGGCAGCTGCGAGACCAGCGGTTCGGCCAAGGCGTTGTACAGCTTCTGGGTGAACGGCAGCAGGCCCAGCAGCACTACGCCCAGACCCAGCAGCGCGCGTACCAGGCGTCCGCGCAGTTCCACCAGATGTTCAACCAGCGAGCTTTCGCCGAAGTCCTGTTCACTCATGGATGACGCTCCGTGCTCTGCGTCGGCGACGTCGGGCCGGCTTCAGGGGACGTGGCAGGAACGGCCCCTGAAGAAACAGCGCCTTCCGTAGCAGCCTTTGTCGAAACCAGGCCGTTGTCCTGTGCCGGCGCATCGGTCTCGGCCGGCTGGCCCAGGTGTGGCGGCAGATCCGCCTGTGCGGGTGTACGCACGTCCTGCACCAGGTCATCGCCCTGCTGCTGCGCCTGCTGCGCTTCGCGGCGGATTGCTTCACCGCTGGCACGCAACTGGTTCTCGGTGTCCTGCATGCCCTGACGCACGTCCTGCATCTGCCGCTTGATGTCCTCGGCCTGCAGTTCGCGCTCCAGTTCCTGTTTCACCGAATCCCACTGATTGCGGGCACGACGTACCCACAGGCCGGCAAAGCGGGCCGCCTTGGGCAGGCGCTCGGGACCGAGCACCACCAAGGCAACCACCGCAATCACCAGCAGTTCGCTGAAGCCGATATCAAACACCGCAACCGCTCCGGATCAGCGTGGGGTGCGGTCGTGCTCGTCCTGCGCGGTGCGCGAGGCATCCTGGCTGCGCGATTCATCGCCCAGCTGCGCGTTCGGCTTGTCCTCGTCGCGCATGCCCTTCTTGAATTCCTTGACCGCCGAACCGAGATCCTTGGCGCCGCTGGTCAGGCGCTTGGTGCCGAACACCAGCAGGACGATGGCCAGCACGACCAACCAATGCCAGATGCTGAAACTGCCCATAAAGACGCTCGTTACGTTAGTGATCAGGCTGTCGAGCATAGCGCACCGGGTGTTAGCCGGCGCGCGTGACGAAAGTCAGTTTCCGCCCAGCGTTTCCGTGCGGATTTCACCGTCGGTGACCGGCTGGAAGCCCTGCTGCTGCGCCGGCGGGGCCTGCGGCACGTTCTGCAGCGGCGCGGTGGTGGCTTCGGCCGGCGCAGCGGGCGCTGCCTGAACAGGCGCCGGCGCAGCGGCCGGGACTGCTGCCGGCCGCGGGGCGTTGCCGCCGTTGCCGTTGCGGTTGTTGCGAGCGGCGTAGGTGGCCTCTTCCAGGCGGTCGCGGAAGGCGACCACATCCATCGACGGCGAACCCGACGCACGGCCTTCGAAGATCATCCGCGGCGTGGTGTTGCTGCCGTAGGCGTCGAGGTTGGCGGCATCGTCGATCTGCAGCACCGCACCATCAAGGGCAACACCGGCGAACAGGCCACGAGCGCGGGACCACGACCAGATCTCGGCCTTCAGCTGGCCGTCGGTCGCAGCAGCGGCATTGCGGCCAACCGGGCCCGCCGCGACACCGGCATCGGCGCCAAGGGTGAACTTGCCGTTGACCAGATTGTCCAGGCTGCGGTCGTTGCGGAACACCAGCACCACGTCGGAGGACTGCACACCGGCCTGGAAGCCGATGCTGCCACCAGTGAGCTTGATGAACACCGGGTTGGACCAGGCGCCGTTGGGCATGCGCACCGACATCAGGCCATGTCCACGGCGACCACCAATGACCAGACCGGCCTTGATCGTGTCGGGAATGACGATGACGGCGCGGCCTTCGTCCAGCAACTTGTCAGGAATACCCTGTTCAGGGATTCCCTGGATTTCAGCCAGCACACGTACCGCATTGCGGGCGCGCTGGTCTTCCTGCGGTCCGGCCATGGCCTGGCTGGACAGCAGAGTGGCGGCGATCAGCAGGGCTTGGATCGGGCGACGCATGGCAGGCTCCAGAAGTCAGTCCATAGGAAGATATAGCAAGTGACTGAAATTAATAGTGTTGCCATGAATCGCCAATGAGCGTTGCCCACCCACATTGACGTGGGCTATGCCTGCAATCCGAACCCTGCATCCCGGCGCGGCATCGGATCGGCGACAATAGCCACCATGCTCGACGCACCCGATACCGCCGTGTTGGCGGTCAACCTAGGCACGCCCGAGACGCCGACGGCTCCTGCCGTACGCCGTTACCTGGCTGAATTCCTGTCCGACCCCCGCGTGGTCTCGATCCCGGCGCTGCTGTGGCAGCCGCTGCTGCGCGGCCTGATCCTGCCGCTGCGCAGCAGCCGTTCGGCGGCCAAGTATGCCCAGGTCTGGCTGCCCGATGGCTCACCGCTGATGGTGTATACCCGTCAGCTGGCGCAGGCCATGCAGGCGCTGCTGCCGTCGCTGACGGTACGCCATGCGATGCGCTACGGTGAACCGGCACTGGGCAGCGAGCTCGACCGCCTGGCCGCCGAAGGCGCGCGCCGCATCGTGGTGCTGCCGCTGTATCCGCAGTACTCGACGACCACCACCGCCTCGGTCGAAGACCGTGTCGATTCCTGGCAGCGCCGCAACCCGGGCGTGACCGTCAGCCTGGTCCGCGACTATTCAGTCGATCCGGGCTGGGTCGAGGCGGTTGCCGGCTCCATCCGGCGCTACTGGGAGCAGCATGGCCGCGGCCAGAAGCTGATGTTCTCCTTCCATGGCATCCCACAGCGCTTGGCCGATGGCGGTGACCCGTATCCGCAGCGCTGCGAGGCCAGTGCACGTGCCATCGCCAATGCACTGGGCCTGGCCAACGACGAGTGGCAACTCGGCTACCAGTCGCGCTTCGGCCGCGAACGCTGGCTGCAGCCGTACGCCGAGCCCAGCCTGTGGGCGCTGGCCGAATCCGGCGTGAAGCAGATCGACGTGGTCTGCCCGGGTTTCGCCACCGACTGCCTGGAAACATTGGAAGAAGTGGCGATGGGCTTCACCGAAACGCTGGCCGAACGTGGCGCGAAGATGCGCTACATCCCGTGCCTCAACGCCGAACCAGATCACGCGCGTGCGCTGGCACGGCTGGCCGTGGCGTCACTGGCATGAGCCTGCAGCCGTTTGAACTCGAGGTGGGTGGCAGCCGCGTCGCCGGCCTGCGCAACCACGGCGACGGCCCGCGTGTGCTGGCCCTGCATGGCTGGCTCGACAACGCGGCCAGCTTCATGCCGCTGGCACCCCACCTGTCATCGTTGCAGCTGGTGGCGATCGACCTGCCCGGCCATGGCCACAGCGCGCATCTGCCGGCCGGTGCCAGCTACACCACCGCAGCCGCGATCTGCCACGTGCTCGATGTCGCCGATGCACTGGGTTGGGACCGCTTCACCCTGCTCGGCCATTCGATGGGCGCCGGCATCGCCAGCCTCACCGCGTCGGTCAGCGACCGCATCGAACGGCTGGTGGCGATCGAAGCACTCGGTGGCCTGCGCGGGCCCGAGGAAGAAACCGCCAACCGCCTGCGCGAGCATGTGAATGCCACACGTGGCCTGTCCCGCAAGCAGCTGCGTGTATTTCCCGACCTGGCCGCACCGATCCGCGCGCGGATGATGACCAACCAGCTCAGCGAAGGCTGCGCACGGCTACTGGTCGAACGCGGCGTCGAACCCGTGGAAGGTGGCTACCGCTGGTGCAGTGATCCACGCCTGATGCTGCCCACCGCGATCCGCCTCAGCGAAGGCCAGATCGACAACCTGCTGCAGGCCATCGCCTGCCCGACGCAGGTGATCTATGCCACGCCGGCGCAGTCCTACTATCCGGAGCCGATGCGTAGTGATCGCCTGCGGCACCTGCGTGATGGACGGCTGGCGGTGTTTCCCGGCAACCACCACCTGCACATGGAAGACCCGGCACGGATCGCCGAAGTGATCCTGAGCTTCTTCAACAACGACAACGCCGGCTGAGTCCGGACCGGCGCGCACTTCACTCTGCGCGCTTGCGGCCGATACACCAGTTGCGGGCCCCTGCGCCCGCGGCACGCGGGTCCGGTCGGGCCTGCGGCGTGTGTCTGGTTCTCCAAGGAAGTCCGCATGCCCGCTTTACTGCACCGTCACCCACAGGATGGGGTCACGGCGCGCCGTCGCTGCGGCGTTGATTGCGCCGCATTCCCCCAATTCCCGGTCCATGCCATGAGCACGCCGTTGCGCGTGCATCAGGGCGTGGCCGTTGTCGTTTGTTGATCCAGGAGTCGCCGATGTCCGCTGCATTCTCCCGTCCCCCCGATACCGCCCGCCTGCCGCATCTGCAGCAGCTCGCGCGTAGTGCTGATCGTCGCCTGCTGCTTGGCAGTGCGGCCCTGGCCGTGGCCGGCCTGCTGCTGGCCGTGCGCGGCCCGCAGGTGCTGAGCGCCTCGTTGACCGCCGTCGCGGTATTGCCTGCCATGTGGCTTGCTGGCCCGCAGGCGGGTCAGGTCATCGCCCGCAATGGCCTGGCGCTGCTGTTGTCACTGCAGCTGACGCTGTTGTGTGCGATCACCGGTCTGTCGCCGGCGCTGCCGATCGCACTGCTGCTGGGCGCGTTGCTGGGTCATCGCGATCGCCTGCCGGTGTGGTTGGCCGGTGGTGTCGGCACGCTCATACTGCTGGCGCCGACGCTGGATGGCGCTGCGGTGCTGCCGACCCTGCTGCAGGCCGCCCTGCTGGCCGGCCTGACCCTGTTCCTTGGCCAGGTCGCGCTGCGCCTTCGCCAGCAGACCGAGGCCCTCGGCCACGGTCCACGCCGACTGGCCGCGCTCGCGCGTGATATCGCCACCGGCGCCGATCTCGGTGCACACGCGGACACCAGCGCGTATGCACCGGGTTCGCTGGCACACGCGCTGGCCGATACCGCCCGCCATGTACAGGCGCAGCGCGGCCGCGAAGCAGAGGCCAATGCCGAGAACGCACAGATCCGCCAGGCACTGGATGCATCGCGCACGGCAATGATGATTGCCGACAACGATCACGTGATCCGCTACGTGAACCGCTCGGTGGTAGCCCTGCTGCGCAACCAGCAGGCCACCCTGCGCCAGGCGTTTCCCGATTTTGACGCCGAACGCCTGGTCGGCAGCAGCATCCATCGCTTCCATGCCAACCCGGACCGCATCCGCGCCATCCTCAACGGCCTGCAGGTGACCCACAACGGCAAGGTGCAGATCGGGCCGGTGCACTTCGCACAGGTAGTCACGCCGGTGTTCGACGCGCAGGGCGCGCGGCTGGGCTTCGCCGTGGAGTGGCACGACCGCACTCATGAGCTGGCCCTGGAGAACGCAGTTGCCGGCATCGTCGCTGCAGCTGCCGCGGGTGATCTCGATCAGCGCCTGCAGGTCAGCGAGGGCGCCAGCTTCCTGGATGGACTGACCGGTGGCATCAATCAGCTGCTCGATACCTTGGGCGGCACTGTCGATGAAGTGCGGCAGATGCTTTCGGCCCTGGCCAACGGTGATCTCGACCGCCGCATGCGCGGTGAATACCACGGAGCCTTTGCTGCGATCCAGCGCGACGCCAATGCCACCGCCGGGCAGTTGGCGCGGATGGTAGGCCACATCCAGCAGTGCGCGGCGTCGATCAGCACGGCAGCCAGCGAGATTGCCGCCGGCAACGGCGCGCTGTCCGAACGCAGCGAGCGTCAGGCCGCGCACCTGCAGGAAACCGCGGCATCGATGGAGGAACTGACGGCCACGGTGCGCCAGAACGCCGCCCACGCACGGGAGGCCAGTACGTTGGCGGCCGCCACGCAGAGCGCGGCCGGCGACGGCAACGCCGCCATGCAACGGGTGGTCGATACCATGCAGGCCATCGAGGGTGCGTCGAAGCGGATCGGCGACATCACCGGCGTCATCGACGGTATCGCCTTCCAGACCAATATCCTGGCATTGAACGCCGCTGTGGAAGCAGCACGGGCCGGCGAGCAGGGCCGCGGCTTTGCCGTAGTCGCCAGCGAGGTTCGTGTCCTGGCACAACGTTCGGCTGCTGCAGCCCAGGAGATCAAGAAGCTGATCGACGAAGCCGGTCGCCAGGTCGGCGACGGGGCACAGCAGGTGGCTGACGCCGGCCAGCGCATGCAGGCGATCGTGGGTGGCGTGGAGAACGTCAGTCACCTGATGCGTGAGATATCGGCCGCCTCCCAGGAGCAGTCGATCGGTATCGAACAGATCAACCAGACAGTGGTGCAGATGGATCAGGCAACCCAGCAGAATGCTGCGCTGGTGGAGGAAGCGACCGCCGCGGCGCGCGAGCTGCAGTCGCAGGCCGGGACACTGACCGAAGCGGTATCGGTGTTCCGCCAGCAGTCACCGCAGGGGATTGCCCTGGTCGCCTGATCGCGACCAACAACCCGATCTGATGAGGACGGCGCCCGCAGGGCGCCGTCTTTTTTTGCGTGTTCTGCGTGACGGGTCAGGAAAAGGCCGTTCCTGGAGTTGCTGGATTCGCCTGCGCCGGCTACCACTGGTAGCTACCAACCTTGGTTTGCATCGGAATTCCGGTGCGGAGAGCATCCGCGCGTGGCGTGGATCTACTGCCGCTCAGCCTGCCGTGGGTAGCTGCCAACCTTGGTTGGCGCCGCTCTTCCCGGGAACAATCCATCCGCGCGTGGCCTGGATCTGCAGGTAGTACCGGCCGCTGGTCGGCAACTTTATCCCCGTGCCCTGCGCCGAAGGCGCAATCCCGCATCGGAAGATAATCCCGGAATCATTATCCGGAACACAAAGAAAAACCCCGCTGCGTGAGCAGCGGGGTTTTTGGGTATAAACCCTGGCGATGACCTACTCTCGCATGGCTTAGGCCACACTACCATCGGCGCAGCTACGTTTCACTTCC